>CAMQXY010000018.1 GCA_947039005.1 uncultured Photobacterium sp.
GGTATCGAATATTGGCAACCGCTGTTTTTTGATCACACTGAAACCTTATTTGATTATTTACCAACAAACACTCTGTTGGTGACATTAGGTGATTTAGAACCGGCTGTAGACACATTCTTACACGATGCTGAACACCGTTATGATCAACGTCGAGTTGATCCATTGCGGCCATTACTCGCACCTAAAGAATTGTGGCTCACTAAAGATGAGATGTTTACTGGCTTTAAACAACTGCCTCGCGTAAGAATACAACGCGAAGCTATTGACGCTGAAAAAGTGGGTCGCTATAACCCTGCTTTAACGCCTGTTCCAGCGATAACTATTAACCATCAACTTAAAGAACCATTCGCGGAATTACGTCACTTCACTGAGCAGTTTAAAGGCAAGATCATATTCTCGGTCGCCTCTGAGGGTCGCCGTGAAGCATTATTTGATTTATTAGCTCGTATAAAAATGCGTCCGATAGTATTTGATAACCTTGACGCAGCAATGGCTGATAAAGCCAAGCATTGTCTCGTTATTGGTGCTGCAGAAAATGGTTTTATTCTTGAAAAACCTGCGGTCGCTTTTATTTGTGAAAGCGATTTACTTGGCGAACGTATTCAACAGCGCCGCCGCAATGATAAAAAAACCACCATCAATGCCGATACCATTATTCGCAACCTTGCCGAATTACAAGTCGGTCAGCCAGTCGTTCATATCGACCACGGCATTGGACGCTACCAAGGTTTGCAAACCCTAGAAGCTGGCGGCATTAAAACCGAATATGTCACCCTTGAGTATCAAGGCGGGGCAAAACTTTATGTACCCGTTGCTTCGCTACATCTTATCAGCCGTTACTCAGGTGGCGCAGAAGATAGTGCCCCTATTCATAAATTAGGCGGTGAGGCATGGGTTAAAGCGCGCCGAAAAGCTGCAGAAAAAGTCCGTGATGTGGCTGCTGAGTTACTTGAAGTTTACGCCATGCGTGAGCTAAAACCGGGCTTTAAGTTCAAACTTGATCGCGAAAGCTATGCAGATTTCTGTACTAGTTTCCCTTATGACGAAACCTATGATCAAGCCTTAGCTATTAACGCCGTGCTGTCTGACATGTGCCAACCGAAAGCCATGGATCGTCTTGTTTGTGGTGATGTCGGCTTTGGTAAAACAGAAGTCGCAATGCGTGCCGCCTTTGTTGCGGTTGATAACAATAAACAAGTAACAATATTAGTACCGACGACATTATTGGCACAGCAGCATTTCGAAAACTTCCGTGACCGTTTTGCTAATACGCCAGTTCGCGTGGAAGTGTTATCACGCTTTAAAACAGCCAAAGAACAGAAACAAATTTTAGCTGATGTTGAAGAAGGTAAGATTGATATTCTTATTGGTACTCACAAACTGCTCAATAGTAGCGTTAACTACCAAGATCTTGGATTATTGGTGGTCGATGAAGAACACCGTTTTGGGGTGCGTCAAAAAGAAAAAATCAAAGCCATTCGTGCTGATGTTGATATTCTAACGCTAACCGCAACGCCAATCCCTCGAACCCTTAATATGGCAATGAGTGGCATGCGTGATTTATCGATTATCGCTACCCCACCCGCACGTCGCTTAGCAATAAAAACCTTTGTTCGTCAAGGTGATGAAAATATTATTCGTGAAGCGATATTGCGTGAAATCAGCCGCGGTGGACAAGTTTACTTCCTGCATAATGAAGTCGATAGTATTGAACAAACCACAGAAGATTTAGCCAAGTTAATCCCAGAAGCGCGCGTAACCTTTGCCCATGGTCAAATGCGCGAACGTGAACTTGAACGGATCATGGGTGATTTTTACCATCAACGTTTTAACGTGCTGGTTTGTACCACCATTATTGAAACCGGTATTGATGTACCAACGGCGAATACCATTATCATGGATCGCGCTGATAATCTCGGCTTAGCGCAATTACACCAATTACGTGGTCGTGTCGGTCGTTCACACCACCAAGCCTACGCGTATTTACTTACACCGCATCCAAAACGTATGACCAAAGATGCAGTTAAACGTTTAGAAGCGATTGCTTCACTTGAAGATCTTGGTGCTGGCTTTACGCTTGCGACTCATGATTTAGAGATTCGTGGTGCAGGTGAACTCTTAGGTGATGAGCAAAGTGGTCAAATCCAATCGGTTGGTTTTAGTTTATTTATGGAAATGCTAGAACAAGCGGTTGAATCATTACGTGAAGGTAAAGAGCCAACACTTGATGACTTACTCAAACAACAAGCTGAAGTCGAAATGCGCATTCCAGCATTGCTACCCGACGATTATATTCCTGATATTAATACCCGTTTATCACTGTATAAGCGCATCGCTAGCGCAAAAGATGATAACGAACTCAATGAAATAAAAGTGGAATTAATCGACCGTTTTGGCTTATTACCAGAAGCTGCAACTAACCTTTTTACCGTTAATAGTCTTAAACTCAAAGCCGCCATTATCGGAGTTAAGAAAGTCGAGAGTAATGAAAAAGGGGGTTACCTTGAATTTAAACAAGATGCTGCTATTAACCCGCATTTCTTGGTTGGTTTACTGCAAACACAACCCCATAATTTTAGGATGGAAGGTCCAACAAAATTAAAAATCGTAGCTGGAGAAACAGATCGTAAAAAGAGAATTAAATTTATTGAAGATCTGCTTAATCAATTTAGAGAAAATATGATTTAACCCAGCCTTGCCCTAGATATCTTCTAGGGCTTTTTCTTTCTCACTATTATCACCACAATCACTTCAGAGGCTAAAATAATCATGAAAATTGACTTTGAACTTACCACTACTCGGCTTATTTTACGTCCTTTTAAAACCGCAGATTTAGACGCTTTTGTTGAAGCAGTCAACCAATCAAATGAATATCTACAGCCATGGTTAGAATGGTGCGATAGTAATTTTGATCAACAACAAGCTTATGAGTGGATAGAATCAAGCCGCTTAAGTTGGCAACACGATTACAGCTATGAATTGGCTATTTTTGATCGATTTAGCGATGATTTTGTGGGTGCGGTTTCACTAAGTGCCATCATACCGCTATTTAATTCGGCTAATCTTGGCTACTGGATCACCCACGATTACCATCGTCAAGGCATGGCAACTGAAGCGAATATCGCTATTATTCAATTTGCGTTTCAAATGTTAGGGCTTACTCGATTGGAAATAATTACCCATATTGATAATTATGCTAGCCAGAAAACAGCACTTGCTTGTAATGCCATTTTTGAATGTGAAGCGAGAAACCGTATATTTTATCGAAATACACCGATGAATGGCTATGTGTATTCACTCGTACCACAAGATTTATATTAATCACGGCTAACCATTCTAGCATTGGTATACATCAATCTTTAATGTTCCAACTTCGTTTATTATCAACAACTCTTCATCTAATAAAATAGTTACTTATTATGCACACAACAGAAAGTCGCCATGGTCACGATGTATTAAACCTTATTGCGGATGCATCAACTCCTTTCACAATCAAAACATTACACTCATATGTCGAACAACATTGGGGAACAAATGTTCGTTTTCATACCTGTAAACTGAATGATCTTTCATTAGATGCACTGCTCACTTTTCTTGTATCTCGTAATAAAATTACGCTTGATGGTGATAACTTACATACAAATCGAGATAAAATCTGCCATCACTAATAAATCACCCTCCCTGATTTAAAAGACAAATAATTTTAAGAGATTGCTGTTCGCTATTACGAGTAATGGTAAGATAAATCAACTTAATTCAGTAAGGACACACTAGTGCCAAAAATTATTATCGCAGTGGTTATCGCTGCCGTGGTTGCGTTTTTTCTTTATCGCTCTTACAACAACAAACAAGCGGCACAAGAAAACATTAAAATTGGGCAGGAATTTTTAACGGCGAACAAACTAAAAGAAGGCGTGCAAACTACCGCTTCTGGTTTGCAATACTTAGTACTGCAACCTGGTACAGGAACTGTACATCCAAAAGCAACAGATACAGTGACTGTTCATTACCACGGTACATTACTTAATGGTACTGTTTTTGATAGTTCAGTTGATCGTGGTGAAAAAATTTCATTTCCACTAAATCGAGTGATTAAAGGTTGGACGGAAGGCTTACAACATATGGTTGTTGGCGAAAAAGTACGTTTCTTTATCCCGGCTGATCTTGCTTACGGAAACAATGGCGCAGGTAGCATTCCTCCTGGCTCAGTACTAATCTTTGATGTTGAGTTATTTAAGATTAATTAAATTATCAGCACTAATAAAAACGCCAGTATTGCTCTCCACTAAAAAGAGACCACATAATACTGGCGTTTTTTTATTACTCTAATTTGCTATTAGTGCAATTTCAAACTTGGACGTAACACACGGTTAATTCGTCCTACTAACATAATTAAACCGGTTTTAAACATCCCATGTAGTGCCATCTGATGCATACGATACAGTGAAATGTAGACCATACGTGCAATACGGCCTTCAACCATCATCGAGCCTTTTGATAAGTTACCCATTAGGCTACCAACCGTTGAGAAACGGCTTAATGACACAAGTGAACCATGATCGCTATAAATATACGGCTTTTGTTCACGATCAGTCAGTTTAGCTACAATATTACCAAAACAACGACTTGCCATTTGGTGTGCTGCTTGTGCGCGCGGTGGTACAAATGAACCATCTTCTTGCACACATGATGCTAAATCACCAATAACATAAATATTATCATCACGGGTTGTCTGTAACGTTGGTTTAACCACTAACTGATTAATACGGTTCGTTTCAAGACCAGCGATATCTTTCATGAAATCAGGCGCTTTAATACCCGCAGCCCACACCATGATTTGCGCTGGAATATGTTCGCCATCTTTGGTTGTTAAGCCTGTTTCATCGGCTTTCGTTACCATTGTTGCGGTACGAACATTAACACCAAGTTTTGTTAATTCGTTATGCGCAGCTTGTGAGATACGCGGTGGCAATGCAGGTAAAATACGCTCGCCCGCTTCCACTAAGTTAATGTTTAAACGTGAACTATCAAGATCGCCAAAACCGTAGTTATGTAACTCTTGAACTGCGTTGTGTAACTCAGCAGAAAGTTCTACCCCCGTTGCACCCGCACCTACAATCGCAATATCAACCGTTTTTTGTTCTTTATTTGCATGTAACTTCATGAACTGGTTATTCATTTCACTACGGAAACGGTGAGCCTGTTCTGGGCTATCAAGGAAAATACAATTATCACGTACACCCTGAGTATTAAAATCATTCGATGTAGAACCAATCGCCAAGACTAAAATATCGTACTCTAATGAACGTTCTGGTACTAATAGTTCATTTTGCTTGTCGTATAATGCTGCTAATGTGATCGTTTTTGCATCGCGATCAATACCTTGCAATGAACCCATTTGGAAGTCAAATGAATGGTTTTTAGCATGTGCACGGTAACTAATCGCATCAACACCCGCATCTAACGAACCCGTTGCTACTTCATGTAGTAATGGTTTCCATAGATGGCTTGCGCGACGATCAACCAATGTAACTTCAGCGCGGCGTTTGCGGCCTAATGTACGACCCAATTTAGTGGCTAATTCCAAACCACCAGCACCACCACCCACAACGATAATACGTGTCAAGATAGCTTCCTCTCTATTTTATGATTTTTAAAAACTGACAAAGACTGAATTGCATAGCAGTCTGCTGATAGTAAATAATCAAGCATCAAGACCGCTAGGCGAAAAAGTATCTATAATATCTAAGTTCACGTAGGTAGGCAGACGGATCTACGACCCGTCTGTGAGATGTAGGAGGTAATGATTCCGTTGTTACTGCGCTTTAAACGCTTTTATTTTTTGTAGATGCTGCGAGATTTTTGCAAACTTATGGGATTCATTTTCATCCCACACAATATCGTAAAATTGATCTAGCGCATCTTTTGTTTGCTGATTATCTAACACTTCATCATGAGTTGAAAGGATACAGAGGCAATTTCCTGTATTTTTTTTACGAAAATTTGTTACACATTTTGTCAAAATGTCTTCATATTCCTCTGGACGGTCTATTTTACCCTCCATATTACATTCTGGATGCAAATTAGGATTCAACATCACCTGTTTTATGCCAGAAAGGAATCCAATACGTTCAGCCCAATAACCACCAAGACCAACACCACAAATTAAAGGTTGTGAATCATCACTGGTTTCAAGTAACTTATGCACTTCATTCAATAGGTGTTGCATATCATGCTTCGGGTGCAGAGTACTGTAATTTAGAAAACGAACATCAGAATCAATAAACTGTAATTGCAATACTTTATCGTGATTACCGGGACTTGTTGAGTCAAAGCCATGTAAATAAATAATCATTATTATCTCTCGCTATCTAGTAATAATTTTCACTTACTATCTATACCGACATAGCCGAGTTAAATCCATAACTTAAGCATTACTTTAACAAATTTAAAACAAAAAGCACGATCTCGTCTACAAAAAATTATTCACCAAAAATAATACTCACATTAACTCAAGTATTATTATTTTATATGTCACTTAAAATCCATTTACGTATTCAATAAGTTGTTGCTGTAATTGCGAGGCATGTTGTAAATATTCGGGCTGCTGCCAAGTATCATAACCAACTAAATACCATAATAACGCTAAATACTGACACCATGGTTGCCAAGCAATAACTGCTTGTAGCCAATCATGCTTATTAAAATCAGTATGGTTATTAAGAGACTGGCGGTAATCACAATAATCCCTCACCGCAGATTCAGGATCTAAACCATTAGCGATAATTGTCATGGCTAAATCTAAACTAGGGTCCCCCGCTGCGGCATATTCCCAATCGATAATTTTGGCATCTTCCGTTAAGCCATTGACTGGAAATGGCACAATGACGTTATAACGACCAAGATCAAAGTGACAGCAACAATCATCAAATGCTGTTGGTATTGGTTGATGTTGAAAGAAATAATGAATTGAAGTTAATAGCGGTGTTTTATGCGCGGCATTAATATATTGCCAATAATGCAGCCCTCGCTGCTGAATATCTAACCGCCAACTAGGTACAGGTAATTGGTGTACTTTTGCTTGTAGTTGGCACAATGCAGTATTGGAAAAATCGACTGTTGCTTCCATGCCAGTAAGCCATTCAACTAACAATCCTGTCACTTGGTCTGTTTGTGTATTTGCATCAACAAGTAACTGTAATGGCTTAGGACCTAACCCAGTATCAGATATCATCGTTAATAGCTGATATTCGTGCAGCCGTTCAATACCAAATGCTTGAGCAGCAACAGAGAATGGCCGCCACACATAGTGTTTAGTTTGATGGGTTGATGGGTGAAATAATGCTAATTTCCAACAACGATTAGTCAGTCCACCCGTTAACATCGACGCTGATATAAATTCAGTATCAGGTAAGGCACGTAAAAGATCACTATCAAATTTTTCATAACAACCCATATTGAAATCCTTCACCTGATACTAATACTTCACTATTGCCAAGCAACACTATTGGTTGATGTCGATTGCATCACTTGATCTTGATCAGACCATTCAATAACACCAGACTTCAAATCCATTAACCGCATCGTAACTTTATAATAGGCTTGCTTACCGTTTGAGGTTGATTTCATTACCGTTGATACGTGGCCATAAAGCATATATTGCGCGCCAACCATATTACCAAACTGGATTGCCGTACTTTGATTAACAAAACGATCATCTTCATGGAAATTTAATTGTTGGCGAACAGCTTTAACACGCGCAGGATCAGCAAAGTGGAATTTACCAGAATCTTGTAATTGCTCACTGATCATCGCGGTTAAAGCACTCGTATCGATATGCTTACGCGTTTGATTTTTAAGACTATCAACTACAACAATCGGGTCACCTGTTGCTGTTATGGAACGAATAGCAGCTGATGAAAGCATGTTATCAACCATCGATGAAGTTAAGGTTTCTAAATCACTGGCACCAAAATTAGTGACTGCCTTTTCTATTCCACCAAATCCACCACCATAATTAATAGGTTGGGCACAACCGCCTAATAATGTTGCTGCTGCTAACAAGGCCATTACACTCTTTTTCATCTTACTTACCTTTCAATATTATCTATTTATTATCGAACAATTATTTGCATCACGCACGGCAATACGATATTGCGTGGCGGCAGTGATTGGTGCCAGCGCCTGCAATAACAGCACTTGGCCCGGATTAATGGTCAGCGTACGCCATGTTGTCGTAGGCTGACTTATTTCTAACCCATTCACATCATACCAATAAAAGTGATAATCCAATGATATGCTGGTGTCAGTTTTATTCATTACTGCAACCGATGCCTGTAAGTAACCATCGCGTTGATTTGTCTGTGAGTCGCTAAACTGCAACTTATTAGCTAATACAGGATTACCGATTACAACCTGATGATTGCCCTTCTCAAGACTAATCCCTGACATTGTCATTCCACTACAACCTGTCACCAGTGCGACCAACAATATCGACAACGCAGATATATACTTCATGCTATCTTCATGTACAGCGAGGCTGTAGCCTCCTAAGTTTCAATAGGGTTACTTATTAGTATTCTTTTATAAGTTTACTCAAGAGAATGAAAAAAGCTTGAGTGACTAACCTCTAATCATTATTTATAGATTAGCGATGCCATGCTCAAGCTTTATAATCCGTACATTCTATTGCAATTTTATCTAAGAATTTATCTGTTATTAACTAACAACCATTGGACCTAATGGACGACCACCTAATAAATGCATATGGATATGATAAACTTCTTGGCCACCAAAAGGGTTACAGTTAACAATCAAACGATAACCGTCTTCTGCGATACCTTCTTTTTCTGCTAATTTACGCGCAACCGTAAACATGCGCCCCATCATTAATTCATCTTCAGCTTCAACGTCGTTAACTGTTGGCAGCAATTTATTTGGAATAATAAGAATATGGCTTGGCGCACGAGGATTAATATCACGAAATGCTGTTACTAACTCATCTTGATATAAAACGTCTGCTGGAATTTCTTTGCGAATGATCTTACTAAAAATAGTTTCTTCAGCCATGCCTGACTCCATTAAATAATCAGCTTAAATATATTCTTGCTTGAGTATGCGCTACCAAGGTGTAGAGGGCAATATTGAACGCCGTTTTTAACATTTTTTTCGCGCTTCATTTCATCTTTTACCGTTATTTTTGCAACAACCGTCAAAATATTCACCAATGTAGCAGTCTGAGGGTCAAGAGTTTGAAGTTCGCGCCGATAGATAAATCAAACTAACGTAATATTACAAATATCAATTATAACAATAAAATCAATCACCACTGATTATTGACTTTACATTAAGTGCAATCGTTAAAACGGACATTGCGATCATTGAGTGCGCCATTCTCAGACTTTATGAAATTAGGGATATCATGAAAAAAACACCTCAAACCTCTGTCATTCGCCGTATGTACTTAGGCTTCACCATCTTGGTAGCATTATTTGTTGTTACCATTATTTTTATGCTCGATGGTGTGAGTCGTATTCACAACCAATTAAAATCAATTACAACGGATGCCCTCCCCCTAGTTTCAAGTTCAAATAATGTCAGCGTGCAATTACTCGTCGCAGATAAAATATTCAAAGATTATTTAACCAGCCAAGATCCTCTCGCAATGACCGTTTATGGCACTGAATTTGAACAACAAACCCAAGTCTTTCAACAAGCTCGTAATCAACTCGAACAAATCACTAAAAATAATCCACAATTAACAAAATCAATTCAAGCCTTAACTGCGTTAGAACAACGCTATTTCAATGAAGCCACTGTCGCGATGACAAACTATCGATTACTACTGCTAGCTACCGATGATCGCCAGCAATCCGCACGTCAATTCCAACAACTACAAACAGAACTCAACATTGGCATGAAGGAGTTTATTAACGAACAAGATAATATTGCTGTTAAAATGCTATCTAAAAACTATTTTGAAAAATTAAAAGAAACAGAAACAATCACTTTAGATGCCTTAGCGTCTGATGATGCCACGGCTATCGAAAAGGCAATTAAAAGTAATAAAGTCAGTGTCAATCATCTTAAAAACACCTTTCGTTCTCTATCCACATTACAACCAGAATTAAAGCAAGAATTTAATAAATCCGTAGAACAATACAGTATAGATATTGGTCTTAAAGATGGCGTGTTAGATCAACATTTTGAATATATTCAAGCGCAACATCGTCTTTACAGTAATATAGCGACATTAGCGAAAGAAATTAATCAAGCAATGAGTATTGTTGGTGATTTTAATAAACAAGCTAATAGCCAAATGAGCAATACCATTATTACCGCTGATAAAACCTACACAGATGTGGTCACTAGAGCGATTATCATCAGTATTACCGTTATATTTTTAGCTATCGTCGTCGGTTGGTATTTAGCGCGTAGTGTTCGTCAACCTTTGATGGCAATGTTAAAAACATTAGAAGCACTAACAGCGGGTAATATGACGCAACGAACTGAAACCAGTAAATTTATTGAATTTAGTCAACTCAGTCATCATATCAATACGTTAGCTGAAAATTTACAACAAATATTAAGCCAAATTAGCCATGCATCATCAGAACTCAGTACCGTAGCCACTGAAAATCATGCAACCACGGCAGAAGCAAAGCGGCGCTTAAATAACCAACGTCAACAAACTGCCTCAGCAGCAACGGCAATGGTTGAAATGGAACATTCTGTCACCGATGTATCAAAAAGTGCCCAAATCACCATGGAACGTGTTAATGAGGTCGAACAAGCATCAGCGGCTGGTCGCGAAGTCATGACCCGTAACATCAACACCGCCCACCAGCTTTCTACTCGTTTAGATGAATCGGTACAAGCCGTTGAACAACTTCAAAAAATGAGCAGTAACATTGGTTCAATATTGGATGTTATTCGTAATATTGCCGATCAAACTAACCTATTAGCCCTCAATGCCGCAATTGAAGCAGCAAGAGCTGGTGAACAAGGACGTGGATTTGCGGTCGTTGCCGACGAGGTGCGGGTGCTGGCTAAGCGTACTACTGATTCCACTACTGAAATTGAAGCAATGATCAAAAATTTACAAGCCAGTTCAGGTCAAGCAATGACCATGATGCAAAGTTGTGTAACTGAAATGAATAACAGTATCGGTCTTGCCTCTAATGCCAATAGTTCAATGGAAGAAATCCAAGCGATTATTATTGAAATCAGTGACATGAGTAGTCAAATTGCACAAGCAGCAGAAGAACAACGTTGTACTACAACAGAAATTGCTCGTAACTTAGAAGACATTAGTCATATTGCAGATAACAGTTATAACACTATGGAAGAAATGGCAGATACAGGGGTAAAACTTGAACATTTAGCTACCGAACAAAATACCCTCGTCAGTCGCTTTAAACTGTAGTTGGTGCTTTAAGATATAGCTTGTATTTTAAGTGATCATTGAATTACTCACCGATCATAAGATTGGTGAGTAATTCCCATTTTTATCGCTTCACAGCAAACGATTGCGCTTTAAAGCAGCAATTAACCACATTGTTTGATTTATCAACTTTACTTCAACAGAGGATACTTTTAGAATCGGGCAAATTTTTTGGTAGGGAAACAAAATGACAACATTAACGATAACTCGTCCTGATGATTGGCACACACACTTACGTGATGGCGATGTATTAAAAGATACGGTAAGAGATATTAGCCGTTACATGGGCCGTGCGATTATCATGCCTAATTTAATCCCTCCCGTTATTGATACCGAATCTGCTCTCGCTTACCGTAACCGCATTTTAGCCGCTCAACCAGTATCAACTTTCACACCGTTAATGGTTATCTATCTTACCGATAACACATCTGCTGCAGAAATTAAAAAAGCAAAAGCATCTGGTCATATTTATGCCGCTAAATTATATCCCGCAGGTGCGACCACAAACTCGGATTCAGGTGTCACATCCATTGATAAAATTCGTCCTGCATTAGAAGCCATGCAAGAAGTGGGTATGCCATTACTTATTCATGGTGAAGTCACTCATGATCATGTTGATATTTTCGACCGTGAGAAAACATTCCTTGATACGGTTTTAAGCCCTATCGTTGATGAATTTACATCACTAAAAATTGTGCTTGAACATATCACTACTGCTGATGCGGTTGAGTTTGTTAGTAACGCAGGTCCAAATGTTGGCGCAACAATTACTGCGCACCATTTGATGTTTAACCGTAACCATATGTTAGTCGGCGGTATTCGCCCTCACTTCTATTGCTTACCGATTTTAAAGCGTAACACTCACCAGCAAGCATTAGTGGCGGCAGCGACCAGTGGTAATGCGAAGTTCTTCTTGGGAACTGACAGCGCACCCCATGTAAAAGGACGCAAAGAAGCGGCTTGTGGTTGTGCAGGATCTTATACAGCCCATGCGGCAATCGAACTGTATGCAGAAGTCTTTGAACAAGCAAGCGCACTGGATAAATTAGAAGCGTTTGCTAGCTTTAATGGTGCTGATTTTTATGGTCTACCGCGTAACACTGACACCATTACATTAACGAAAGATGCATGGAAAGTAGCTGAAGAAATGCAATTTGGTGATGATACGGTAGTGCCAATTAAAGCCGGTGAAATGATGGTGTGGAAAGTAAGCGTTTAATCGACTGACGCTCTACCGCCCTTCATTAAAAAAGGCTTCCATATCTTATGATTGGAAGCCTTTTTATTGAACGGTAAATCGTACTACATTGAAAAATATTTATGCCATCATTTCAGCGATATTTACCCGCCATGTATCAGGACCAGTTTGATGAGCATTAACACCTTCAGCATCAACGGCAACCGTTACTGGCATATCTTCAACGTCAAACTCATAGATAGCTTCCATACCTAAATCAGCAAAAGCGACCACACGTGCTTTTTTAATCGCTTTAGCAACAAGGTATGCTGCACCACCCACAGCCATAAGATAAACCGCTTTATGCTGCTTAATCGATTCAATGGTTGCAGGTCCGCGCTCAGCCTTACCAATCATACCGGTAAGACCTGCCTCACCTAACATCATCTCCGTGAATTTATCCATACGGGTTGATGTTGTAGGTCCTGCTGGCCCAACAACTTCGTCACCGACAGCATCAACAGGACCAACGTAATAAATAAATCGATTGGTAAAATCTACCCCTTCAGGAAGACCTTCACCATTAGCTAACATTTCTTGAATACGCTTATGAGCAGCATCACGCCCAGTAAGGATTTTACCTGATAGTAATACGGTTTCACCAGATCGCCATTCTTGCACATCTGCTTTAGTAATATTATCAAGGTTAACACGGCGAACATTATCACCAACTTCCCATGTTACTTGTGGCCAATCACTTAGTTTTGGCGGTGTTAATTCCGCAGGACCACTACCATCAAGCGTAAAATGTACATGGCGAGTTGCCGCACAATTAGGGATCATACATACAGGCTTAGAGGCTGCATGGGTTGGTGCACTTTTAATCTTAACATCAAGTACGGTGGTTAAACCGCCTAAACCTTGTGCACCAATACCTAATCGATTAACACGATCATAAATATCTAACCGTAATGCTTCTTCTGTTGTTTTCGCGCCACGTTGTTGTAATTCATGAATATCAATCGCTTCCATCAATGATTCTTTAGCAAGCACAGCGGCTTTTTCTGCGGTTCCACCAATACCAATACCTAACATACCTGGTGGACACCAACCCGCGCCCATTAATGGCACCGTTTTTTCTACCCATTCAGCAACATCATCTGAAGGATTAAGCATGACCATTTTGGTTTTATTTTCAGAACCGCCGCCTTTAGCTGCAATTTGAATGTCAACCTTATCACCCGCAACCATTTCAATATGCACCACAGCAGGCGCATTATCTTGAGTATTTTTACGTGCACCAGCAGGATCGGCAACAACAGAGGCGCGTAACGGATTCTCAGCATTGGTATAAGCTTGACGAACCCCTTCATCAACCATTTGTTGTACCGTTAAATCACTTTCCCACTGTACATTCATACCAATTTTAACAAAGCACGTCACGATCCCCGTATCTTGACAGATCGGTCGTCGCCCTTCTGCGGACATACGAGAATTAATTAAAATTTGGGCAATGGCGTCTTTTGCTGCTTGGCTTTGCTCTTTATTGTAGGCTTTTTCTAATGCTTTAATAAAATCTAAAGGATGGTAGTAAGAAATATATTGTAAAGCATCAGCCACGCTACTGATTACATCTTGTTTACGGATGACGGTCATAATTACCCTCGTTAAGTATTATCATTCCATGGCGCCCTGTTTAAATCTTCCAAATTGTAGGGTATTAAACAACAAAATAGTGCCGTTCAATCTTGGGCGTCTTTCGCTGAATATGATACTCTTGCCCATAACATTGCGCTATGCGCCAATCAAACCTCTTGTCACAAAAAAGAAAATGATTTGTAAATCACATCCAGAATTAAGCATTACCTCATTACCCTACTCAAAAGATGCCGCACTTTCATGGTTTACACCATTATCGGGATTACCGTGGGCAATGATATTACGTTCAGCAGCAGAAGCGCATCCAGATAATCGTTATGATATTTTAGTTGCTGATCCTTTAGCCACAATTGAGTCACAACATGAAACAACTTATATTAAGTTTTCAAATGGTGACCAACGTACCACTACTGAGGATCCTTTTGCGGTAATTAATGCATTACAAAATGAGCTATTACCGCCACTTAGCACATTATTAGACTTACCATTTATCGGTGGTGCATTAGGATATTTCAGCTATGATTTAGGTCGTAGAGTCGAGAAAATTGCCACCACAGCAACCCATGATATTCATTTACCTGAAATGGCTGTTGGTCTTTATGATTGGGCATTGATTGTCGATCATAAATTACAACAAACATGGCTTATTGAACCGAAAAACAGTCACCGGTTAGCATGGTTAACGCAACAGCAATCCAAAATGGAATCTTTAGCTTCAACACAAACCAGTAACGATAATGCGACATTCCAATTAACATCTTCATGGTCATCAAACATGACTAAAGAGGATTATTGTGAAAAATTTAACACCATACAGTCATATCTGTTATCTGGTGATTGCTACCAAATTAATCTCGCACAACGGTTTAGTGCAAGCTATCAAGGTGATGAATGGCAAGCCTATTGCCGTTTAGATACCGCTAATGGCGCACCTTTTTCGAGTTTTATTCGCACTGACAATGGCGTAATTCTCTCTGTCTCACCAGAGCGGTTTTTACAGTTAAAGCAAGGGAACATTGAAACAAAACCCATAAAAGGTACTCGTCCTCGAAGCAAAGATGCCATTGAAGATGATGCCAACGCGCAGGCCCTTCAACAAGCGCCCAAAGATCGTGCTGAAAATGTCATGATCGTTGATTTGTTGCGTAATGATATTGGTCGGGTTGCTGTTCCTGGTACAGTACGTGTTCCTGCACTGTTTGCGATTGAAAGCTTTCCAGCAGTACATCACTTAGTCAGTACTGTTACTGGTCAACTGGCAAGTCATTATTGCGCGACTGATTTACTACGCGCTTGTTTCCCTGGAGGATCAATCACAGGAGCCCCCAAAATAAGAGCAATGGCAATTATTGAAGAGCTAGAACCAAATAGACGCAGTATCTATTGTGGCAGCATTGGTTATATCAGCCGTTGTGGCACCATGGATACCAATATTGCGATTCGCACATTGGTTGCTTATCAACACCATTTATATGCTTGGGCTGGCGGTGGGATCGTTGCAGATAGTGATGCAGACAGTGAATACCAAGAAACTCTCGACAAATTGAGTAAAATTCTGCCAACCTTATAATAACGCTAAATTTAGCGAAAAAAGCTGTAATGGAGGCTTTATGGGTGAACAGCAGCAAATTTTAACTCGATTTCTTATGGCACCAAGTCAGCAGTATGATGCTAGCCATAAACGCAGAATCGATCATCATTTTACTGATAATACCCATTTCAAACCTGCAGCCGTCCTAATTCCATTAGTACCTCGGGAACAAGGCTTTAATGTCGTATTAACCCGTCGTGCTGAACACTTAAAACACCATCCCGGACAAATTGCATTTCCGGGTGGTCGTTTTGAAACCCAAGATCATGATCTAATTGCAACCGCATTACGTGAAACCTTCGAAGAAACAGGTATTATTTGTCAACGCAATAATGTTATTGGTCAACTAACCCCACTAGCAACAACCAGTGGCTATATTGTTACACCTTTTATCTCAACAATCAGCCATGACTATACCGCTAAACCTGATCCTGGCGAGGTTGATGCTATCTTTGAAGTACCACTAAATTATCTGCTTGATCCCAATAATATCCAATCTCATCAGTTTCACCTTGGTGGTGAATTCCACCGGGTTTATGCGATACCTTATAATAATTATTCCATCTGGGGTGCAACGGCACAGATGATTAAACTATTATCTAACCAAATTTGGGAAGATAAAAAATAACCAACTAGACGTTTTAGCGTCATCTTAAAAGCCTATTTTTGTGATGCAGGTCTTGTTTATTTGTATCACAAAATCTCCGTATTACAGAACGGGATCTTTATCCTTGTTTTCCCGCAATAAATAGCGACAATGCGCTCGTTCCTATATTTCGTTCCATTCCCTTTTCTTGGATATCACAGCATGCAAAATACATCGACAGTGTCAGCAACAGGTACGACAAAAACCAGATGGACCTATAATGATTTTACATGGGCTCTTTCTTTGTTTGGTACTGCCGTAGGTGCCGGTGTTCTATTCTTACCAATTAAAGCGGGTGCGGGCGGTTTTTGGCCTCTAGTTATTCTTGCTCTTATTGCTGCACCAATGACTTGGTTTGCACATAAAAGCTTAGCGCGTTTTGTTTTATCATCAAAAAATCCAAATGCAGATATTACTGACACAGTAGAAGAGCATTACGGAAAAACAGGCGCTAACTTAATTACGTTTGCTTACTTCTTTGCTATCTACCCAATCGTATTAATTTACGGTGTAGGTATTACAAACACTGTTGACTCATTCATGGTTAACCAAATGGGTATGGAATCAATCCCACGTTGGTTACTATCAGGTGTGCTAATTGCACTGATGACAGCAGGTGTGGTTTTTGGTAAAGAACTAATGCTAAAAGCGACATCAGCAATGGTTTACCCTCTTGTTATTATTCTACTGATTCTTTCTGTTTACCTAATCCCTGACTGGAACATGTCAATGGTACAAACAGAAGCTGATTGGTCTGCAATGCCTAAAATCATTTGGTTAGCGATTCCAATCATCGTGTTCTCTTTTAACCACAGCCCTGTTATTAGCCAGTTTGCTAAAGAACAACGTCGTATCTACGGTGATGAAGCAGTTAAGAAAACTGACATGATCACTGGCGGTGCAGCAATGATGCTAATGGGCTTTGTGATGTTCTTTGTATTCTCGGTTGTGCTTTCAATGACACCAGAACAACTAAACATGGCAAAAGAGCAAAATATTTCAGTACTTTCATACTTAGCTAACGTAAAAGATTCACCAGCAATATCTTACTTAGGTCCACTGGTTGCGTTTGCTGCGATTACATCAAGCTACTTTGGTCACTTCCTAGGTGCACAAGAAGGTCTGGTTGGTCTAGCAAAATCTCGCTCTAAGATGCCAATTGCTAAAATTGAAAAAATCTCATTAGCTTTCATTGTTATCACAACGTGGATTGTCGCTATCATTAACCCAAGTATTCTGGGTATGATTGAAACAATGGGTGCACCAATGATTGCTGGTATTTTATTCTTACTACCTGTTATCGCAATGCAAACAGTACCAGCAATGGCAAAATACAAAACATCAGTATTTGCTCGTATATTCACTGTTTTATGTGGTATCGCAGCAATCACTTCTGTAATTTATGGCGCCTTCTAAGATAAATACTAAAAATGTGTTGATTACGAATAATTAACCATATAAAAGCAAAAATATGTGCTAGTACTCATGGTGTTTACTAGCACAAATAACGTAAAATAGACGATACTTAAGAGTAAAGAAGCTTAAAGCATCATTACTCTTTTGGTTTAAGTGCGCTCGCCAAGGAAGGAGCGAGGATATCAACGAATAACAGTCTTTTCCGGAGGCAAGAATCGCCTCCCCCATGACTGAGGTAATAACATGATCAGTATTTTCGATATTTTCAAAATTGGTGTCGGCCCTTCCAGTTCACACACTGTAGGTCCAATGAAAGCAGGTAAAGAGTTCATCGATGACTTACGCACGTTAGGCAAATTACGTGACGTAACTAAAATCACCGTGGATGTTTATGGCTCTTTATCTCTGACTGGCAAAGGTCATCATACTGATATTGCGATCATTATGGGTCTTGCAGGAAACTCACCTGAACATGTTGATATTGACAGCATTCCTGGGTTTATCTCGCGCGTAGAAGAAACTGAACGTCTTCCTGTTGGCATGCACTGTCACACTGTTGATTTCCCTCGTGATGGCGGTATGAACTTCCATACTACAAACCTATCCCTTCATGAAAATGGTATGTCAATCCATGCTTGGCTTGATGATGAGGTTATTTTTTCTAAAACTTACTACTCTATCGGTGGCGGGTTTATTGTTGACGAAGAAAACTTTGGTAAAGAACAAACGAATACCGTTGAAGTTCCTTACCCGTTCGCTTACGCATCTGAGTTACTAGAGCAATGTAGCGAACATGGCCTTTCTGTTAGTGCACTCGTTATGGCTAACGAACGTGCTATGAATGCTGAAGATGAAATCAGCACATACTTCGCTAACATTTGGAAAACCATGCGTGAGTGTATGGAACGCGGTATGAATGAAGAAGGTATTTTGCCTGGACCACTTCGTGTACCCCGCCGTGCGGCAGCATTACGTCAACAACTGATTACAACAGAAAAATTTAACAATGACCCAATGACGGTTGTTGATTGGATTAACATGTATGCCTTTGCTGTCAATGAAGAAAATGCAGCTGGTGGCCGAGTAGTAACAGCGCCAACGAATGGTGCATGTGGCATCATCCCTGCTGTTTTAGCTTACTATGACAAATTTGTTCAATCTGTTGGACCAAAAGAATACATGCGTTACTTTGCCGCATCTGGCGCTGTAGGTGGTTTATATAAGCGTAATGCTTCTATTTCTGGTGCTGAAGTTGGCTGTCAAGGTGAAGTAGGTGTTGCGTGTTCAATGGCTGCTGCAGGTCTTGCTGAACTAATGGGTGGAAGCCCAGAGCAAGTATGTATGGCTGCTGAAATTGCAATGGAACACAACCTTGGTTTAACCTGTGATCCAGTTGCAGGGCAGGTACAAGTTCCTTGTATTGAGCGTAACGGTATCGCAGCAGTAAAAGCAATAAATGCAACCCGTATGGCACTTCGTCGTTCGTCAGCTCCACGCGTATCTCTGGATAAAGTGATTGAAACGATGCTTGAGACGGGAAAAGACATGAATGCAAAATATCGTGAGACATCACAAGGTGGCTTAGCCATTAAAGTTATTTGCTAAACGTAAGATTAACAATTTGTTTATAACTAAAAAACTATCTTCGGATAGTTTTTTTTGTTTTCAGCTCAAAATACATACATAAAAACTACAAATATATACAACATGGTTCATTAATAATCACTGTTCAATACCATATCATTAAGATATATAGCCATATTGTATCAATATAACTATTACCCATCTCCATTGCTTCTTATATAACCAATTGTATCTATTCTTTCTTTTCTTTTAGTCCTATACTCGCTTACATATACTCATTATTGTTAATGTAGTATAAGCATGGATGCGTATATCGCCCTTTTACATCATTGATGTACGATATGTAATGAAGGATTTATTCCCTTTATAGAGAAGCAAGATTGCTATGAAATATAAGCGTATCCTCTCGCAGAGCCACATTGTTCTGAAAGAGTTTTATGTCGATCATCATTTAATTGTGAAATTATCCAATGCAGAAGGTAATATTCATATTAATGGTCACGCTATAGATATAAAAAAAAACAGTATTTTAGCTATACCTAAATTCAGTCATATCTCTTGTTCAATTAATCAATTAAACAATCTAGAGAACATTGAGCTACAAATATTAATGATCAATGAAGATTCAATAACAGAAACCTTCAAATATATTAGTGCTCTTAAACAACCATCACTAGTAACATCAACTTGCACACCTGTCTACCTCATTGATTCATCTGAAATTGTTGAGCAAAATTTCGCATTATTTAATCAACTATTGCCAAGCATTAGTGGATCAAAAATGGAGCAAACTTTGCTGAGCCAGTGCTTAGTATTCATTTTAATTGCACTTAATAATACGGGTATCGATGTATTCAATGTTTATCGTTTTAACTATGATGAACCTAAAGAACGAACGATTGCACGTCTAATTACTCAAGATCCTCAACGTAAATGGAGCGTTGATGATATGGCTAAAGCACTGTTTACAACCCAATCAACATTACGACGTCATTTAGCGAAAGAAGGTGTATCCTTTAGTCAGCTATTACTCGATGTACGAATGGGGCTTGCGCTTAATTTTTTAACCTTCTCTAATTTCTCTATCTCACAAATAGGTAATCGTTCGGGTTTTGGTAGTGCTGCTTATTTTTGTGATGCGTTCAAACGTAAATATAATCTAACGCCATCACAATTTAGAGCTAGTTCAAGAAAAGAAAATGATATGGATACAGAAGGTTGCTTTACCTGCAAAGAGCACACTGAACATTTACCCGAAATGTTTCATTAAAAATAATATTCCAATGCTAAGACCTCGTTAATACGAGGTTTTTTTATACATAATAAAAAATAAGCATAAAAAAACCCCGCTTAAAATAAGCAGGGTTAATATCAAACTATATTACAGATTTACGCTGCAACTTCTACCAAGCCACGATCTTTAGGTGCTATACCAATCGGTAAAATCACACGACCGTATTCAGCATTTAACACTTGTGCCATCGCAAAATAAATAGCACTTAAACCACAGAAAATACCTTCGATACCAGCAATAAAACCAATCGTTTCACTGCCTGTAAAGTCTCGTGCAGCAAGCAAGAAGAATAGAATAGTTAAAGAACCAAATACAACTTGCTTAGCTGGTGGATAACGTAAAGAACCAACAAACATAAACGCTGTAAATACACCCCATAGTAATAAATACCATGCCATAAATGGTGCAGGGCTAGCAGCAAAACCAAAATTAGGTAACATAATAATGCTAACTAAAGACAACCAAAATAAACCGTAAGACGTAAATGCTGTCGTACCAAACGTATCTCCTCGTTTAAAGCACATCATCCCAACAAGAACCTGTCCTAAGCCACCATAGAAAATACCCATTGCTAGAATCATCGAGTCTATAGGGAAAAAGCCAGCATTATGGATATTTAATAAAACGGTAGTCATACCAAAGCCCATTAGACCTAATGGTGCTGGATTAGCAAGTTTTGTAGACATCTTTTTCCCCTACAGGATTCTCAACAAAAGTGATAAAGCTTAAAAATGTGTTCGCATATTTATGCGCGGCGAATTTTAATGTAAGCAGCGATACAGATCAATGCTTATATCACTAAAAACAGCATCTAAATCAAAAAACGCTACCAAAGCATAATATTTGTAAAGAATCTTTATGATACTAATAACCGAAAATTGTTATCAATTATTAAAAACATTAATCCTTGTTACACTCTCATTAATTGCGAGCAAAAATAACACTAACATACTAATTTAAAACATATTTATTATATTGAATGATTTAAGAATAGTTTTAAATAATATTAAATATTTATAGTTATTTTAATTCTTAAAATATAATATTAAGAAATATCGTGAAAATATCGATTTTTTTTAAATATATAGATAAAAAAAAAGCGACCTAAGTCACTTTTTTGTTCAAAACTAGCAAAACATAACATCATGACAAATCACACATATAACGTACTACTTGATTATCAGTAAATCATTATGCTTGAATATGACAATCACAACGGCAAACTTGCTGTAAAATCGTTATTAACCGTTGTTGATTTAATGGTAAAGGATTGCCTTTAATCGCACAGGTCCGTAATGCATCTTCAGCAACGTCTTCAAACATGGTATTACACACACCGTAATCTGATAACAATGGCAGTTGTAGCTTTGTCAGCATGTCATTTACCCATTGCACACTATCTTCAATATTAGCCTCGTTGTTCATTGTCAAAATCACAGCCAGTTTTTGATAACGAGTCAATACATCACTCCGACCTAGTTCTATTGCGACTGAAATATTTTCTGTCATCACATAAGGAGATAACCGTGCTGTAATCAGTCCATGTGGAGCATCTAAACGTCCGCTTAATGCCGACGCTAATCCATGAGCTGCTCCTAATTTAGCATTTGAACGCGCCATGCCACCTAGCATTGCAGCAAAAGCCATATCACTTCGAGAAGGATAATGATCATCTTTACAAGCAGGTAATATTGACATTGCAATGCGTCTTAATCCCTCTTCGCAAATCATATCGGTCAAAGGGTTAGGTTCACCACAAACATAGGCTTCCATAAGATGAGTAAACGCATCCATAGCACAATATCCTGATAATACCGCATCCATACCATAAGTTAAGGTAGGATCAATAATCGCTAAATCAGGAAATAATTCAACATTACTTAAATTTACTTGCACTTGTTCTTGCGCCGACTGTAATACCGCACTTTTACTTACTTCAGCCCCAGTACCTGCTGTGGTAGGAATAGCCACAAACGGTAATGATTTAACCTGTAGCGGTACATTTCGCCCAACAACATCAACATAATCATAAACACTGCCTTGATTTGGAATTAACGCTGCAAGTGATTTAGCCACATCCAGCACACTCCCTCCACCAATACCGATCACCATATCAGGACAGAAAGTACGCCCCATTGCAGCCAACTCTTCTATCATTGCAATTAACGGCTCACCTTTAATTACCAAGCGTTGATAGCGCATATTCTGTTGCTTAAAATACTGTTCAATTTGCAGTGACCGCTGCTGATCTTGACCAGTAACTAATAACGCACTGTAGCCAAATTGATTAAGCAGTGATAAAGAATCATGCATTGCACCTTCACCAAAGACGATGCGAGTTGAAGTCATAAACTGAAACATAGGTTATCTATCCTAAATGGCGTTCGTCTAATTAAAGTCTGCATATCTGCTTCTTTGCGTACTGACTAAGTATTCACAGATATTTGTTACAAATGCTATCTACTGTAATAACCAGATTCAGCCAGATTGCTTAACCTTATATTGATTACAAACAAGTTTTCATTTGTTTCAATAACTACAACATCAAGATCAATACCACCTCACACTTAGTTCTAATTAACGCAAGGAAACATCTATTGTAAAAATAATTTCCACTTAATAATAAAACCTCAGAATAAACATGATGAGCTATACATGATGGGCAATAAAAGCCGATATTCGTTGCGTATTCGCATCTTCATCATAATAGTTCATCATCGATGACAATCAGCCCTCTCGCTTTCACTTAACTAACAAAATCCTTTTTACATAAAAGGTATCGCTTTTATCTATTGGTTTAACAGGAAAAACCCGCTTTCTCTATTACTAGAGTCACGTTATAGTAAAACAAATTATGTAGGAGAAATTTATGTTCGTTGTTATTTTTGGTCGTCCAGGTTGTCCTTTTTGTGTTCGCGCAAAAGAACTAGCAGAAAAAATTAAAGAAGAACGCGACGATTTTAATTACCGCTACGTTGATATCCACGCAGAAGGTATCAGTAAAGCTGATTTAGAAAAAACCGTCGGTAAGCCTGTTGAAACAGTACCTCAAATTTTTGTTGACCAAGATCATGTTGGTGGTTGTACTGATTTTGAAGCTTATGCAAAAGAACATAAGTTGCTTTTTAAAGAAGCATAAATATAGATTGACTAAAAGGCTGATAGTGTCAGCCTTTTTTATTCGACACGATTATTTTTCATTATTAAAACACTATTTTTAACGTATGACGCCCCTTTAAAACAATCCCCCTACAAAAGTACAAATTATCTTAACGAGTTCGTTTATAAAATAAATTTTCGCTATTTATTTATAATATAAACTATAACCTCCCATCAAAATCAGCTAGACTTTATCCCACTTTTATCTTTCCATTATTTCGGAAATCCGTCGTGAACATTGATGTAGCCGCACTTCTACACCAAAATGATATTTTATTGCTATTTGTAGTCCTTGCTGTTGGTTTAAGTCTCGGTAAAATCCGTTTTGCCAAGATGACACTAGGTAACTCTATTGGCGTTCTACTTACTGCTTTATTATTTGGTAATGCTGGTTTTACGTTTGATACTGATGCATTAAATATTGGCTTTATGCTATTTATTTTCTGTGTTGGCATAGAAGCTGGACCAAACTTTTTTGGTATCTTCTTCCGCGACGGTAAGCATTATCTAATGCTCGCATTAGTCGTCTTACTCTCATCAATAGCAATAACAATGACCATGGCGCGTTATCTGCACATGGATATTGGTCTAGCGACCGGTTTAATGGCGGGTTCACTAACAGCAACACCGGTACTTGTTGGTGCAAAAGATGCGCTTCACAATGGTCTTGCGGGTATTACTGACCCTGCGGTTATCAAACAATTAAGTGAAAGCTTAAGTGTTGGCTATGCCATGTCATATCTGGTTGGCTTAGTGAGTTTAATCTTCCTCGCTAAACTGATGCCTAAATTGCAAAAGCAAAATCTTGCTGAATCATCACAGCAAATTGCACGCGAACGTGGTATCGGCGAAGTCGCACAACGTAAAGTTTATCTACCCATTATTCGTGCCTACCGCGCAGGTCCAGAACTCATCAACTGGATTGATGGTCGTAACCTACGTGAATTGGGTATTTATCGTCAAACAGGTTGTTATATCGAACGTGTACGACGTAATGGTATTTTAGCTAACCCTGATGGCGATGCTATTTTACAAGAAGGTGATGAAATAGCCTTAGTGGGTTACCCTGATAGCCATGCACGTCTTGATCCTAGTTTCCGTAATGGTAAAGAAGTATTTGATCGCGACTTACTCGATCTACGTATTGTAGAAGAAGAAATCGTGGTTAAAAATGACGGTATTGCTGGTAAACGCTTATCAGAATTAAATTTATCTGAATACGGTTGTTTCCTTAACCGTGTAGTTCGCGCCCAAATTGAAATGCCAATGGATCATAATATTCTGTTGAATAAAGGTGATATTCTACAAGTCAGCGGTGAAAAAAGCCGTGTTTTAGGGCTTGCTGAACGCATTGGTTTTATCTCAATTCACAGTCAAATTGCCGATCTGCTCGCTTTCTGTTGCTTCTTTATTATTGGTCTATTAATGGGCTTAGTAACAATGAAGTTTGGCCATGTTGCCTTTGGTTTAGGTAGCGCGGCAGGATTATTGATCGCGGGTATTACGTTAGGTTTCTTACGTGCCAACCACCCTACCTTTGGTTATGTGCCTCAAGGCGCACTTAACATGGCTAAAGATTTAGGCCTAATGGTGTTTATGGTGGGAATTGGTTTAAGCGCTGGCTCTAATTTATTTGCTTCTATCGGCAATATAGGTCTAACCGTATTTATTACTAGTTTGATGGTCAGTGTCATTCCTGTTGTTTTAGCTTACCTTTTTGGTGCTTATGTACTAAAAATGAACCGAGCATTATTATTTGGAGCCATCATTGGTGCCCGAACCTGTGCTCCGGCAATGGATATGATCAATGAACACGCTCGTAGTACTATTCCTGCATTAGGCTATGCGGGTACTTATGCGATTGCTAACGTATTACTCACAATAGCAGGTACATTGATCTTTATTTTCCAATAGCTAAGGTCAATCTAGCTTTTATCCTTTCCATATTGAGGCTTAACTCATTAGTTCGCTAATGAGTCAGCCTCTATTCAGTCTTGCCAATTACACTACATATTAGCGTTAAAATGTAACTAGCTATGCAATAACTATATCTTTTTTCATACTATTTTCCGCTAGTTTTCATACCCTATCATGAGGTTATGGTAACAATAACTAATGCGCTTCATTATTAGATGTCTTACCATAGCTTATTAATACCATTCGTAATTTCTGGTGCCCAATCTATGCGTATTCTTATTGTCGAAGACGATGCCATCCTTAGCCATCATCTTAAATCTCAGCTCAGCGAATTAGGAAATCAAGTTCAGTGTGCCAATACGGCTGAAGAAGGTCTATTCTTTGCGCAAAACTATCCTAATGATATTGCTATTGTCGATATTGGCTTACCCGATAGAGATGGGATCAGCTTAATTAAAGACATGCGTAAAAAAGGCTTACGTTTACCAATAATGATCCTTACTGCACGTTCAAATTGGCAAGATAAGGTCACCGGTCTTGAAGCTGGAGCTGATGATTACTTAGTTAAACCGTTTCAAAAAGAAGAAATGGTTGCCCGTCTAAGTGCCCTTGTTCGTCGTAGCGCTGGTTTTGTAAAACCAGAAATGACTGCGGGCGATATTCGTGTCGATCTGTTAGCGAAACAAGTTTATGTTTGTGAAGGCTTACTCGAATTAACTGCCTTTGAATATGACTTATTAGAGTATTTAATGCGTCATAGCCGCCAAGTCGTGTCTAAGCAACGTTTACTTGATGTTCTTTATGAAGATCAAGAAGGTGATCCAAATACCATTGAAGTCATGATCAGCCGACTACGTAAAAAATTCACAAAAACAGGGCAAAATAATCCTATTTCAACCATTCGTGGTCAGGGTTATATTTTTGAAATCAACGCCCAATGAAACGATTTTTCCAGCCACGATTAAGACAGCGTGTATTAATCACTTCAGTTGCAATCATCGCATTGGTAACATCAGCACTGGCTGCTGTTATCAACAAACTCTATTCCCAAAGCTATATGGCATCATATTCATCAGAACTTGTTGCCCAAATGCCGATGGTAGTTGCACAGCTAAATCGAGCTGGATTAATCAAAGATGTTGATAAATGGATTGATTCTCTTGATCCCTCGGATACAGATTATATTGCTGTTGTCTGTGATCAAAGTGACAAAACAACCTGGGTTTCAAATCAAGCAGCAAAAGCTAACTTACAAAATGTTTGCCATTATTTACCAGAAAATATCTCAACGCCTACGTTGATTAAAATGAAAAATCATCAAGGCTATATTGCTTATAATCTCAGCCGCAATAAAGAAGATGGCACGATTTATCAATTAGTGGTATTACGCTCAGCTAATGCTTATGAACACTCTTTAGCACAATTACATAAACGAACCGCTTTCTATTTAGGGCTGTTTGTTTTAATTGCGGTCGCTTTTCTCATCGCTGCCTTTCATTGGGGTTTCCAACCATTGCGAAAGTTGGCCTCTCAGCTTGATCAAATGGCTGAAGCTAAGCGAGAAAAGTTGGATGATAATTATCCGATGGAACTGCAAGAAGTCACCATGGCAGTTAACCGCCTAAGCCGTATTAGTAATGATCAACAGGGTCGTTATCGTCATGCAATGGATGATCTTGCCCATAGCTTAAAAACACGCTTAGCAGCTACTAATGCCCTACTTGACGATTCAAGTTTAGATCGTCGTGAGCTTAATCAACGCATTATGGAACAAATCAGCCAAATGGATGATTTGGTACAGTATCAACTCAAGCGAGCAATGGTCGGTCAACAAGGATTACAAAAAAGTAATGTCGAGATTAAACCAATAATTACTAGCCTAAATCGAATGTTAAATAAGATTTATGCCGATAAGCACGCAATATTGCATTATCATTTTGATGATGATCTAAAATTACCGATTAATAAAGATGACTTAATGGAACTGTTTGGCAATATGCTTGAAAACAGTTTTCGTTTTTGTATTAGCCAAGTGAAATTATCGGTTATTGAAAGCAATGACTATTTCACTATCATTATTGAAGACGATGGTCCAGGGGTTAAACCTGAGCTACGTGAAGCTATTTTTCAACGTGGTGTACGTGCTGATCAACTCAACCCCGGTCAAGGCATTGGCTTATCGGTTTGTAATGCCATTGTTGATAGCTATCAAGGGAAGATTCATGTTGAAGATTCTGAACTTGAAGGGGCTGCGTTTATTATCAAACTCCCGAAAAGCTAATCATCTCGTACAACCAGCGCATATCACTGACTTTTTCAGTACCTCTCTAAAAATACGAAATAAAAAAACACCCTCAAACATATGCTTGAGGGTGTTTTTAAACATAAACTAATGTTCGTGATTAAATGTCTTCAACATCAAAATCAACAACAGTATTTACGTCAGCATCGTAATCAATACCATCAATACCAAAACCAAATAGCTTTAAGAACTCATCTTTGTATTGTTGGTAATCAGCAACATCATACAAATTGTCATTGGTAACCGTTGACCATAGATCACGACAATGTTGTTGAATATCTTCACGTAATTCCCAGTCATCTAAACGTAAACGATTTTCACCGTCAACCTCAGGTACTGTGCCATCTTCTTTATAAAGACGTTGGCTAAACATACGTAAGATCTGCTCCATGCAGCCTTCATGTACGCCTTCTTCACGCATTTTCTTAAACACCATCGCAATGTACAATGGCATAACCGGAATGGCAGAACTTGCTTGAGTAACAACACTCTTCAGCACAGCAACATTGGCAGAACCACCGTTTGCACTTAGCTTAGTGTTTAGCTCTTTTGCTGCACGATCTAGGTCCATTTTTGCTTGACCTAGTGCGCCATGCCAGTAAATAGGCCATGTTAGTTCAGTACCAATGTAGCTATAAGCAACGGTCTTACAACCATCAGCAAGCACACCCGCTTCTGCCAACGCATCAATCCATAATTCCCAGTCTTGACCGCCCATAACCGTAACAGTATCTGCAATTTCTTGCTCTGTTGCTGGCTCAATGCTGGTTTCAATTAATACGTTTTTATTAGTATCAACAGCTGTTGTTGTGTACGTTTCGCCCATCGGTTTTAGGCATGAACGAATTACTTCACCTGTCTGTGGTAATTTACGCACTGGTGATGCCAATGAGTAAATAACCATATCAATTTGACCAAGATCTTGTTTAATCAAATCAATTGTTTTTTGTTTGGCTTCGTTAGAGAAAGCGTCACCATTTAGACTTTTTGAATAAAGACCTTCTGCTTTAGCAAACTTGTCAAATGCTGCTGAGTTATACCAACCTGCAGTACCTGGTTTTTTCTCTGTACCTGGCTTTTCAAAGAAAACACCAATTGTGGCAGCGCCACCACCGAATGCTGCTGCAATACGTGATGACAGACCATAGCCACTAGATGAACCAACAACCAATACACGTTTAGGTGCATTAGCAATTGGACCTTGTGCTTTAGTGTAAGCAATTTGTTGCTTCACATTGTCTTCACAGCCAACAGGGTGCGTTGTTGTACAAATAAATCCACGAGTTTTAGGTTTGATGATCATCTTCAGCTTCCCTTACATAATTGTGAATAGGATAAAAGGTTAATGACAGATACGCATTAAATTTATGCCATAAATGAACAAAAATCACAGTGGTTGGAGGTGTTACCCTAAATTTTGGTCAAAAAAAGTGCCACGTATTTACGTGGCACACGGGAGATTCCAGGTTTAAATATCAAAGACTAAGTACCCTAAGCTGCCTTCCCTGGTAGCAAACTTACTTGTTTAAAATGGTTAGCACAGAAATGATCAACTTGAATCGCTTTCTGCCTTAGTTGCTCAGCATTTTCTATTTTTTTACGCTCATCTTCTGTGATCACTCCCGCATCCAACGCTAACTGTAACTTCTTAATCAATGACGCTTTGCGTGGGATCTCACCATTGCGTGTTGCTTGCATCAATTTACGCTCTAAAGGTTTGATCTCATGCAAGGCTATAAAAGCACGTTCCATGATTGCCACTGGATCATCGTCTTTATTACCGACATAGCACAAATGCGTTAATCGTTCTCTAGCAACACAGGGGGTCATTAGCAACGCTGCAATACTAAGACTGACTTCATCTTTTGGGGCTGAATAATGTATTCCCAGCGGAAAAGTAAGTAAGCGTAATGTGCGACCAACGCCTTTGCGGGGAAAGTTACTAAATACCCCTTCAAACGCAACCCCACATTGGTGTAAGCAATACTGCAATGCATAATGTACCATCGGTAAATCTTGCTGTTGACGACCATCATCTTCAAACCGTTTCAAGGTCGCAGAGGCTAAATACAAATGACTTAGCACATCGCCTAAACGTGCCGATAATAATTCTCGACGTTTTAATTCACCACCTAAACTCAGCATTGATACGTCAGCACAAACAGCAAGCGCTTTTGACATCCGCGCTAAATGGCGATAATAATCACAGGTCTCGCCACTCACAGGTATACGATTAAAACATGATCCACTGACAGCATTGAGCAATGATTTGGTTATATTTCCTACCGCAAAACCGATATGTTGTATCAATAATTTATCAAAATCGTTAGCGCCTTGAGATTCATTCGGGTTCGCCGCCGCAGCCATTTCATCAAGTACATAAGGATGACAACGAGTCGCACCTTGACCAAAGATCATTAAATTCCGAGTAAGAATATTAGCGCCTTCAACCGTTATCGCGACAGGCATACCAAAATAGTGATGACCCAAATAATTCATTGGTCCAAGTTGAATACCACGCCCCGCATGCACATCCATAGCATCATTCAATACCGTTCGTGACATTTCAGTCATATGATATTTAGCAATAGCGGTCACAATTCCTGGTGTTTGCCCTGTATCTAATGCGGTTGTCGTTAATGTTCGTGCCGCTTCTAGCATATAAGTAAAACCACCAATGCGTCCTAAAGCTTGTGCAACACCTTCAAAATTACCGATGGGCATACCAAATTGCTTACGAACAACCGCATAAGCGCCGGTTGTTTTTGCCGCTAGATGTCCAATTGCCGTACCTAAAGCGGGTAAGGAGATACCTCGCCCAGCAGATAAACACTCCACCAGCATTCGCCAACCTTTACCTGCATAATCTTGCCCACCAATGATCCAATCTAGTGGTATAAAGACATGATTACCGCGAGTGGGACCATTCATAAATGCCATATTAAGCGGATCATGACGCTCACCAATTTCAACCCCAGCATGATCTGTTGGAATCAACGCACAAGTAATACCGAGATCGACTTTATCACCCAGTAATCCCTGTGGATCCTTCATTTTAAATGCTAGCCCAAGTACCGTTGCGACAGGCGCCAGCGTAATATAACGTTTATTCCACGTTAAATTTAACCCTAAAACATGTTCACCGTTATATTCGCCATAACACACAACACCTTCATCAGGTATTCCGCCAGCATCAGATCCTGCTTCAGGTCCCGTTAAAGCAAAACACGGAATATCAACACCATTAGCTAATCGAGGTAGCCAATATTCTTTTTGTTGTTGTGTTCCATAATGGGTCAGTAATTCACCCGGCCCTAACGAGTTAGGCACCATCACACAAACAGCGGCACTTAAACTTCGGGTCGCTATTTGCGCCACAATGGTAGAATTAGCATGTGCTGAAAAATCAAGCCCGCCATATTGTTTACTGATAATCAAAGCAAAAAATTTTTCACGACGTAAATATTGCCAAACTTCAGCGGGTAAATCTTTTTGTTGTTGAACAATTTGATAATCATTTAGCATTGATAATAATGTTTGCAACTTAGTATCAATAAATTGTTGTTCTTCGTCACTCAAACTTGGTTTAGGGTAATTCAGTAATGTTTGCCACTGTGGATCACCACTGAATAATTCGCCATCCCACCATACACTGCCCGCTTCCATGGCTTCCTTTTCAGTGCTTGATAACGGTGGTAATACTTTCTTAAACAGTTTGAAAGCAGGATCACTTAAATAACGTTTACGCATGGTTGCTAACGAACTCATAATGCATATCCTTTTTGTGATTCAATGACGAATATGGAAAACTTTTACGCTATATTGCTCGCTACTAGCGTCTTATTGAGTGCTATCGGTGCTGTAACACCAGCCGCAAGATAAGGCACTAACCGATTGATTAAATCCTCTGTCTGGATTCGACTTGCAAAGTCATTCACAGCAATTTCACACAGTGCTGTACTTGAAGCCATAGTAAATACAGATGCGCCAAGGGTAAAATGTAACCGCCAGAATAAAGTTTCAGGATCTAAACAAGGATAAGCACGGCGAACTGCATTCACGAATAATTGAATGACATCATCATAATGTGTCGTTATAAACCACCGTAAATGCCCTTGAACATCAGTATAACCACGCCCAATTAATGACATGAAAATAGTAGTGCCATTATTTTTAAAACTATTCAATCTCAATAATGGCCGTTTAGTACATAAAAACACATCATTCATATCAAACTCATCACGCTGATGTAAGGCGATTAATTCCGTTTTGAATGCCGGCATGAATTGTTCAAGATAGCGACTTAATACGGCACGAATTAGCCCTTTCTTATCGCCATAGTGATAATTGACGGCTGCAAGGTTAGCGCCTGCCGCAGTGGTAATCGTACGTAAGGATGTTTCTTTAAAACCACGCTCAGCAAATAACAACTCCGCAGCATCCAGTATTCGATTTTTAGTCGTTCCTTGTCCTGCCATATCAATCATCCAATTTAAACGCTTGTTTAAATACTACACAACAACATTACATTTAACAATTCGCTCAAGAATTTACAACAAAATTAATATGGAAAATCGATAAAATTAAATCAATTAAATCAACAATAAAGATTTCGATATTCATATTTATAAATAATAGGGAACGAATAGCATTAATGAATGTCTTATTGATACCACTACTTTTTTAGAAGTTTTTACTTCAATACCCATTAACATATATTTGTTGATGGGTTTTCTTTTGTGCCTGAGTAATTAATACATAATAGTTTTTTTAAATAAAAACCTTTTTTTTGAACTTTCTCTAAAATTGTCACTCTTACTTATGTATTCAATTTAGTAAATCGTTATTCTGCACGGCAGCAATACTTTTTATTGAATGTTTAATTCACTACTGCTTTAAATCCTAATTGTATTTTTTTGGATAATCTCCTTCCCGCTGACATTTATCAGCGGGATTTTTTTATCTCGACTCTTTTATCTCAAAGACCTCTAATATTGCCTCGCATCGAACCCTGTTGTCATAAAATCAGTCAAAATCCAATCTCAAAAAAATAATTGAATCTTTTTTAATATTAAATTGAACCCTTTCATTAACGCGGAGTCTGACTTAATAAGAATTGAGATTATAGGTGAGTATTTTTGTTTTTCTGGCCGTCAAACAGACCTGTAATTTAAATTGCTACTACTGATTTAACTCCTAATTGTGATTTTTTTGTTTGCGCTGAAATCTTTATTTCAGCGCTTTTTTTTGTCTACATTATCAAGACCCTGATAGTTGTGGCACCCCTTTCAATAAATCATCATGCATCAGAGTGATCCCTAAAGTTGTAAGCGTTTGATTTGAATTTATCTTTTTACCGTTAACCCCTTCATCATCATGATTAAAAGCAGGAAGTGGTAACTGTGATTTAATCGCCATTTCAGTATAATATTGCTCACGACTAGGATGAGAACTCGCAGCAAGATGCATAATTGGCATCAAAGGCTTCTGCGTAATAATGGCAGAGATAACACGAATGCAATCGTCTAAATGCACTAAATTCACTGGTTGCTTACCGGCACTAAGCGTTTGACGTCCCGATAAAAACTTTACCGGATGTCGTAACGGTCCAAATAACCCCGATAGCCGTAACACGGTTAAATTATGCTGCCACTGTTGGCGTAGTAACTGTTCTAATTGATAATGCAACTTCCCAGAGACCGATTGTGGACATACTAATGTCGTTTCTAGCACCTCCCCTTCCAATGAGTCATACACAGAAGTGGTACTAATAAAAATAACCCGCTGACACCCTGATCTTTGTGCTGCCATCGATAACGACATCACATTTTCAATATGTTGTTGTGGATTAAGCTGCTTACGCCCCGGTGGAATCGCAATGATCAATACATCCGTTGTTAGAAATTGATCAATACTCATACTAATCTCACCACTAAGCGGTAATGTTAATAAACAACCATTGATACCCTGCTGTTGTAATTTATTTACACCCGCAAGTGTTGTTTTAGATCCCCAAACATCAATCGCTTGAGTTTTTAATGATAATGCTAACGGTAATCCAAGCCACCCGCAGCCACAAATACTGACTTTCATTGATGTTCCTTATTTACAACAATATGTCATTCAATTTGTCATTATTTTGAAAATCACAAAATAAAACACCTGTTATTTATTTCATTACTTAAAATAAGTCTTTATTTATGAAACAAATACCGAAACTTGGAAAAATGAAACAACAAAAACTAACATTATTTGTTTTATAAGTTTCAATTCTGAAAATCAAAAGTCGATCTCGATCAAAATCTAATAAAAACCCCCTGAAAAAGCCCCTGAATAACTAGAATATGTTAAGAGTTAAGTAGTATAGTTTCATTATATAGGCAACTTGATGACAAGAATGCTACAAATGAAATTCAATAACGAAGTGCATAAATACCTATGAATACCATAGAAAAAATACAAAACAACTTAGAACACTTCAGCAAATCTGAGCGAAAAGTAGCCGAGGTGATTATAGCTTCCCCACAAACAGCTATTCATTCGAGTATCGCAACGTTAGCTAAAATGGCGGATGTAAGTGAACCAACGGTTAACCGTTTTTGTCGTCGACTTGATACTAAAGGTTTCCCTGACTTTAAATTACATCTCGCACAAAGTTTGGCAAACGGCACACCGTATGTAAATCGTAATGTTGAAGAAAATGATGGTCCAGAGGCCTACACCGCCAAAATATTTGAATCAACGATGGCATGCTTAGATGTTGCGAAAAACAGCCTTGACCCGATGCAAATTAATCGTGCGGTTGATTTGCTAACTCAAGCTAAAAAAATATCCTTTTTTGGTTTAGGTGCTTCTGCATCTGTCGCCCATGACGCTCAAAATAAGTTTTTCCGGTTCAACATTCCGATTGTGTGTTTTGATGATATTGTCATGCAGCGAATGAGCGTAATCAATTGTTGTGATGGTGATGTTGTAGTTGTTATCTCACATACTGGGCGCACTAAAAGTCTGGTTGAAATAGCGCAAATGGCACGAGAAAATGGCGCAACAGTGATCGGTATAACAGCCAAACATTCACCATTAGAACGCGAATGTTCATTATCAATTTGTCTTGATGTGCCTGAAGATACTGATATTTATATGCCAATGGCAAGCCGTGTTGTGCAAATGACGGTCATTGATGTACTAGCGACAGGCTTTACACTACGCCGAGGATCTAGCTTTCGTGATAACTTAAAACGCGTAAAAGACTCTCTAAAAGACTCTCGGTTTTCTAAAGAACGTCATTCACTATTATGAACAATATGTAGCGAAGTTTCGGCTTCGCTATTGCCGTTAATCACCCTCCCCCTTTTTTGTTACAAAAAACAGCACACCTTATATAAATATTACTCAATGCCAATCTTTTACCGTTTGATTTATCGAATATCACACTATTATATAGTTTGATAAATGAACCTGTTTATCTATATGGAGTTTATAATGTCTGAACGACTACGCCGTACCAAAATTGTTACTACCCTAGGGCCTGCAACTGACCGCGACAATAATCTAGAAAAAATCATTGCTGCTGGTGCTAACGTGGTTCGCATGAACTTTTCCCATGGCAGTGCAGAGGATCATATCCTCCGCACTCAACAAGTTCGTGAAATCGCAGCACGTTTAGGAAAACACGTTGCAATTTTAGGTGATCTTCAAGGACCTAAAATTCGTGTATCGACCTTTAAAGAAGGTAAAATACAGCTTAATATTGGTGATAAATTCACATTAGATAGTGACTTACCCAAAGGTGAAGGTCATCAAGGTGCTGTTGGTCTTGACTATAAAGAACTCCCAAAAGATGTTATTGCAGGTGATATTTTATTGCTTGATGATGGTCGAGTTCAGCTTCAGGTAACAGAAGTCGCAGGCAATAAAGTTCATACCATTGTTACTATTGCGGGTCCTTTATCAAATAACAAAGGGATCAATAAAAAAGGGGGTGGCTTATCAGCGGCGGCATTAACTGAAAAAGATAAAGCCGATATCATTACTGCAGCAGCAATGGGTGTGGACTACCTTGCCGTTTCTTTTCCACGTAATGGCGAAGATATGCACTATGCTCGCCAACTTGCAACCGCGGCGGGTTTAACCGCAAAATTAGTCGCCAAAGTAGAGCGAGCAGAAACTGTTGCCACTACCGAAGCGATGGATGACATTATTCTCGCATCAGATGTAGTAATGGTTGCTCGTGGTGATTTAGGGGTTGAAATTGGCGATCCCGAATTAGTTGGCGTACAGAAAAAACTCATTCGTCGTGCTCGCAGTTTAGATCGTACCGTAATTACCGCCACCCAAATGATGGAGTCAATGATCACCAGTCCAATGCCAACCAGAGCAGAGGTTATGGATGTTGCCAATGCGGTACTAGATGGCACCGATGCGGTGATGCTATCAGCAGAAACAGCAGCTGGTGACTTCCCGATAGAAACAGTGGCAATAATGGCAAGTGTTTGTCTTGGCGCGGAAAAAGAACCGAGTATTAATGTTTCTAATCACCGTTTAGATCGTGAATTTACGACCCCAGAAGAAACCATTGCAATGGCAACCATGTATGCTGCTAATCATATGGTTGGCATTAAAGCCATTGTGGTCATGACAGAATCAGGTCGTACGCCACGCTTAATGTCTCGAATTTCATCAGGATTACCTATTTTTGCGTTATCCAGAAATAGAACGACATTGAACCAAGTAGCACTATATCGTGGTGTAACCCCGGTATTTTTTGACCGCGATAGTGACGCAGGTTTAGATGCTGCAAAACATGCGCTTGGTGTACTAAAAGAAGCGGGTTATGTACAAACAGGTGATTTAACCATTATTACTCAAGGTGATAAAATGGATATCATCGGCTCTACTAATAATATGCGTATTTTCATGGTTGATTAAACATTAATCATAACCGTTACTACGATGATACCCATTTAAAGGCTGAGATTATATTCTCAGCCTTTTTGATATCCAAAACTTAATTAATAGGCACAGACCAATTAAGGTTAACTAATGAGGTTAAAACATGATCTTGCCACTGACCATTAATCAATAAATAATCTTTCGCTAACCCCTCGCGTTCAAACCCCACCGCTGTTAGTACGCTGCCACTTTTATTATTATGTGGCATATACGCTGCCATAATGCGATGAAAATGTTTGACGGTAAACATCCACTCAATCACAGCAGTAAGAGCCCGTCGCATTACGGCTTGCCCTTGATGATCTTGATCTAAAGAATAGCCTACATGACAAGCGTAAAATGGTGACTTAACTAAGTTACTGAAGTTAATCACCCCTATAATATCGCCAGTGACACGGTGTTCGATGACAAAATAAAAAGCCATCTCATGACGATGCAACGTTGCAATTTGTTCTAAACGTTGTTGCCAACCGACCAAACTAAAAAATGCCTCATGCCGTAATGGCTCCCAAGGTGCAAGAAAATGACGATTCCGCTGATAATATGCTGTAATTTGTTCAGCATCTCGCGTTTCAATCAAGCGAATTTTTATATCATCCAGTACAATAGTTGATGAGCGGTATATAATTGAATGAAGCAAGTAGTACCTCGACACGACAATGTTAATTGATATAACGCACATTTTGTGCATTTACACGATAATGAGTGCAACCCATATTCAATATTCGATATATTAGCATGCTGTTGTCTGTTACTCTTTATCAGTCAATGTTATTAATTATTACGCCTTTAGTGAGTTATTGATGTATTACGATTGTATTGAAACAGAACTGGGGAATATTATGTTGCTGGCCGATCATCAAGGTCTTCGACAATTATCAATTACGAGTCCCAGCTATAGTCCTAATGAAATATGGCAACATGATCCTGAGTTCATGGAACCATTTATTAGACAACTCAAAGAATATCTCACCGGCTCTCGGCAAAAGTTCACCTTCCCTCTCGCTCCCCAAGGCACCTTATTTCAACAGCAAATTTGGCATGCTATCGCTGATATTCCTTATGGTGAAACCGTCACCTATGAACAAATAGCTGCAAATATTGGAAACACCAAGGCAAATCAAGCCATTGGTATGGCAAAAAATGTCAATCCAATTCCAATAGTGATCCCTTGTCATCGAGTATTAAACAGTAACAACTCACTATGTGGTTACCGTTATGGCGAAGATATCGTTGCGCTTCTATTAGCATTAGAATCTGGCGATACGATTTTACTTGAAGCACACCAAAATGATTAATCTTAATCAATAATATTGATTACTGACTATAAATAAAAAAGAGATAGCGATCATTGCTATCTCTTTTTATTTTTAATCTTAATCTTTATTTCGCTTACTAAGCCCATATTCACGTAGTTTATTCGCAACAGCTGTATGAGAAACACCTAATCGCTTAGCTAACTTACGGGTTGAAGGATAGCTCTGATATAAATTAGATAAAATTCCAGATTCATAACGTTTCATTATTTCGTCTAGTGAGCCAATTAACGTTTCTTCACTGATAATCGTACTCGATTCATTTTCAGGTAATTGCACATCAGCTGTCGTCATTTCAGTCCCTTCAACTTGAGTCATGGCACGAAATAAAACATTACGTAATTGACGAATATTACCCGGCCAAGCATATTGCTTGAGATCCAATGCTAATTCTTCAGATAACTCAGGTTTAGGTTGATGTAACTCTTGTGCAAATTGCGTTAGAAACAATTCTGCTAATGGCACAATATCAGCCGCACGCTCACGCAATGGCGGTACAACTAACGCTAAAACATTAAGTCGATAATAGAGATCTTCACGAAACACCCCTTCAGCAACCAGATCAGGCAATTTTTTTTGTGTCGAACAAATCACCCGTACAGATACTTTTATTTCCGCTTCTTCACCTACACGACGAAAAGTACCATCTTGGAGGAAACGCAGTAATTTAATCTGTAGGTGTTTCGACATTTCGCCAATTTCATACAAAAAAACAGTACCACCTGCGGCTTGTTCAAAAATACCTTTTTTAGCGGGTTCATTGACACTTTCGACACAACCAAATAACTCAGTCTCTGCTGCATTATCTGGCATTGAAATACAGTTAACCACTAAGAATGGCTTATCACGATGCACTGAGCGCTGATGACAAGCTCGGGCGAGCATTTCTTTACCAGTGCCCGTTTCCCCTTGGATCAGTAAAGGAGCATCTAATAATGCCAATTTTTTTGCTTGACCTAATAAATGCTTAAACCGTGATGAATGCCCTATCAAATGTTCAAAACCACTGTCACCGTTAATATTGCGCATCACAATAGGCATTTTAGCTTCAGATAATGATTTCAATAAAATTAAAGCGCTGGCAAGTACGGGATCTGGCGATTCATCACTCACAAACACTGGCATAATATCCATTTGATAATCTAGCCCTGAAATAACAACCATTTCACTGTGCTTTTGTGCCTGATTTTTATCTAACCAACGCGTAAAATTAAACCCAAGTAAAGTATGAATATTTTCACTGAATAAATCTTCACTTCGGTGCCCCATTAATTGTTCTGCCGCTTGATTAGCAAAATCCACTTTGCCACTTAAATTAATGGTAAAAAAGGGATCAGGTAAAGTTTGCAACAAAGCAGAGAGCTCAGTATGCTCACGTTCACTGGGCATAAATTGAATTTTACGTACATCAGTGACACCATCCAACTGACGGATCTGCGACATCAATTGGCTAAATTGTTCAAACTCAACTTCAGGGCAATTTAAATAGATAATACCAATGCGATCAATTTCAATGCCACGAAGATCGATTTCTTGACTGGTTAAAATATCCAATAATTCACGGGTCATACCAACTCTATCTTCGCAAAAGACCTGTAATCTCATAGTTTACGCCTTCTTGTTATTTATCTTATGTGCATAATTCATTACAGTTATCCATTCAGGATAATATTCAACAATACCAAGAATAATCATTGCGTTAAGCTTTAATTCTGAGAGGCTTAATCCACGTAATCATACGGTTTTGTAAGCGTATACTGTCAACTATTCCTGACAGTCTTGTCAGTGTGCGACTAACCCTTTAACGAGTCAAGCCACGAGATCGCATCTGCACCGATTAAATACAAAAATCCTTATCTTAAAAAAAA
>CAMQXY010000019.1 GCA_947039005.1 uncultured Photobacterium sp.
CTATTGTCGCCGCAGAGCCTGCAATTTTATTGGCTGAGATCAGATGCAATCCACTAGCAGCAATTTGTGGATATAATGCGGAAAAACGATGACTCGCAGTCACATCTAAAACCACAACATCATCATAATCAACCGCCGCTAATTGTGATAATAACTGTGATTGTTGATAATCAATCGCATATTTCTGAAACTGTTCTAGAGCCGTTTGAGGTTCAATACCCTGACTATCAAGCCAACATTGCCGCTTTCCAACAATGCCAATTAAACAAAAACGCATCCCATGCCGTTGTTCAAGAGCCGCTTTTTGATAACTAAACAGCTTTAACCAATGACTGCCAATGTTGCCTTTGCCACACAACACAATCCCAACACTTTTTTGCGCTTGAAATAATGCTTGATGAATATGGTTAACCAATTCATCCGTTTCAACATCACGTAATACCGCCACTAAACTTAATCCTGATTCAGCTTCAGTCATAAATTCAACAGGGAGACCTTTGAGTTGCTGATAAAAACCATGACAATGGTTGGGATTATTCAATACCCCCGCCCCGACCGCAGCCACCATTGAAAAGCCTTCACGCAAACGTAATTCAGCCGTAACGCCACTGTCTTGCAATAGACTCAGGACACTGTTAACCACTTCTTGGGTATAAGCTAAAACAATCCGTCGTTTACCTTGATCGACGGTTTGAGCCAATGGCTGTAATTGAGTACGGTCTAATAACTGCTGCACATCATATTGGATTTGTGACAATACCGTCCCTTGCGGCACACCAATTTCAATTAAACACACATCATTTAATGACGAAATAATTTTAGCACCACGACCAGAAGCTAATACCCGTTCAACGCGAGTAGAGCCTGATTCTGGTTGATGACTACAACGTAAGGTTAAATCAAGAGTACTTTGGGCAACCGGTTGTAAAGTACGGCTATGTAATACTGGTGCGGCAAGACGGGCTAATTCGTTTGCTTCATCCAAACGTAATAAGGGTAATAAACAAGCATTACTTACCTTATGGGGATCAGCACTATATACCCCAGCAACATCACTCCAAATCGTGACCCGCTCAACCTCAGCTAAAGCGCCAATCATTGTGGCTGAATAATCTGACCCATTACGTCCAAGTAATACCGTTTGTTGATGTTGATTAGCCGCCATAAACCCGGTGATCACTAACCGACGTTGATGATATTGTGCTAATTGCTGTGCTAATAATGGCTGAGATAATGCCTTATTAATTTCAGGTTGTACGGCATGTTCTGCACGTAAAAACAGCCGAGAATCAATTGCTATCGCGGCTAATTGATGTTGATTGAGTAACGCCGCTAATAAGCGTGCCGACCATAATTCACCATGCCCTAATACCGTATTTTTAACATCCGCCGTCAGCGGCGACTCACCCCACTTAGCAATTAATGCTAACTCTGCATATAACGGCTGCAATAGTGATTCCGCTTGGTCAGCATCTAACAACTCTATAATCAATTGTTGTTGAAAAGTTCTAATCGCTAATAACGTCGCATGAGCTAAACGTCCATCAGTGACTAATTGCTCCAACCACAACAATAATTGATTGGTAGTTTTACCTGCGGCAGAAACTACCACTAAGTCATTACTGCTAGAGTAAGCTGCTAAAATCTCAGCTACGCGCCGATAACAACTTGAATCTGCAAGACTGCTGCCACCAAATTTATGCAGCTGGCGCAGATCTTTTTTCATCAGCACGCCTCCTGTGCAACGGTAAACGCTTGAGTAAGATCGGCAATTAAATCACGTGGATCTTCTAAGCCAACGGATAACCGTAATAAGCTTGTTGAGATCCCCGCTGCACGTTGAGCTTCATCGGTCATGGCGCGATGGGTCATTGAAGCAGGATGAGCAATTAAACTCTCAGTACCACCTAAAGATTCTGCCAATGAAAATAATTGTAGGGTTTTAACAAACAGTTCCAGTTGCTGATAACTGCCGCTAAATTCAAAACTCATCATCGAGCCAAAACCACGTTGCTGACGCTTTGCGATTTCATGCCCAGGATGGGTCGGTAAACTTGGGTGGTAAATAGTGCCAACCAGTGGCTGTTGCTGTAGATAGGCGAGCACTGCGGCACCATTTTCTTCATGCATCCGCATTCTAGGAGCGAGTGTGCGCAGACCACGTAAGGTTAAATAAGCATCAAACGGGGCGCCGGTGGCACCAATACAGTTCGCCCACCAGCTTAAATTCTCAGCGGCAGCTTGCTCTTTCGCAATTAACACGCCACCAACAACATCAGAATGGCCATTAATATATTTAGTGGTGGAATGCACCACAAAATCAGCCCCAAGCAATAATGGCTGCTGTAATAATGGCGACAAGAAAGTGTTATCAACCGCAACTTGGCAGCCAACAGCCTGTGCTTGCTGGCTAATCGCAGCAATATCAATCACTCGCACTAACGGATTCGAAGGCGTTTCAAGCCAAAGTAAGGTTGGTTTTTGTGCTAAAGCGGTTGCTAGCGCATCAGGATCAGATTGATCAATAAACAGGACTTTAAAATCACCTTTTTGAGCACGGGTATTAAATAACCGATAACTACCGCCATAACAATCATGCGGCGCAATCAGCAGATCATTCGGTCCCAGCAATGCAGACACCAATAAATTCATGGCTGAAGTGCCACAACTGGTTACAACCCCGCCCGCGCCACCTTCCATGTCGCTTAAGGCATCAGCTAATGTATTGCGTGTCGGATTACCTGAACGGGAATAATCGTATTGCGGTAATTCGCCTAATGCAGGAAAGCTGTAAGTTGAGGTTAAATAGATGGGCGGAACAACGGCGTTGTATTGTGAGTCAACATCAATACCGGTACGAACGGCAATGGTTGCAAGCTGTTTGTCACTCATAATAACGATCCTTGTTATAAGGGGGTGAGCCCTGAAGTAAATAATGGTAGCTATAATAACCTTAACTACATCAAAACAAGACGTCAACACTTCTAGACGTCTATATCTCTTTGCTTATAGCAGTAAATCCCGCTAAAATTCAGTTATTGAAAAAAATAGTCGTGATCTAACAACGGTTGTATACCGCGATAGAGGACAAACTAACAATGTTCACGTAATATCGCCGCCTATCATGACTATGTACTGACAACCGTCATCGCGACATTGTTATCATCATTAATTAAACATCGCTGAGAAGGTAAAACATGGCAAAGTGGAATGGCGAATATATTAGCCCTTATGCAGAACACGGTAAAAAAAATGAACAAGTAAAAAAAATTACAGTGTCTATTCCATTAAAGGTTCTCAAAATTCTTACTGATGAACGTACTCGTCGTCAGGTCAGTAACCTGCGCCACGCTACCAACAGTGAACTATTATGTGAAGCATTCTTACACGCTTACACTGGGCAACCGCTGCCGACTGATGATGATATTCGTAAAGATCACCCTGATGATCTGCCAGCAGAGGCAAAAGCATTGATGGAAGCAATGGGCATCAGCTACGAAGACATTAATGAATAATAGAGACATGAGATAGCAAAAAACCAGCTTTTATGCTGGTTTTTTTTCATCTACCAAATTTATTCCATAAAAAAAGGGATGCTTGCGCATCCCTCTTTTTTAATTCTTTAAATTCAATCGGCAAGTAATTACTTGCTACCAAGCGCACCAAAACGCTTGTTGAATTTGTCCACACGACCGCCTGAGCTAACTTGACGTTGCTTACCAGTGTAGAATGGGTGGCACTTATCGCATACATCAAGGTTGATGTCTTTGCTCATAGTAGAGTTAAATACGAAAGTGTTACCGCAAGAACAACGTGCGTTTACTGCTTTGTATTCTGGGTGGATACCTTGTTTCATGGGGAAACCTCAATTAAGGCCGTGTCGCTCTCCCGATCCAAAGCCGGGCACCACACGTGGTTAATAAAATAGTCTGTCGTAAATTTACAACAAATCAGGCGGCGTATAGTAATCAATCATTCTCCATAGATCAACTCAGACGCTGTTTTTTTATCGCTCTTTTATTCATAATGAAAACAGTAAATAATAGTAAGCCAGCCTCGATCCTTATTTCATATCACTCGGTCTGTTACTATTTGGTACAAGTAGTACAAGCTCAACGAAAGCGATAAAATATGACCCACCCAATAGCACGCGTTGCTTTACCCGTCCCTCTCGATAAAAACTTTGATTATCTCATCAAACCAAACACCACCCCCGTTATCGGTGGGCGAGTGCTAGTGCCTTTTGGTCGACAGCGATTGGTGGGGATAGTCGTTGCTATTGGTGACCATTCTGATTTTCCAATCCAACAATTAAAACCCATCCAACAAGTATTGGATAACCAACCATTATGGCAACCTGCATTATTTGGACTGTTAAAATGGGCCAGCAGTTATTATCAATATCCATTAGGTGATGCATTAGCCAATGCGATGCCAGCCTTGCTACGCAAAGGTAGAGAAGCCTCTGCGGCAACATTAAAATATTGGCAGCTAACGGATGCCGGACGTGAACAACCGCTTAATGGTTTAAAGCGCGCCCCTAAACAAGCGCAAATTCTTAATCTATTACGCAGTGGTCCCCTCAGTCACGATAGCCTCCTCACTCACGAGGTGAGCAGTACAACCTTAAAAGCAGTCATGCAAAAAGGGTGGATCACCGAGCAGCAACAGCAACCAAAGCAACTGCAATGGCAACCGCAGTTTGCTATCACTGAACAAAAACCACGTTTAAATGAAGAACAAGCTTTGGCCATTGCCACCGTTAACAGTAATCCTGATTTTGGTTGCTATCTGTTAGATGGCGTCACAGGCTCTGGCAAAACCGAAGTTTATCTGAATCTACTTGAGCCTATTTTAGCCGCGGGTAAACAAGCCCTGATTTTAGTGCCTGAAATCGGCTTAACGCCACAAACGATTAATCGCTTTAAGCGCCGCTTTAATGTGCCTTTAGAAACCGTACATTCAGGTTTGAATGATAGTGAGCGCATGACAGCATGGCTTGCAGGACGAGATAACCAAGCGGGGATCATTATTGGCACCCGTTCAGCCTTGTTTACTCCCTTTGCCAACCTCGGAATTATTATTGTTGATGAAGAGCATGATGCTTCTTATAAACAACAAGATAGTCTACGTTACCATGCCCGCGATCTGGCGGTGATGCGAGCTAACAAAGAAAATATTCCGATCGTTTTAGGCTCAGCGACCCCCGCACTTGAAACATTACATAACGCTCAAACAGGTAAATACCATTACTTAACCCTTTCAAAACGAGCCGGTAATGCTAGCGCTGCGCGCCATGGGGTGATTGATGTCAAAGGTCTGTATTTAAACGCCGGTTTATCTGCTCCACTTATTGCAGAGATGCGCAAACACCTCAATGCAGGTAACCAAGTGATGCTGTTTCTTAACCGCCGTGGTTTTTCACCGGCGATGATGTGTCATGAGTGTGGCTGGATTGCAGAATGTGACCGTTGTGATGCTTACTATACCCTCCACCAACAATCCGGTGAATTACGCTGCCACCACTGTGCAACGCAGCGTCCGATTATGCATCAATGCCAGCAATGTGGCTCAACCCAGTTACTGCCTGTAGGTGTCGGTACTGAGCAACTAGAAGCGCAACTAGCAGAACTGTTTCCTGAGTTTAAAACCGTTCGTATTGACCGTGATAGCACCCGCCGTAAAGGCTCACTCGAAAACTATTTAGAAGCAATTAAAAACAACGAGTATCAAATATTAATTGGTACTCAAATGCTCGCCAAAGGTCACCACTTTCCAAATGTTACTTTAGTGGCATTGATTGATGTCGATAGTGCATTATTCAGTAATGATTTCCGTGCATCAGAACGATTGGCACAACTGTTTATTCAAGTTGCAGGTCGTGCAGGACGCGCCAGTAAACCCGGTTCAGTGTTATTACAAACCCATCATCCTGAGCATCAACTGTTACAATCACTGCTACATAAAGGTTATGGTGTTTTCTCTAAAGCAGCATTAACGGAACGTCGCCAAGCATTATTGCCACCGTTCACCCATTTAGTGTTATTACGCGCTGAAGCCAATGACAGTGATTTAGTGTGTCAGTTCTTACAACAAATTCGGGCTATTTTTGAAGCCAGCCCTGTTTACGATCAGGATTGTTGTGTCTTAGGCCCTAACCCTGCGCCGCTTGCTCGACGTGCAGGACGGTTTCGATGGCAATTAATTTTACAAATACCCAACCGTAATAAGCTGCAACAAATGCTCAGTATTGCCAAGCCAGCGATTCAACTATTGCCGCTAGCGAAAAAAATTCGGTGGTCAATTGATGTCGAACCACAAGATTTAACTTAAACTACACAATGCGATGCAGTTCACATAGCGAATGTAATTTATGCTATTGAAAGCAAGTTTCAGCTTATGTATCCATTCTACAATATGCTTATGAATTGACTTTTTTCAGTCGGTTACGATTAGCTGGTGAACATATCTAAACATGTTTTTTGTTTCAGACAGCCAGCTGCACACTAGAGATATAGCAAAAGAGGAAGCACTATGGCGACAATGAAGGACGTTGCCCAGCTAGCCGGGGTCTCAACCGCGACAGTTTCGCGCGCACTAATGAACCCGGAAAAAGTATCGGCATCAACTAGGAAGAAAGTTGAGCAAGCCGTAATGGAAGCTGGATATTCACCAAACTCACTGGCACGTAACCTACGCCGCAATGAATCGAAAACCATCGTGACCATTGTTCCGGATATCTGTGATCCTTATTTCACAGAAATTATTCGTGGCATTGAAGAAGCGGCGATGGAAAATGGCTATTTAGTTTTACTGGGTGATAGCGGTCAACAACAACGCCGTGAAAACTCATTTGCTAATTTAGTATTTACTAAACAAGCAGATGGCATGTTGTTACTGGGCAATAATTTACCTTTTGACGTCAGTAAACCAGAGCAAAAAAATCTTCCGCCATTAGTGATGGCATGTGAATATGCACCAGAACTCGAATTACCAACGGTGCATATTGATAACCTGACCGCTGCTTTTGATGCCGTTAATTACCTTACTCAAATGGGCCATAAACGCATAGCTCAAATCACTGGCCCTGATAAAGCAGCCCTATCGCAGTTCCGTCAACAAGGCTATCAACAAGCATTACGTCGTTCAGGCATTACTTTAAACCCAGCTTATACCATTAAAGGTGATTTCAGCTTTGCTGCAGGTGCGCGTGCCATTACCGCACTGCTCGCATTACCTGAACCACCAACGGCATTATTTTGTCACTCTGATGTAATGGCAATCGGTGCCATGCAACAAGCTAAACGTCTTGGTTTACGTGTACCGCATGATATTTCGATTGTCGGGTTTGATGACATTCAATTTGCAGAATACTGCGATCCACCACTAACCACCGTCTCACAGCCTCGTTATGAGATCGGCCGTCAAGCGATGTTAATGCTACTTGAATTACTCAAAGGTAAAGATGTCCAAGCAGGTTCGCGCCTCTTAGATGCGAAATTAGTGATCCGCGAAAGTGCTGCGCCACCAAGTCGCTAATTAATCTCACCCCCATATTCGACCGCGTAATTGCACAGAGATCATAAAACTAATCATCTTTGTCGTAAAATGGGGGTAATTATAAGCGAAATTGCGATAATAACTGGTCAGGATCAATCCAACTTTGTAACATAGTGCTCTATCTATCTTCCCAACTAATTTGTCGATATTGTGGCTACTAAAGATTATGTAAAACGCGGGCGCTCAGCAAAAACAGCGTCAATAAAGGCAAAAGCCAACCCTAAAGGCAAAAAAGCACCGACAACTGGTTTTTCAACCAATTGGGCGGCTGTTGCTGTTATTTTAGTGTGTGGACTAATTGTGGGTTTATTTTTCCTTTCTGGCACTGATGTTCCTGAAACGACGTCCATTATACCTGCGGCAATCATTGCAAAACCGCAACTAACAAAAACCGACACCAACGCATTACCACCAAAACCAGAAGAGAAATGGCGTTATATCCAAGAATTGGAAAATAAAAAAGTCATTGTGCCGGTACTAACACCTAAACAAGTTATTGCTGAAGATAAGCCAACTAAACCTTATTTATTACAATGTGGTGCTTATCACGATCAATCCCAAGCGGATGAACGTAAAGCAATGATCGCGTTTCAAGGCTTAAATAGCCAAATAAAAGTCTCAACCAACAATAAAGGCACCTGGTTCCGCGTGGTCCTCGGTCCTTATAAAGATAAACGCTTAGCGATGGATGATCAGAACAAATTACAACAACACGGCATTAGCCCTTGTGCAATTTGGTTCTGGGAATAATCACGACCACAATAATGAACAACAAAGGATGCCATTGCGGCATCCTTTTTTTATGTCTCCGATTAGCATAACTACACCGAGCAATTATCAGTGACACCTTGAAAATCAGCCCCTCTATCCCCAGATCTATTAGCATTAACGATGCCGGCTAACGTCGGAGCTGAATCAAAGAGGGTTTAACGTGACAACTATTGTATCTGTTCGTCGTAACGACACAGTCGTAATTGCTGGTGATGGTCAAGTGTCACTTGGCAATACCGTAATGAAAGGCAACGCTCGCAAAGTTCGTCGTCTCTATAACGATAAAGTACTCGCTGGTTTTGCTGGCGGCACCGCTGATGCCTTTACTTTATTTGAGCGTTTCGAGCGTAAGTTAGAAATGCACCAAGGGCACTTATTAAAATCTGCCGTTGAGTTAGCCAAAGACTGGCGTACCGATCGTGCGCTACGTAAGCTAGAAGCGTTATTAGTGGTTGCCGATGAAACAGGCTCATTAATCATTACCGGTAATGGTGATGTGGTGCAACCGGAACATGATTTAGTTGCGATTGGTTCTGGCGGTAACTTCGCCCAAGCCGCAGCAATTGCATTATTAGAAAATACTGATCTTAGCGCCCGTGAAATTGCTGAAAAAGCGTTAAATATTGCCGGTGATATTTGTGTGTTTACCAACCACAATCACACTATTGAAGAACTAAAAACTAAGTCTAAGTAAGGAAGTTGCAATGTCTGAGATGACTCCTCGCGAAATCGTTCACGAGCTTGACCGCCATATCATTGGTCAAGATAAAGCCAAGCGAGCGGTTGCAATTGCACTGCGTAACCGCTGGCGTCGTATGCAGCTTCCTGAAGAGCTGCGCGTAGAAGTAACCCCTAAAAATATTCTAATGATTGGTCCAACAGGCGTCGGTAAAACTGAAATCGCCCGTCGTTTAGCGAAACTGGCTAATGCACCATTCATTAAAGTTGAAGCGACGAAATTTACTGAAGTGGGCTATGTCGGTAAAGAAGTCGAAACCATTATTCGCGATCTTACTGATGTCGCAGTAAAAATGGTCCACCAACAAGCAACAGAAAAAGTTCGTGTCCATGCTGAAGAATTAGCAGAAGAACGTATTCTTGATGTGTTATTGCCACCCGCGCGTGATGCATGGGGACAAAACGAAGAAGCGCCAACAGAATCAACCACTCGTCAATCTTTCCGTAAGAAATTACGTGAAGGTAAACTTGATGATAAAGAAATCGAGATTGATATTGCGGCGTCACAAATGGGTGTTGAAATCATGGCACCTCCTGGTATGGAAGAAATGACTAACCAGTTGCAAGGTATGTTCCAAAATCTTGCGGGTAACACCAGTAAAAAACGCAAAATGAAAATCAAAGATGCATTAAAAGCAGCAACCGAAGAAGAAGCCGCTAAACTGGTAAACCAAGAAGAACTTAAAGAACAAGCGATTTTCGCCGTTGAAAATAACGGTATCGTCTTTATTGATGAAATCGATAAGATCTGTAAGCGTGGTGAATCATCAGGTCCTGATGTTTCTCGTGAAGGTGTACAGCGCGACCTACTACCATTGGTTGAAGGCAGCACGGTATCAACTAAACACGGTATGGTTAAAACAGACCACATCCTATTTATTGCTTCTGGTGCATTCCAAGTCGCTAAACCGTCAGATTTAATTCCAGAACTGCAAGGTCGTCTACCTATTCGTGTTGAGCTAGAAGCATTAACAAGTCACGACTTTAAACGTATTCTTACAGAGCCAAAAGCATCATTAACGCAACAATACGTAGCGCTAATGGCGACAGAATCTGTTGATATCGAATTCAACGCAGAGGGTGTTAATAGCTTGGCTGAAGCAGCATGGCAGGTAAATGAGCGCACAGAAAATATTGGTGCCCGCCGTTTATACACTGTTATGGAACGCCTAATGGAAGAAATTTCTTATGATGCTAGCGAAAAATCTGGCGAGAAATTCCTGATCGATGATGCGTATGTACAAGCACGTCTAGGCGAATTTGTTGCCGATGAAGATCTCAGTCGCTTCATTCTATAATCTGCCCTAAAGACAGTTATTACTTCTAAAAACGGTGCGTTTATCGCACCGTTTTTTTGTGCTTTAACAAACATTGCTGGGATAAATTTGCGCATGACCAAATTTACGCCATAATACCTTTTCAACATTCACTTTAAGTATCTAATTTATGAACTCACCCTCTTCACTGACAATTTGGTTAGATGCCGCAAGACCAAAAACGTTACCCCTCGCCATCGCATCGATTGTATGTGGTAGTGCAGTAGCAAAATGGCATGGCAGTTTTTCTGCTAGCATTGCCGCACTCGCTTTATTAACGGCCCTGTTGTTGCAAATCCTATCTAACCTTGCCAATGATTATGGCGACGCAGTTAAAGGCACCGACAATGATGATCGCCTTGGTCCACAGCGAGCAATGCAATCAGGTTTAGTGACCGCAGCAACAATGCGTAAAGCGATGATCATTAATATTATCCTTACCGCCATCAGTGGCTTAACCTTAATTTTGATCGCGTGTAAAAACCCCCATGATATTATTGGATTTTTAATACTGGGATTATTGGCAATTGCCGCTTCCATTGCCTATACCGTCGGTAATAAACCTTATGGTTATCGTGGCCTAGGTGATTTATCCGTGCTGATATTTTTTGGCTGGTTAGGCGTTGCTGGGACCTATTATTTACAAGCAGGTCAAATTGATTCATTGATCATGCTACCTGCAACAGCGTGTGGTTTATTAGCGGTTGGCGTGCTCAATATTAATAATTTGCGTGATATTGATAACGACAAAGCATGCGGCAAACAAACTTTAGTGGTGCGAATGGGTCCACTATGGGGTCGTAAATACCACCTCATATTACTTTCTACGAGTGTGATATTTTTTAGCTTATTTGCGCTATTAGAAGTGAAGTCGATCTTTGGATGGTTATTTATTCTAAGTCTGCCACTACTGATTAATCATGGCCGTCAGGTATACCGTTCTACCGATGGTGCCGCACTTAGACCCATGATGGCAACCATGGTTAAGTGTGCATTAATCACCAATCTTTTATTTGCGATTGGGATGATGCTAGCATAAATAAAACATCGGCTCGGCATATCACTCTCTTGAGAATGGTATACCAAGCCGATAATCGTATTAAAATAAATACGCGATTATTCTACGCTATCCATTTTACCTAGTAGCATACGTACGCGCTCTTGCCATACATTATGCTCACCACGTAGTGCTTCGTTATCTTGAACAAGACTCTCACGACCAGAGCGTAGTTCTTGTGCTTCCATAGCTAGGCTATCATTTTTTTCTTTTAGTTCATCAATTTCCATTTGTAGCAAAGAAATTGAATCCACAGCCATTTGAACTTTGGCTTCCAATTTTTCCAACATTTCTAGAGACATATTGTTCACCTGATCTATGCCCATATGTTTACCTTAACAATTCAAGATAAGCACTACGAGCAGGGTTAAATGCATATTTGCCTGTTATTCTAACGAGGCAATGACTTGCTGACATCTACATTTCTATTGCTTTAGCTCAAATGAATGAAAATCATACAAGTCTGATATAAATTTTGCAAAGTAAGCCAATATCCGCTTTATTTCATCATAAAACACCGCAAAATTGACCGTCTATTTAGCCAATAATACCTGCCATGTAATGACAATAACGTCTGTTAGTACTTTGCGATACATAATTTAACAACTGCGAACTTTCTCAAATTTTGCATCACATTACCATGATAATTTAGCGCCGCTATTTTATATTTCCTCGTTGCAGCAAAGACCCACAACGAGAACCTATCGCTAGTGTCACAATCTATGATCTCACCACGACTAGCACAACAATAAAAAACCACAAAACGCTCACTTTAGAAAATAATTTATGCTCGAACGCACATTTTTGAGCCGTTATGATTTTAAAAAAAAGCAACTATTGTAAATTATCGAGCATAAGAATAACGAAACACCCTACATAAACCATCAAAAGGACTGACAATATGACAAGTTCAAAACCCAATGCACTCGTCGGTGAATGTTTTGCAGAATTTATCGGTACTGGACTACTGATATTTTTTGGTGTCGGCTGTGTCGCAGCAATGAAATTAACCGGAGCTGATTTTGGTCAATGGGAAATAAGCATTATGTGGGGGCTTGGCGTTGCCATTGCTATTTATGTGACCGCAGGCGTTTCAGGGGCGCATTTAAATCCAGCTGTGACCATCGCGTTAGCCTGCTTTCATGGCTTTAATAAGCGTAAAGTTTTACCGTATATTATGGCGCAGATATTGGGTGCTTTCGCCGCAGCAGCGTTAATTTATAGCTTATACAACAACTTATTTACAGATTATGAGACCAGTCATAATATTGTCCGTGGCACCGTAGCGAGCCTTGATACCGCCTCCATTTTTTCAACCTATCCTCATCCCTCTTTAAGTTTTGGTGGCGCATTTGCGGTTGAATTCACGATTACAGCAGTATTAATGTTCGCTATCTTAGCTATTGGTGATGATAAAAATGGTGCCCCTCGTGGCGCAATGGGTCCATTACTGATTGGTTTATTGATTGCAGTAATTGGCGGATCTCTTGGTCCACTAACGGGCTTTGCAATGAATCCTGCGCGTGATTTTGGTCCTAAACTACTGACTTTCTTTGCAGGTTGGGACAATATCGCACTGACTGGCGCTAAAGATATCCCTTACTTTATCGTACCCATTCTAGCCCCTATTTGTGGTGCTCTGTTTGGTGGCTGGGCATATCCAAAATTAATTGGAATTTACCTGCCAGGTAACAAATGTACTCTGCCTAATAAATGCGAAGGTAATACTGATACACCAAAGGTTGAAGCGTAATATTTTATCCAGCAATAAGCTCTAGGGGTCAGTAACCACGTCTCTTAGCTTATATCTACTCTACTATAATAAAGATAACGAGGAACGCATCATGACTACTGAACGAAAATATATTGTGGCACTTGATCAAGGGACAACCAGCTCTCGTGCAGTGGTGCTCGATCACAATGCCAATATCGTTTGTTCGTCACAACGTGAATTTACGCAAATCTACCCTAAAGCGGGCTGGGTTGAGCATGATCCTCTGGAAATTTACGCCACCCAAAGTTCGACCATGGTTGAAGCCTTAGCCAAAGCGGGTATTCGCAGTGATCAAGTGGCCGCGATTGGTATTACCAACCAACGTGAAACCACCATTGTTTGGAATAAAAAAACCGGTAAGCCTGTTTATAACGCTATCGTGTGGCAATGTCGTCGCACCGCTGACATGTGTGAAGAATTAAAACAACAAGGTCTAACTGACTATATCCGTGAAGCCACAGGGTTAGTGGTTGACCCGTACTTTTCAGGCACCAAGGTTAAATGGATCCTTGATAACGTTGAAGGCGCACGTGAGCAAGCTGAAGCGGGTGAATTATTATTTGGTACCGTCGATACTTGGCTAATTTGGAAAATGACCCAAGGTCGAGTATTTGTTACTGACTACACCAATGCTTCCCGCACCATGTTATTTAATATCAACACCTTGCAATGGGATGAGAAACTACTTACAGCACTGAATATTCCACTGTCAATGATGCCAGAAGTAAGATCTTCATCTGAAGTTTATGGCCAAACCAATATCGGTGGTAAAGGCGGTACCCGTATTCCTATCGCGGGTATTGCAGGAGACCAACAAGCAGCTCTCTTTGGTCAAATGTGTGTCTCTGCAGGACAAGCTAAAAATACCTATGGTACTGGTTGTTTCTTGCTAATGAACACCGGTAAAGAAAAAGTCACCTCCCAGAATGGCTTACTCACCACACTCGCTTGTGGTCCTAAAGGCGATGTTGCTTACGCGCTTGAAGGTGCCGTATTTATGGGTGGCGCTTCAATTCAATGGCTACGTGATGAAGTAAAACTGCTCAGTGATGCTAACGATTCCGAATACTTTGCAGAAAAAGTCGGCAGTGCTAACGGGGTGTATGTTGTTCCCGCCTTTACCGGTTTAGGCGCACCTTATTGGGACCCGTATGCCCGTGGCGCGATTGTCGGTTTAACTCGCGGGGTTAATTCAAATCATATTATTCGTGCCACCCTTGAAAGTGTCGCTTACCAAACCCGTGATGTGCTTGATGCGATGCAAGCCGATTCTGGGATTAAACTCGATATATTGCGTGTCGATGGTGGCGCAGTTGCCAATAACTTCTTAATGCAATTCCAATCTGATATTTTAGCGACTGAAGTTCACCGCCCAGTCGTTACTGAAGTTACGGCACTGGGTGCGGCTTACCTTGCTGGTCTGGCGATTGGTTTTTGGGACAGCATTGATGAACTCAAACATAAGTCACAATTAGATCGTAGTTTCACCCCTTGTGGCGACGACAAAAAACGTAACCGTCGTTACCGCGGCTGGCAACGTGCGGTTGAGTGCGCTAAAGGTTGGGCATTTGATGAAGAGGATGACGACGAATAATCGTATTTAATAATGCTTAGGGTCTGCTCGTAATAGCAGACCTTTTTTATTTGCTCGCCACGATATAATGCTGATTGTATTGCGTTAGATCATCAACCCATGGCGTTGACAATCTAATTTCCCACCGTGTTAACAAGCCAATTATGCTAGAATTTACGCTGAATTTTTACACCCTTGCACCCACCCATTTCTATATTTGGAGTTATCATGAAAGGCGATTTAGCAATAGCATTTGCTCGTGTTACCGAAGGCGCAGCCCTTGCAGGTCACAAATGGTTAGGCCGTGGCGATAAAATTGCGGCTGACAATGCGGCGGTAGAAGTGATGCGTACCCTGCTTAACCACACCAATATTAATGGCGAGATTGTTATTGGTGAAGGTGAAATCGACGAAGCACCGATGCTTTATATTGGTGAGCACGTGGGTTGTGGTGGTTGTGCGGTTGATATTGCTGTCGATCCAATTGAAGGCACACGCATGACCGCAATGGGGCAAAATAATGCCCTTGCTGTACTGGCTGCGGGGGAAAAAGGTAGCCTGCTAAAAGCCCCTGATATGTACATGGAGAAATTGGTGGTAGGCCCACAAGCAAAAGGCGTTATCGATCTTGATAAGCCATTAGCGGATAACTTTGCGGCTATTGCTAACGCGCTTAATAAGCCAGTAAGTGAACTTGTCGTTACTATTCTCGCTAAACCTCGTCATGATCAATTAATCACTGAAATGCATACCATGGGTGTGCGCGTATTTGCCTTCCCTGATGGTGATGTTGCCGCCTCTATTCTTACTTGCATCCCTGAAAGTGATGTTGATGTGATGTATTGCATTGGTGGCGCACCTGAAGGTGTTGTTTCTGCTGCCGCTATTCGCGCATTAGGTGGCGACATGCAAGGCCGTTTACTGCCTCGTCACCATGTAAAAGGTGATACTGAAGAAAATCGCCGCTTAGGTGAGATGGAAATCCGTCGTTGTGCAGAAATGGGCATTGAACCAAACAAATTATTGCGTCTTGAAGACATGGCGCGCAGTAATGATGTGATCTTTGCCGGTACGGGTATCACTAAGGGTGATTTAGTTGAAGGTATTCAACGTCAAGGTAATATGGCGACCACGGAAACGCTATTGATCAGCGGTAAATGCGGCACCATGCGTCGTATAAAGTCAACTTATGACCTTACCCGTCAAGATGAAGCGGTTAAGCAACATACGCTATAACGCTCTACTACCAACCATAAAAAATGCACTGCGGTGCATTTTTTATATCAACCATCAAATCACCCTCGCCTTGATTCATCTCTCTTTCTGCATGCTATTACAACCATTCTTAAATCTAAGAAGTCCTACTTTTAACTCATTATTATATTGTAAAGATATTGCTTTATTTAATAAGCTGATCCCATAATATAATAAGAGCAACAATGATGACTGATTATGAAAACTATCGAAAAAATTCTCTATCACATCAAATGTGATGGGCCTGTTACCGCTAAAGTGTTAGCCGACAAATTCCAATTAACCACCATGGGGATCCGTCAACACTTACAAGCAATGGAAGAACAAGGTTTAGTTGATTCTTATGACGTAAAAGTGAAAATCGGACGCCCAACCCGCCATTGGCAACTCACGTCTCAGGGTCACCACCGTTTTAGTGATCATCATGGCGATCTTGCGGTACAAACACTGGATGCAGTAAGCGACTTATTCGGTCAGCAAGGGCTACAAGCCATCATTGCTCAACGTGAACAACAAACATTACATCACTATCAAGCTGCCATTGCTGATTGTTCTGATTTAAAAAGCAAGCTCGTCACACTGACTGAGTTACGCCAGCATGATGGCTATATGGCAGAACTTATTTGTGACGATAATGGCTTTTTATTAGTTGAAAATCATTGCCCTATTTGTCTTGCTGCCAGTCATTGCCCATCACTTTGTCACTCTGAGCTGGCTATTTTTCAACAATTATTAGGCGAGAACACCTTCATCCAACGTCAAGAACACATTATTACAGGCCAAAGGCGCTGTGCTTATCGAATAACATCCAAATAACGAGGAGGCCACTATGGCTGATTGGATCCCTGCACAAGTTATTGCTAACCGTCACTGGAACCAAGACTTATTCAGTTTATCGCTACGAGCGAATATTGAACCGTTTAAAGCGGGGCAATTCACCAAGCTCGGAATAATGATCGGTGATAACTTGATCCAACGTGCCTACTCGTTTGTTAACCCGCCCCAACACACTGATATTGAAATTTATGCAACTCGCGTTGCTGATGGGCTTCTATCACCACGATTACATGCTTTGCAAGAAGGTGATACTGTCCAAATATCTGCCCGAGCCAGCGGCTTTTTCACCCTTGATGAAGTCGCGACCAGTCAGCACTTATGGTTATTTGCCACAGGCACCGCAATTGGACCTTATTTGTCGATCTTGGGTCAAAAAGAGGTGTGGCATAAATACCGTAAAATTATTCTTATTCATGCCGTACGCTATGCCGCCGATCTGAGCTATCAAGCTGAAATCAGTGCCCTTAAACAACAGTATGGCGATCAACTCATTGTGCAGCCCTTTGTTAGCCGTGAGCCTGCGCCACTATGCTTAACTGGACGAATACCACAAGCGATTGCTGATGGTTTATTAGAGCGTCATGTGGGCTTATATTTAAGTGCTGAACATAGCCAAGTCATGCTGTGTGGTAATCCACAAATGGTACGAGATACTAAAGCGATACTAGAAGCGAAAGGACTGGCTAAAAACCTGCGGCGTAAGCCCGGTCAAATTACCATGGAGCATTACTGGTAATTGAATCTTGAATAATTAATCAGCATTGACAGTTAACATTATTGAGCCTGAACAAGCGGGCTCAATCACCACAGTGATATCAACACCCACCACTGCTATCGACTATCATTATAGAAGGAAGGAATCAAACCAAGGAATAGCGAATGCAATCACTGCCTGATTTTGACCAACTGATGCAACTCGCCGCAACAGACCCCCAACAATTTGAAGTATTGCGCCAGCGGTTAATTGAACAAACCATTGCTCAAGCCAGCCCAAGTATGCAACCACGATTACGGGCTCAACAAAGTCATATTGATCGACTCATTAGCCACGCGAAAAACCCACTTCACGCCAACATCTTGTTACAACAAGAATTACAACGTCAATTACAGCGTTTCAACCAAGCACTCCAATCACCATCGCTGCTACAACAAGCTAAAATACTGCCATTAAAATGATGAAATCAACGCTTACCCAAGATGGACAATTCCGCCAAAATGTTACAAAAAAGCGACAAAAAACCGCATATATTGAAATGATTTTCTATTTGTAGTTCACTTTTTGTCTTGAAAAGGGTACAACCAAACACATTAATGATTTTGAACAGTAAAAATTCAGTTACGACTGGTATATTTTTACGTCGTTAAGTTAATTACATCATTTTAATTTGGAGAAAAACTATGCGCCATCCTGTAGTTATGGGTAACTGGAAATTAAACGGCAGCAAAGAAATGGTTGTTGCTCTACTGAACGGTCTTAACGCTGAACTTGAAGGCGTTACAGGCGTAGACGTTGCAGTTGCTCCACCAGCACTTTTCATTGATCTTGCTGAGCGTACGCTTACTGACGCTGGCAGCGCGATCATCCTAGGTGCTCAAAACTCTGACCTACACAACAGCGGTGCATTCACTGGCGACATGTCTCCAGCTATGCTGAAAGAATTCGGTGCTACTCATATCATCATCGGTCACTCTGAGCGTCGTGAATACCACCACGAATCAGACGAGTTTGTTGCTGAGAAATTCGCTTTCCTAAAAGAAAATGGTCTAACACCAGTTCTTTGTATCGGCGAATCTGATGCGCAAAACGAAGCTGGCGAAACAATGGCAGTTTGTGCTCGTCAACTTGACGCAGTTATCAACACTCAAGGCGTTGAAGCTCTTGAAGGCGCTATCATCGCTTACGAACCAATCTGGGCTATCGGTACTGGTAAAGCGGCTACAGCTGAAGATGCACAACGCATCCACGCTCAAATCCGTGCTCACATTGCTGAGAAATCAGAAGAAGTTGCTAAGAACGTTGTGATCCAATACGGCGGTTCTGTTAAGCCTGAAAACGCTGCAGCTTACTTCGCACAACCAGACATCGATGGTGCTCTAGTTGGCGGCGCTGCGCTTGACGCGAAAAGCTTTGCAGCAATCGCAAAAGCAGCAGCTGAAGCAAAAAAATAATCACTCTTAATGATTGATAAAATCAAGGTCACCTACGGGTGGCCTTTTTATTGTCGCAAATAAAGATCTCTCTTAAAAACGGCGTATAAAAAAAGCCGATATGACTATCGACCTTTTTATTTTAGTACGTTAATAATGTAATTTTAGAACAGCTTTTCAGCCAATTCATATAAATCGTCACGTACTGGGCGACGCATATTTTCAATCGCATCAATAATATCGTGATGAACCAGTTTTTCACACTGGATGCCCACACAACGACCGCCTTCACCTTGTTGTAAAAGCTCAACCGCATAAGCACCCATACGAGATGCTAATACACGGTCAAATGCATCAGGCTGACCACCACGTTGAATATGGCCCAATACCGTTGCACGTGTTTCACGACCGGTTTCAGCTTCAATAAATTTAGCCAGAGCGTTAACATCTGTCATTAATTCAGTGATTGCGATAATCGCGTGCTTTTTACCTTTAGCGATACCTTTATTGATGTGAGCGATCAATTTATCTTTATCAAGACCCGTTTCAGGAGTAATGATGTACTCACAACCGCCAGCAATCGCTGACATTAGCGTTAGATCGCCACAATGACGACCCATTACTTCAACAATCGAAATACGCTGATGAGAAGACGATGTATCACGTAAACGGTCAATCGCATCAATAACAGTGTTCATTGCTGTCATGTAACCGATAGTGTAATCAGTACCAGCGACATCGTTATCAATCGTGCCTGGAATACCGATACAAGGGTAGCCCATTTCAGTAAGCTTCTTCGCACCCATATATGAGCCGTCGCCACCGATAACAACTAATGCATCAATACCGTGCAACTTTAGGTTTTCAATCGCTTTTTCACGTACTTCCACTTCACGGAATTCAGGAAAACGCGCTGAACCTAAAAATGTACCACCTTTGTTAATTACATCAGATACACTTTGACGATCAAGCGGTTTAATACAGTTGTTATATAGGCCTTGGTAGCCATCATAAATACCGCAAACTTCTAGACCTTCTGTCAACGCTGCACGAACTACGCCGCGAACCGCTGCATTCATACCAGGTGCGTCACCACCACTGGTCAAAACACCAATCTTCTTAATCATGGTTACCCTCTGACTTTGGGAATTGAAAAATCAAATTCAACACGATATACCGAGGTTCCCCCACTCGATATCACAGTCGATAACTATCATCCTGTGTTCGCGAAAACTGAAATATTCCTACTTCTGTAGGAATATTACAATTTTAATGAAATAGTTTGTTGATTCATATCACGCTAGCTCGTCACTTCCCCGTTGCCTAATACTTATCATCCGTCATCATGATTATTTTTATAATTTTTCAGATAAACCGATAACAACTCATAATAAGTGGCAGCGTTAATAAATAATTGAGGAAATGGTGGCAATAGTTAATATCACGCAGTATAGCTGTTTTATATTAAAAATTAATAACAAAACCTACCATAAAAATACAATTACTGCCTTGTTCTCATACCATTTCAGAGTAAAGATCAAAAAAAAATCATTGAATAAGAAACTTAATATCAAAAACGAAAAAAGCCATAGTAAATACTATGGCTAATGCATACCGTGAAACACTTAAATCGCTTTAATTATTGATCTTTTTTAGTCTCTAAGCGCATAAAGTGTTTCTCTGATTGTTGTTGTTTTAGTTCAACATACTTTTGCTTTTGTTCTGGGGTAAGAATATTTAACATTTTATGGCGCTGCTCTAACATCGCCACTCGACGCTCAACTTGCTGCTGCGACATTTTTTCAGCTACAGCGCGCACGGCTGATTCATCAAAATTACTCGCTAACACTAACTTATCAAGTTGCTGCTGATCCGCTTTCATCGCTTGACGATTTTCTACGCGCTGAGCTTTATACTCACTGCGGTTAGCTTGACGTAACGTTTTCATTTCTTGTTTTTGAGTCGCGGTAAGATCTAACTGGCTAAAAATCTTGCCACCATGATGGCCTTTCTTCATGTTTCCGTGATGATCTTGACTGGCAAAAGCTGACATCGAACCGAGAGCTAATGGTAATGCCATTGCAATAATAAGTGTTTTATTAAATATTTTCATGGTTGTTTCTCCAGCTTTATCATGTAATAGGTCGCCGTCTGCGATGACGTGATAAATATCATAGCGCGTAGAAAGTAAACCGCTGTCTAGCTAACGTAAACTAGCGTAAAGCTCTACTGAGTAACTTGGCGTATAGACAAAGATTAGCGATACTAAAGCCACTTTTTTGAGTGTTCACATTACATTTTAGGACTGTACCATGGCAAAAATTCTTTTAGTCGATGACGATATAGAACTGACCGCACTTCTCAAAGATATCCTTGAGTTAGAAGGATTTGAAGTAGAAGAAGCCAATAATGGTATCGAAGGCTTAGCGAAAATTGACAGCAGTATTGATTTGATTTTACTCGATGTAATGATGCCAAAAATGAATGGCACCGAAATGTTACGTCGTTTGCGAGAAAAACACGCGACTCCAGTTATGATGTTGACCGCCAAAGGCGATGAGATTGATCGTGTACTTGGACTTGAGTTGGGTGCCGATGATTACTTACCTAAACCTTTTAGTGATCGTGAGTTATTAGCACGCATGCGAGCAGTGCTAAGACGTACTCAATCAACAACTGACACCAAAACCAATCACAGTGAATGTCTGGTTTACCAAGATTTGATTATTTATCCCGGTCGACAAGAAGTGCTATACCATCAACAACCGATTGAGATGACAGGCACAGAATTAGCATTACTGAGTTATTTTGTTCAACATCCAGGAAAAATTATTGCCAAGGAAGAACTTAGCCTTGAAGTGCTAGGCAAACGCTTAGCACAATTTGATCGCGCCATTGATATGCATGTCTCTAATTTACGTAAAAAATTACCTATTCGTAGCGATGGTAAACCTCTGATAAAAACCCTGCGCGGTAAAGGCTATTTATTGGTTGAGGCAATGTAATGAAAGTACCCGGTTTTACTCACCTCTACGGACGTATCTTTGCTATTTTTTGGACCACACTGTTAGTGGTAGTAGTAACACTGGTATTAATGTTTCAATATGATCCACGCTCACTGCAAGCTATCCCAGCCAATCAATTACAACGGCTGCAATCACAAGCACTACAAATCAATCAACGTTTAGCTGATCACCCATCGCCTAACGAAGCTAAACTCATTGCACAAATAAAAACACTGACTAAGCGCCGTGATAATCATAATAGTCAGCTCTATTTCACCACCGTTGATGGCGATATTATTGCGCCACAAAAACACACCAAGGCGCTACGTAATTTTATCACCATTGCTGATAATCCTGATAAACCCCAACAACGATTATATGGACGGTGGTTACTCGCAGGCCCATTTATGATCACCACCGACCACCAACAGCTGTTTATGTATCGTGGTCAAGTATGGCGCGGTGATCCTCCTTTTTTCGTCCAGATAATGAATAAGCCATTTAAATTATTACTGTTTACTATGCTTGTCAGTACGCCATTTTTATTATGGCTGGCATGGGCGGTAACTCGTCCTGCACGACGCTTACAACAAGCCGCTGAACGGGTTGCGCGAGGAGAATTTGAAGCAGATCCAACCTTAGAGCAAGGCCCTGAAGAATTTAAACAAGCGGGTGCCAGTTTTAATCAAATGGTAGATGCCTTAAATAACATTATTAGTGGTCAACAACGGTTGTTATCTGATATTTCCCATGAATTACGTTCACCATTAACACGATTACGAATGGCAACCGCACTGGCACAGCGTAAACAAGGTCAAAGTAGTGAGTTATCGCGGATTGATACCGAAGCGGAACGATTAGAAAAAATGATCAGTGAACTATTAGAATTATCACGGATGCAGGTCAATAGTCACCAACAACAGCAAATCGTTGATAGCCATAGTCTCTGGTATGAAATGTTAGAAGATGCCCGTTTTGAAGCTGATCAACATCATAAAACCTTAACCTATAATCAGCTTCAAGCTTGGCCGTTAAAAGGCAATCCGAATCTACTGATCAGTGCGCTAGAGAACGTGATCCGCAATGCGATTAAATACGGTAATGATGTGATTGAGATTACGTTTACCCCACAACAGCAGCAATTACTGATCACGATTGATGATAATGGTGAGGGAGTACCCGCTGATGAACTTGATGATATTTTTCGCCCGTTTTATCGCGTTTCAACCGCCCGCGATCGCAGTAGTGGCGGTACGGGATTAGGATTAGCAATAACGGAAAGCGCTCTTCGTCAACATAGCGGTAGTATCAAAGCAACCTCAAGCCCCCTCGGTGGTTTGCGGATCAGCATGACATTACCGTTAGCCCGTTAAACCTCAAGGTTAACCTCTCGCATAAAGATGATTGCTTGTTGACGTTACGCTTGTCACAATATGGCTTCTTTTTGCACCAAATAAAGCTGAATAACTATGTTTGATATTGCGTTATACGAACCTGAAATCGCCCCCAACACTGGCAATATTATTCGCCTTAGTGCTAATTGTGGTGCCAATTTACATTTAATTGAGCCACTAGGATTTGATTTAGAAGAAAAAAAATTGCGTCGTGCTGGTTTGGATTACCACGATCTAACCCATGTTTATCGCCATAAAAACTTTGAAGCCTTTATGGAAGCGATGGCGGGACGCCGTATTTTTGCTTGCACCACTAAAACGACTAATTACCATGTTAATGCGAAATTTGGTGAAGGTGATGTACTGTTATTTGGCCCAGAAACCCGCGGCCTACCCGCTGAATTTATTGCGAGCTTGCCATTAGAACAACGGCTTCGTATTCCAATGCAGCCCGATAGCCGTAGTTTAAACTTATCCAATGCCGTGGCGATCATTGCCTTTGAAGCTTGGCGTCAGTTAGATTTTAATGGTGCGATCTAAAACAGTTAATTACTCTTGCCAAATAAAAACAACCAAGGCGATCATTTGATCGCCTTGATTCGTTATAACGCCAATACTATTACTTAATCAATATGAGTGAAAAGATCGTCACTGCCATTAAATTGCTGATCCATTTCGGTCGCAGGTTTGGCGGTTTTAGGGCGACCAATAATAACCGCGGGGACACCAGCAACGGTCGTATGCGGAGGCACTGGCTCTAACACTACCGAACAAGCACCAATTTTAGCTCCCACACCCACTTCAATATTGCCGAGTACCTTGGCACCAGCACCTATCATCACTCCTTGGCGAATTTTAGGGTGGCGATCACCACTTTCTTTACCGGTACCGCCTAAGGTCACATCTTGCAAAATTGATACTTCATCTTCAATCACTGCCGTTTCACCAATCACGATCCCTGTCGCATGGTCAAACATGATGCCACAACCAATCTGTGCCGCAGGATGAACATCAACCTGACAAGCAACCGATATTTGATTCTGTAAATACACCGCTAACGCTTTACGGTTTTGTTTCCACAGCCAATTCGCGACTCGATACCCTTGCAGAGCATGACAGCCTTTAAGGTAGAGTAATGGAATAGAGTAAGCATCTATTGCCGGATCGCGCTCGACAACCGCTCGAATATCGCAAGCTGCCGCTTCAACAATATTACTATCACTCACAAACGCTTCTTCGATGACTTCACGTACTGCCATCGCAGGCATTGAGGGTGTTGCCAGTTTATTGGCTAAGATATAACTCAATGCTGAGGCTAAATTTTCATGCTTAATAATGGTGGCATGATAAAAACTGGCAAGCATAGGTTCTTGTTCGGCCTGCAATCGTGCTTCCTGCTCAATCGCGCGCCATAGTTGATATTGTTGACATTCCTTCACAAGTCCCTCGGCTTTACTCATTAGGTGGATCATACCCATACCATCATTAATCAATGGATTAGTAGGCAACATCAATAGCATAACGTTACATAATCAGAAAACTGAACGTTATTGTATTCTAGTATAGATATAAAAAATAACGCGAGCCTAAGCTCGCGTTATTTAATAGATACCAGTTATCGCCCTCAACAAGCAACTTTATTCGTACTTTTTCTCGCGTGCGAGTAAGTCTTTTGCTGCTTCGCGAGCATCTTTACCAAGATAAAGCACTTGATAAATCTGTTCAGTGATCGGCATTTCAACCTGATGACGTTGAGCTAATAACCACACTTCTTTAGTGTTGCGATAACCTTCTACTACTTGACCAATATCCTGTTGCGCTTGCTCAACACTACAACCATGACCGAGTGCTAATCCAAAGCGACGATTCCGCGATTGATTATCAGTGCATGTCAGTACCAAATCACCCAAACCTGCCATCCCCATAAAGGTTTCAGGTTGTGCACCAAGTGCAGCGCCCAGACGACACATTTCAGCTAAGCCACGGGTAATAAGTGCCGTACGTGCATTGGCACCAAAGCCAATACCGTCTGACATACCCGCACCTATCGCGATCACGTTTTTCACCGCACCACCAAGCTGCATCCCAATAAAATCACTGTTGCTATAAACACGGAATGTTTTATCACAATGGATTTTTTGTTGTAGATCAGCCACAAACTCAGCATTAGGTGAAGACACCGCAATCGCCGTTGGCATACCGGCAGCAAGTTCTTTTGCAAATGTAGGGCCTGATAACACCGCTAATGGGATGTGTTCACCCAACACCTCAACCGCCACATCTTTAAGTAAACGCCCAGTGTCAGGTTCTAATCCCTTTGTTGCCCAGCAGATACGAGAATCTGGGCGCAAGAAAGGTTTCATTTGTGCTAATACCCCACCAAATACATGGCTGGGTACGACCACTAACACATCACGGCTACCTTCAACGGCGGCTTGTAAATCTGAGGTTAATATCAGCGAATCAGGAAATTTCACCCCAGGCAGAAACGCTTCATTGGCACGATCGATCTCCAACTGCGCCATATGGTGCGGCTCATGGCCCCACAAAATGACATTGGCACCATTTCTGGCTAATGCAATTGCTAATGCTGTCCCGTAAGATCCAGCCCCTAACACTGCCATCGAAATCGTATTATTCACGTTCATTATATTGGTCACTTTTACAAATTAAGCTTCTGGGTTAGCAGTATTTGCTTCAGCTTGGTTTTCTAAGTAGTTCATGAATAATGCATCAAAGTTTACTGGTGCAAGATTCAATTGTGGGAACGTACCTTTAACCACTAGGCTAGAAATTGTTTCGCGTGCATATGGGAACAAAATGTTAGGGCAGAATGCACCTAGGCAATGTGCTAGTTGTGGTGCTTCCATACCAGCAATAGTGAAAATACCACCTTGCTGAACTTCACATAGGAATGCATTCTCTTCTTCGTTCTTAACTGTTACGGTTAGACGAAGTACAACTTCATACACACCTTCACCTAATTCACGACTTTGAGTATCAAGATCCAATTTAACATCAGGATTCCATTCTTTTTGGAATACATCTGGAGAATTTGGCGCTTCAAAAGACACATCTTTTAGGAATACGCGTTGAATTTGGAAGTTTTGTTGTGCTTCGGTATTTGCTGCTTCAGCCATTTTTGGAGTCCTTTATAAATACTCGCTACCACGAGCCATTAATTATACTAGCAACTGTGCATTCCACAGGCTGCATCAATTTAGATCGTCACTTCACATCCAACAGGTTGCAAAATCACATCGAATAAAATTATTTTTTCTTACTTGCAACAAGCGGTAAGTTAGCTTCATTCCAAGCAATAAGACCGTCTTTTAAAACGTTAACGTTAGTAAAACCATCTTTACTAAGCTGGTTTGCAGTCTCTTGTGCCGTCTGACCCGTCTTACATACAACAATAATTGGGGCTGCTTTGTGTTTTTCAAGCTCTGGCGTGTTTTGACGTTGAATTTGGCTTGGTAAAATGTGAACTGAGCCTACAATATGACCTTTACGGAATTCATCACGATTACGGATATCAAGAAAAACACCCTCTTCGTTATTCACCAACGTGGTCGCTTCATTAATACTAATGGTTTTATATTTGGCATTTTTCTCTTTTACCATCATGCTAATTAGTGCAATAACGATACCAATCCAAGCCAATGATAAAACAGGGTTACTAGTTAGAAATTCAATATATTGATGCATTTATTTTACTCTGTTGTCATGGTTCGCTATTGCAAGCCATGATATTGCGGTCTAAAAAAATGACTGTGAGTATACCTAGGTTGCTGATCTTGTAACAGCGCCCTTGAGTATAAAAGCTTATTGGCTGATGACCTATCAATGAAATAGAAAAAAACTGTGATCTAGGACTTACACTTCACGCAATAAATGCCTATATTCGTCGGAGGATATAAATAAGCACCCCATTATTTAGTTGCATCTACCGCTACTGCTTTAATGTGCTTTTGTAGTAAAATCGTAATAATTACTATCTCAATTACCTTAAACAGCGCTTAATCCACCGAGCCGATTAAGGTAATTGATGTATTTTTATTAATTCGAAGAGGGACTGGATATGTCTGCGAAGAAACCACTTGCACTTGTTATTTTAGATGGCTGGGGCTACCGCGAAGATAACGCTGATAACGCGATTGCGAACGCTAACACACCTGTAATGGATGCGTTAATGGCGAACAATCCTAATACGCTTATCGCAGCGTCAGGCCTAGAAGTAGGTCTACCTGAAGGCCAAATGGGTAACTCTGAAGTAGGTCATACTAATATCGGCGCTGGCCGTGTGGTATACCAAGATCTTACTCGTATCACGAAAGCGATTGGCGATGGCGAGTTCTTCGAAAATGAAGCACTGGTTAATGCGATTGATAAAGCAGTGAATACAGGTAAAGCCGTTCATATTCTTGGCTTAGTTTCTCCAGGTGGCGTACACAGCCACGAAGACCACATTGCAGCAGCGATTGAAATGGCTGCTAACCGTGGCGCCGAGAAAATCTACCTACACGCATTCCTTGATGGTCGTGATACACCACCACGTAGCGCACAACACTCTCTTGAGCGTTTTGATGCCTTATTTGCAAAACTAGGTAAAGGCCGCACCGCTTCTCTAGTCGGTCGTTACTACGCAATGGATCGTGATAATAACTGGGATCGCGTTGAAGTTGCTTATAACCTGCTTACTGCTGCAAAAGGTGAATATACTTTCGCTAATGCAACTGAAGGCCTAGCGGCAGCTTACGAGCGTGGCGAAAACGACGAGTTCGTTAAAGCAACCGAACTACGCACTGAAAACCAAGAAACGGCATTCATTGCTGATGGCGATAGCGTTATCTTCATGAACTACCGTGCTGACCGTGCGCGTGAAATCACTCGTACTTTCGAGCCTAACTTCACTAGCTTTAAGCGTGCGCAGTTCCCACAATTAGCTGACTTTGTGATGCTAACCCAATATGCAGCAGATATTGAACTGACCACTGCGTTTGCACCAGCAAGCCTAGAGAACACCTTAGGTGAGTGGCTATCGAAGAAAGGTAAAAAACAGCTACGTATTTCTGAAACAGAAAAATACGCGCACGTTACTTTCTTCTTTAACGGCGGCAAAGAAGACGAGTTTGAAGGCGAATCACGTTCATTGGTTGCTTCTCCAAAAGTAGCGACTTACGATCTTCAACCTGAGATGAGCTCACCAGAGCTAACTGAAAAACTTGTTGCTGCAATTAAAAGTGGTGAGTTTGACGTTATTATCTGTAACTACCCTAACGGTGATATGGTTGGTCACACTGGTGTTTACGATGCGGCGGTTAAAGCATGTGAAGCACTAGACAGCTGTATTGGTCAAGTTGTTGCTGCAATTAAAGAAATGGATGGTCAGTTATTAATTACTGCCGACCACGGTAACGCTGAAATGATGGTTAACCCTGAAACAGGTGGTATCCATACAGCACACACTAACTTACCGGTACCATTAATTTACGTAGGTAATAAAGACCTCGATCTTAAGCCAAACGGTAAGCTATCTGATCTAGCCCCAACCATGTTGTCGCTAACAGATATCGAAATCCCTGCAGAGATGTCTGGTCAGGTGCTATACAATCTGAAATAATTATCCCATGCGGGATATTATCAATAGACACCTCAACCTAAAAATCCGCGCCAGTGCTTTATGCACTGGCGCTTTTCTATGCGTGGTATTTGCAGCCCCATGTGCAGCATCCAGTCAAAAACAGCTTGATGGCGTAAAACAGGAAATATCACGCCAAAAAAATCAGCTCGACAGTAAACAGCAAAACTATGCTGCTTTACAAAAACAACTTAAACAACACGAACTGGATATCGCTCAAACTGCTAATAAAATCCACCAAACTAATGGCTTGCTAGCGACAATAACACAGTCAATTACCAAGCTTGAACAGCAACAGCAACACCTTCAACAACAGCAACAACAGCAACTTGGCGTTCTAAAAACCTTAATTAACGCCCAATATCGTCAAGGCAATAACAGTGATATCGCTAACCTTCTCAGTGGTGAGAATTCAGAGAAATTAGATCGCATGACAACTTATGCCGAGTATGTCAGTAAAGCGCGTGCCACCGCCATTGATGCACTGGATGCGACCAAAACAGAATTACAGCTTAAAATTCATAAACTTGCTGAACAAAAAACTGAACAGCAACAAGCACTCACCGAGCTTAATCAACAAAAGCAGCAACTTGATGGCCAACAACAATCACGCCAACTAACGCTTAATAAAATAAAATCGCAAATTCATACTAATACTGAAGCATTAGCTGACTTACGCGCCGATGAACAAAATATGTCAGCTGCAATTGCAAAAGCGAAAGCTGAAGCCATAGCACGTGCGAAAGCAGAAGCTGAAGCGCGCGCTAAAGCAGAAGCTGAAGCTCAAGCCCGAATTGTCGCCGCCAAAGAAGCAAAAGCGAAAGCGATTGCAGAAGCACAAGCGAAACAGCTCAATGCACGCTACGCAAAAATGCAAGTTCCTATGGATGGCTTATCCAGCCACAAAGGTAAGCTGGTATGGCCGTTGCGAGGTCCTATCCTGCACAACTATGGTGCGCCATTACAGCGTGAACTGCATTGGAAAGGGATGGTGATCAGCCAACCGATTGGTAGTCAGGTGAAAGCAATTTACTCTGGTAAAGTGGTCTTTGCTGATTGGCTACGGGGTTACGGCTTAATGATCGCGATTGATCATGGTAAAGGTGATATGAGTTTCTACGGTTATAACCAAACTTTACTCAAAAAGATTGGTGATACCGTTCAAGCCGGCGAACCGATAGCCTTAGTGGGTGACAGTGGTGGTCAAGAACAACCAGGATTGTACTTCCAGATCCGCCGTAAAGGCACCCCAGTTGATCCACGTCCATGGTTAACACGCTAAATTAACCTCTAAAACGAAAAAAGGTTGGTCATCAGACCAACCTTTTTAAATTACAGTTCACTATTAGTGATCTTTTGTTGTTGTTCTAAATACTGTTGTTCTTGTTTTAAATAATAGTGCTGCAATGTTGTTACCCGCTGCTGACCAAGCTCGGTCGCCAATGGGCGCACGATATTCAGCATCTGCTGGACACCATGATAAATCACGGTTTGGGTAATTTTAGCACCCGCTACTTGAGTGGTTTGATAACTGATCCACGATGAAGCCACCAGTTTTAATGTATCCGCCAGCACTTTAAGATCAACATCCGCTAATGCCAACAGACCCGCATCACGAAAATTGATCATTATTTGACTAATATTCACCTGCAGCTGAGTTTGCACCGCCAAATATTTATTTTGTAAAGCCGCATCTCGACGTAAAATATCGGGTAAATTGGCATAGAAAAAACGGTAACGCCACATCAATAAAAACACCGCATCAAGATAACGTAATAAGCTAGCCTCTATTGCCTCTGCTACATCAACAGGCTCAAAACTAACTTTTAAATCAATGGCGTATTGATCAAAGATACAATGAATAATTTGCTCTTTATTACGAAAGTGATAATACAAATTACCAGGGCTGATCCCTAAATTAGCAGCAATATGATTGGTGGTCACATTAGGTTCACCGTGTTCATTAAATAACGCTAATGCTGCATGAATAATTCGATCGCGGGTTTTCATTTTATTATCATCCTTCGCCCTTGCACTGAATATAATGTTATCATAATTTGGTGTTTATCATCTTAGTGAGGCAATAAAATACATGCCTTTATTTAATCCTAGAAATAGCGATCATCTTCATCAAATGAATAACTTATCAATATTGATACATAAGACAAATAGTTAGGTAGGTTGTCATTTTCTCTACTGTTTAATAAAGGTAGAATATAAGTCGATAATCGCAATAATAACTAAGTCATAAGCACTCAAATACATTGTGGCATGATCTTCGCCAACACTATAACTTCGTGAGATAGACGTAATTTATATGACTAAAAACCATTACGACAAGCAAGCCTATAACCCTCAGTTTGAGTGGTCTTTTGTGCACCCGCGTTATTGGGGAACATGGCTCGCGGTGATGATAGCTTCACTATTAAGTTTACTGCCTCATGGTGCACGACGCTCACTAGCGACAGTTTTTGCAAAACAAGCTATCAAACTAAAGAGTGGCGCTAATCATCGCGCACGCGTGAACCTTAAAATGTGCTTCCCTGAAAAATCAGATGCTGAACGCGAACACATTTTACTGCAAAATTTAATCACCGCGGGCAGTTTTCTATCGGGCTTCGCCTCACTCTCTGTCCGTAATAAAGCGTGGCTTGAGCAACATACGGTTATTCGCGGTATGGACAACCTCACCAGTCTCACTGAGCAACAACAAAGTGTGATTTTATTAGTACCGCATACATGGGCGATTGATATCCCTGCAGTACTACTTGCTTCGCGCGGGTTACCTGTATCGGCGATGGCAAAAAAACAAAAAAATCAAGTTTCAGATTGGTTAATGCACCGTCAACGGGTGCAATACGGTGGTCGTGTTTATGAACGTAGTGGCGGCATCAAACCATTTATTAAATCAGTGCGTGAAGGCTATTTAGGGTATTACCTACCCGATGAAGATTTAGGCCCAGAGCACAGCGTGTTTGTTGATTTCTTTGGTACCACTAAAGCAACCATGGCAGGTCTTGGTCGCTTATCAAAGTTAAGTCGCGCCAAAATTGTGCCGTTATTTGCAATGTACAACAGTGAAACCGGTATGTATGAGTTGGATTTTTATCCTGCCCTGCCCTTCCCTGCAGAAACCGAAGAACAAGATGCACGGATGATGAATCAATGTATTGAACAATACGTTAATCAGCGCCCAGAACAATACATGTGGATTCTACGTTTATTGAAGACACGTCCGAATAATGAAAATCCGTATCAGGCTAAAAAATAACATGAACATACGAACCCCAATAGATCGCAATACAATCATAAGCTTGCTTGTAGCAAGCTTCCCTGTTTTATGCCTTGCATACGGTAACGGTTATAATTTACCACCCATTTTTTTATTAATTGTAGCGCTTGGCTTTTGTTGGCAGTTCAAACAAATCAATTACACGAAACAAGTGAAATGGGTTATTGGTAGCTTTATCTTTTACTTCCTAACTTATGTCGCATCTACACTTTATTATGGTGGTAGTTTTTCTGAAATCGACCATCCTAGCCGTATTGTTTTAATCTTACCTATTTTCTTATTGCTACTGCTATATCCACCAAAAACAAATATCCTAACCACAGGTTTTATCATTGGTTCCATCATTGCTGGAATCGTGGCAATTATTCATATTTATGATTTTAAACTTGGCCGTGCATTTGATGATACTTTTAAAACAATTCACCCATCCCTGAAAGGTTACATGCCTATCCAATCAGGTAATATGGCGATGACATTAGGTTTAATTAGTCTAACAATTAGCATCTATTACTTAACTCTGAAATCATGGTGGAAATTTATATTTTGCTTAATTGCAGCATTATTAGGCATCTTTGCTAGTTTTCTTTCTGGTAGTCGCGGTGGGTGGGTATTCTTACCTATAGCTCTCATTTATCTAGTTGTAACTAATCGACAATTTATTACAAAAAAAACAGCTTGTTTAAGTATTTTTGTTTTAGCTGTTGCTTTATTTTCACTCAGCCAAAATACTAAAATAATGACACGTCTACAATCAGCAACCCAAGAAATAAGTCAATACCAACAAGGTGCTGATGAAACATCGTCATTGGGTGTACGCTTTGAACTATGGAAAAGTGCAATTTACACCACAGAACAACATCCGATTATTGGCGCGGGTTATCAAGGAAGGAAAGCTTTAAGAGAACTCTGGAGTAAAGAAGGACTTGTGAATGCCGAAGTCATTAGCCTATTTTTAGATTCACACTCTCATAATCAATATTTAGAAGATTTATCGGTACGTGGAATTATCGGTTTAACTGCACTGCTGGCAATATTCTTAATTCCTCTCGGGATCTTCATTAAAAATCATAAAACTTGTGATTTACCTAAACAAAAAATGATAAACCAATGCGGTGCTATTAGTGTGATTATGATGATGGGCTATTGCCTCACTCAAGCCATGTTCCGTCATACCTCAGGTATTATATTTTATTCATTAGTAACCGTAATTTTCCTTGCGGTAAGTATTTCAATGAGAGAGCGAAAAGCATGAGGATATTAGTATTCAGTTCATACATAGAACAGCGTTAGACCTGAAGCGGAAATGATCATTGTAATAGTACAAAAAGGTCATCAAGTCACTGTTATAACGCAAGGTAATGCTGATTATGTAGCCCGTTTCTGCGAACAAGCTCTAACCGTTATTGATGCATACCCAACAAAAAAATATGCTGTACTACCATTAAACGTCTTCGCCATGAACTCAAGAAAAACCAATACGATATTGTTTAAGCAACCGACTCACGAACCATTCCAAATGCTGCCTTTGCTTGTATCGGTTTATCTGCCACAAAACTTGTCACTAACCGAGGTACCGTTGGTGGTTTATACCGTCATGATCCTAGTGCGTATTTAACTCACCTTCATCCTCATGTAAATGGGGTTTCATGTGTAGCAGATAAAGTACGTGAGGATGTTTGTAATCAGGTATGGTCAAACAAAGATAATGTAGTGGCGATTCATAAAAGTCACTACTTATCCTTGTACCAAACCCAAGCAGCTGATTTAAGCTTTCTTAATATTAGCGCAAATGACTTTGTTATTATTTGTATTGCGGATGCACGTCCAAGTAAAGGGATACATATACTATTAGAAGCAATGCAGTACTTAGAGAAAGAGCCTAATATTCATTTATTACTGGCAGGTCGTGGTATTGATACTGCCGCTAATCAACAATTAATCCAACAAGCACCTTACTCTAGTAATATTCACTTTCTAGGCTACCGAACTGATGTGCCGGAACTCATGGCAGCAGCAAATGTACAAATTCAACCCTCAGTCAGGGGTGAAGGTCTACCAAAAACCGTCATTGAAGCGATGGGAATGGCTATACCTTCAGTTGTTACAACTACGGGTAATAATGCTGAAATAGTAAAGGATAGTGTCAGTGGGTTTGTTGTTAAAACTAATAATACTTACGTAATTTATGATAACATTAACTATATTTATCAACATAATAACAACAAAAGCGCGGCGCTATATCGCGACTACGCTTTCCGTTGAAAATACCGCACAGCAACATTTGTTTTTTGAGTGTTTATTAAAAAATAGTGCTGACTAACTGTTAATTAAAAATAAAAATAACATCCAAATTGTATCATTGATGTAACAGCAACGAGCAGGAGAAAAACGGTATAGCCACGCATGCCAGAAAGAAACCATTAAAATACCGCTCAGCTATGCAGCGTTTAATTTTATGCTGGCGCTTCAATTCAGCTAAATCAGTATTGATCCCTTTTGTTGTAGGTATTCCACATCGTACTACTTGGAAAAGTGAAATGCGTTATGATCTACTCCATGATTTACATAACAACAAAAAATCAATTCTCATGCTAATGCCTTTAAGATACTTGCGCGAGCCAAGACTAAATCTTGCCAATCAAACTCATGTACAGGGACACAATCATTATCGCTGAAAGGTTTACGATTGAGCAAACGTTGCGAATACTTTCCTAAAGGCTTCCATTCTTCATAATTTTGCATGTTGTGACGATAAACACCAATCACTGGTTTATTGAGTGCTGACGCCATATGTACTACCGCAGTATCTGGAGTAAAGGTAAAATCAGCAATATCAATAATAGCTAACGACATTTCAAAACTAGCTGGCTGCTTAGGTGAAATAACCATTTTGTCATCTACAGCCACAACTAACGCTTCAATAAATCGTTCCTCTCCAGGGGTTGGTATAATCATCAATAAATCATCAGGAAACTGCTGACGCCATTTACAGATTAATACCTTCGCTTGCTCAAATGAAAATCGGCGATACTTACTCGAACCAAAAAAATTAATACCAACCACATGCTTACAATTTTGCTGTGATTGATTAATAAATTGCTGTAGAGCAATACGCGATTGACTAAAATCAGCAATAGGTAACGAGCATTGAGTGTGAACCTTTTGAATAATAAGGTGTTGTGCTGCAGCAATATACCTATCTTTAAAATGGATATATTGCGATTCAACTTCAACATCAAATAAATTATATTGCTGTTTATTAAACCCTAGATAATGCAGAGCTTTAAATTGAGACGATAAACGCAAATCTTTATGGTCACAGTACGTACCAAGATCGATAAATAAATCAAATTTACCCACGTTATCGACAATTATTTGCTTTCTTTTAGCTTTACTATAAAGAATATAGTCATCAGCAGGAGCCGCTTTCTCTAACCAAGATTGAGTCGTCGCCCCCGTTAATACAGTAATATGAATATCAGGACGATACTGCCGCAACACCTTAATGAATCCACCACACATGATGGCATCACCTAATTTATTATCCCACCGTAAGAGTAAAACCGATTTGATCATCGATGGATCAAAATCTTTCTTTTGCACACGCTTATCGTATATTTCCCGATAAATATTCAGTTTTAATGCTTTCACTTTATTACGGATTAAACGCCATCCCGCTTTTACTCTTTTTACTGCACTCATATAAAACTTAATCACACTCATAAGTAGTTAAAGGTAAATTATTTATAACTAAGTCATTGATGTTTAATCAACACAAAACTAAAAATTCCCGATAACTTGTTTATTGGTACTTAGTTACGCAATAAAATTCAGCAAACTCATTCACTGAAATCTCAATAAATTTTTAGTCGTTCTAATCTTAACTGTTTTATGATAATACCAATCAAAAAAATTTATGTACTAATATTAGGTTACAAAGAGGTAAAAATAGAGCCATGCTCTTATGTTCAAGGGATAGGGTAAAGCTGACCACTTAATTAATAGAATTGGTATAATGCCACTTACTTCGACGTTATATTAACTAACGCACATAAAACACTAGAATATAATCGTGTTATTAACTTTTTCATTCTTACTTGTGGCTGCATCATTTTTTGCTTACGGCAACCTATCGTAGAATGTTTATCATCACAAGGTTTTATAGGTGCCGGATCAAGTCCATAAATCGCTTGTCGATGTAAATATGTATTACGAATAAACACATCTACAGGTAATATCATTTTTTCACTGCATCCAAAAATGCCTGCGCACATTGTGAAGAGATTAAATAGCCCGTTGTACATTGAGGTACCTTTAAGAATTTAACTAACTTAACCTCATCCTGCTGAGCAACAGAATAAAAAAGTTTTGTTTCCCATGGCTCTAGTCGAATAAAAGGATGGTTATTCATCCATAATTTAGCCACTTCAATTAACGCACAAAAATCATCTCGAAGAATAAAATCATCTTCAAGAATAACAACAGGCTGATCAAGCTTAATGACCTGTTGCCAGGCTAATATATAACTCGCATAACAACCTAACTCTCCAGCTAGCGCCTGCGACCTCGATGACGAATAAAACCAATTTCATCATAATGCTGTAATAATGGGTCTCCCCCTAATCGTCCATCAACAGCATTAATAATATCATAGCGAATACCGTATCTGTTTAGTATTGCTACTGCATTATTTCTTCTTGTTGTTGAAGACGCGAGACTAATAAGAAGTACTTTCATCATATCCTTTAAATAACCCGTTGTACCCATTAATAGTAAAAACAATGGTTGGTTTGCTATTTTTAATAACCGCTTTATATACTTAAAAAACGATTATTTATACTATAAAAAATCAACCCAATATTTCATAATATTTTCGTGTATTGTAACCTATAAAAGTGCTTGAGAGCACATATCAACCTCCCCTCGCCAAAGATTGAGATCTACAATGAAAATAATGGTATTCAGTTCATACATGGATGCATGGAACAGCGTTAGACCTGAAGCCGAAATGTTCATAGCAATAGCGCAACAAGGTCATCAAGTGACAGTTGTTACTCAAGGTAATGCCGATTATGTGGCACGGTTTCTAGAACAAGGCTTAACCGTCATTGATGCTTACCCAACAAAAAAAATATGCTGTAATACAATTAAACGACTTCGCCATGAACTCAAACAAAGCCACTACGATATCGTTTACGCAACCAACTCTCGAACCATTCCAAACGCGGCTTTTGCTTGTATCGGTTTTCCTACAACGAAACTCATTACTTACCGAGGTACCGTTGGTGGTTTATACCGTCATGATCCTAGTGCGTATTTAACTCACCTTCATCCCCGTGTAAATGGGGTTTCATGTGTAGCGGATAAAGTACGTGAGGATGTTTGTAATCAGGTATGGTCAAACAAAGATAATGTCGTTGCTATTCACAAAGGTCACGATCTGGTCTGGTACCAAACCCAAGCGGCCGATTTAAGCTCTCTTAATATTACCACTGATGACTTTATTATTATTTGTGTTGCTAACGCCCGACCAAGTAAAGGAGTGCATGTATTATTAGAAGCGATGCAATATCTAGTAAAAGAGCCGAATATTCATTTATTACTGGCTGGACGTGGGATTGATACAGCTACGAATCAGCAACTGGCTCAACAAGCCCCTTATCCTAACAATATTCACTTTCTAGGCTACCGCACAGATGTGCCAGAACTCATGGCTGCTGCTGATGTACAAATTCAACCATCTATCAGTGGTGAAGGTCTACCGAAAACAGTCATTGAAGCGATGGCTATGGCCATACCCTCAATTGTTACCACTACTGGTGGCAACGCAGAAATCGTAACAGATGGCGTCACCGGATTTGTAGTTGTAACCAATAACGCCCATGCAATTGCAAATAAAATTAACTACCTTTATCATCATCACAATGAAGCAAAAACAATGGGGCTTAAAGCTCAAAACTACATTGCCTCCACGCTTTCTGTTGAAAATACGGCACAACAACATCTAGCATTTTTTGAACGCTTATTGAAATAAGTAATTCAGAATAACTGTGAATTAAAAATAAAAACAACAAATACCATTAACTCGGTAAATTATTTATGACTAAAATTTTAATCATCGGTCCATCGTGGATTGGCGAC
>CAMQXY010000020.1 GCA_947039005.1 uncultured Photobacterium sp.
TATACTCCATTTTTGATTTGTTTTTTAATGCATGAACTTGACCAGTATTGACATTATTGGGTGGGTGCTCACAATGATAGCCAGTATTGTTATTACGGATATATGTAATGAGTAAGCTGTTTAGTCTTGTATCTGATTATTCTCCAGCGGGTGATCAACCCACTGCAATTGCACAATTAATGGATGGACTGGATTCTGGTCTTGCGCAGCAAACGTTACTTGGGGTTACTGGTTCAGGCAAAACGTTTACGATTGCAAATGTTATTGCTCAAGCTAACCGTCCAACTCTTATTATGGCACCCAATAAAACTTTAGCTGCTCAGTTATACGGTGAAATGAGAGATTTCTTTCCTAATAATGCGGTTGAGTATTTTGTTTCCTATTATGATTATTACCAACCAGAAGCTTATGTACCTACCACTGATACCTTTATCGAAAAAGATGCTTCAGTTAATGCGCATATTGAACAAATGCGGTTATCAGCCACTAAAGCATTAATGGAACGGCGAGATGTAATTATTATTGCGTCAGTTTCTGCTATCTACGGTTTAGGTGATCCTGAATCTTATTTAAAAATGATGTTACATGTACGTCGAGGCGATGTGCTTAATCAGCGTGATATTCTACGCCGTTTAGCTGAACTTCAATATAAACGTAATGATGCTGTTTTTGAGCGCGGTACGTTTCGTGTTCGAGGCGAAGTGATTGATATTTTTCCGGCTGAGTCGGAAAAAGAAGCGATTCGATTAGAGTTATTTGATGATGAAGTGGAAGTTATTTCATCGTTTGATCCACTTACTGGTGCCATTCTTCAACGTAATCTAGATCGTACAACGATTTATCCTAAAACTCACTATGTGACACCGAGAGAGAAAATCTTAGAAGCCATTGAAGGGATTAAGCTTGAGCTAAATCAGCGAAAACAACAACTGTTGGATAATAATAAATTAGTCGAAGAACAACGTATTTCTCAGCGGACTCAGTTTGATATTGAAATGATGAATGAACTCGGTTTTTGTTCTGGGATCGAAAACTATTCCCGTTACCTTAGTGGTCGTACTGAGGGCGAGCCGCCACCAACCTTGTTTGATTATCTTCCCGCCGATGGTTTATTAATTATTGATGAATCACACGTTACCGTTTCTCAAATTGGTGCCATGTTCCGTGGTGATCGCTCGCGTAAAGAAAATTTGGTTGAATATGGTTTTCGATTACCTTCTGCGCTTGATAATCGACCGATGAAGTTTGAAGAATTTGAGTCTTTAGCTCCACAAACTATTTATGTCTCTGCTACCCCAGGTAATTATGAAATAGAAAAATCGGGTAGTGATATTGCAGAGCAAGTTGTGCGGCCAACAGGTTTACTTGATCCTGAAATTGAAGTTAGGCCAGTTGCGACTCAGGTTGATGATTTATTGTCTGAAATTCATATTAGAGCCGCTAAGCAAGAACGGGTACTTGTAACGACACTGACTAAACGGATGTCGGAAGATCTTACTGAATATCTCGCAGATCATGGGGTGAAAGTACGCTATCTTCACTCTGATATTGATACCGTTGAACGGGTTGAAATTATTCGTGACTTACGTTTAGGTAAGTTTGATGTATTAGTTGGAATTAACTTATTGCGTGAAGGATTAGATATTCCAGAAGTGTCTTTAGTTGCTATTTTAGATGCTGATAAGGAAGGTTTTTTACGTTCAGAAAGATCATTAATTCAGACCATGGGGCGTGCAGCGCGTAATATTGAAGGTAAAGCTATTTTATATGGCGATCGTATTACAGGCTCAATGGAACGTGCGATTAATGAAACCCAACGTCGCCGTGAAAAACAGATTATTTATAATTTAGAGCACAATATAATTCCTCAAAAGTTGAATAAAAAAATTGGTGATTTATTAGCATTAGGTACTGCTAGTGGGCGTTCTAAGTCACGAAATAAAGCCGCTGATTTACATAAAGTGGCTGAGACGAAAGGGACGTATTCGGTATTAACCCCACAGCAACTAGAGCTTGAAATTCAACGTTTAGAAAAGAAAATGTATGATTTTGCACAAAATTTAGAATTTGAACAAGCTGCTGATACGCGAGATAAAATCCATCAATTAAGGCTGCAGTTTATTGCTAATAGCTAATAATTGTCGCAAATGAATTGATATCGTTAATGATGTGTCTTTAAATTGTATTTTTGAGAAAAAAAAAGCCAGCCGATAAAGAGGTTCGGTTGGCTTCATTGTTACGTGAAAGAATCCACAAACAACGTCAGTTGGCTAGGTTGACCCCTAAGATAAGAGTCATTGATAATACTGCATACTTTATGCCAACTTTTTAATTGTGTGTATTAGGCTTTTTTTGTGTATTTATCGTATTTTGTTGTTTTTATTTGTTGTTTTAGTCATGCATAAAAAGAATAGCTTTCGCAAAATGCGAACCATTATGCAATTGAATCTGGCATAATATAAAAAATACAAATTAGGAACCCAGTTTCTGTTGTATTGATTACAATTAGGTTACGGAGTTCGTTTTTGGAGGAGCGATGGAAAGCATTACACGACAACGCCAAGTATTAATGGTTGAAGATACCGCGTCAGTGGCTGCCTTATATAAATCTTATCTAAATCCCCTCGGACTCAATGTCAATATTGTGGGAACAGGTAAAGAAGCACTGAGCTTTATCAATGACATCATTCCCGATTTAATCTTATTAGATCTTCGTTTACCAGATATGACTGGTATGGAGGTTTTGCAACGAGTTCGCCAAGAACATGGCACCATTCCAGTGGTTATCATGACGGCTCATGGCTCAATTGATATTGCTGTTGATGCTATTAGGCAAGGCGCGCAAGATTTTTTAATTAAACCTTGTGAAGCTGATCGTTTGCGGATCACTGTCAATAATGTATTTAAATGTGATGTAAAATCGGCATCGAATACTCCGTCAAAGCAATCAGATGGTGCTCAGTATCAAGGATTCATTGGTAATAGTTTGCCTATGCAAGCGGTATATCGTGTTATCGAATCTGCCGCATCAAGTAAAGCAACTGTGTTTATTATGGGTGAGAGTGGTACAGGGAAAGAAGTGTGCGCAGAGGCTATTCACGCAGCTAGCCCAAGACACGATAAACCCTTTATTGCTTTAAATTGTGCTGCTATCCCAAAAGAACTTATTGAAAGCGAATTATTTGGTCATGTAAAAGGTGCGTTTACAGGCGCATCCACTGAGCGCCAAGGTGCAGTTGAAATGGCACATAAGGGCACTTTAATGTTGGATGAGTTATGTGAAATGGATTTGGATTTACAAAGCAAATTGCTGCGTTTTATTCAAACTGGGACGTATCAAAAGGTAGGATCATCTAAAACTTGCCATGTTGATGTTCGTTTTGTGTGCGCGACCAATAGAAACCCATGGCAAGAAGTACAAGAAGGCCGCTTTCGAGAAGATCTTTATTATCGCTTACATGTCATTCCTATAACGCTGCCGCCACTCCGTGATCGGGGTGATGATATTATTGAAATTGCTCATGCATTACTTGGACTTATGTCACTAGAAGAGAGCAAAAACTTCAGTCGTTTCTCAAGGGAAGTATTGCAGTTATTTGAATCTTATTCTTGGCCTGGTAATGTCCGCGAGTTACAAAATATTATTCGAAATATAGTGGTATTAAACACCGCTGAAGAAGTTACAAAAGAAATGGTCCCACCACCAATAAATGCTATTTATGGTGCGGAAATTGCTTCTCCTATGTCGATATACCCACAATTAAATACATTAACGTCCACAGTAAATACATCATTTGTTGATGAAATACATAAAGATAAGATTGAACCTCTTTGGATAGTAGAAAAACGTGCTATTCAATGGGCGATTGATGCTTGTGACGGTAATATTCCTCGTGCTGCGGGGTTATTAGAAGTGAGTCCATCGACAATTTATCGTAAATTACAAGCCTGGCAAGAGACAGCAGGTAGTAGGGAGATTGATTAATGGCAACCAATATAAATGCGGAAACATTAAAAAAATTGGCCGAGGAAGTCGGGGCAGAGACAGTTGTGATATTACTTAATGTCTTTAGTGATGAACTTGATCAATATTTACAAAAACTCTCAAGTCAGCCATCTGTCAATCAAATCGGTGATATTAGCCATGCGATTAAAAGCAGTGCGGCAAGTTTTGGGGCTGATGATTTAGCGTTAATGGCACAAGAATGTGAATATCGCGTCAGACAAGGTCAAGATGATTGGATGATGGACCATTTGCCTCAGTTTAGACAAATGGTCGAAGGAATGGCGGTTGAATATAAACAATTAGCGGGAAGCAATGAGTCGTTCAACCGCATGCTTTAGTTTATTGCGATCATGACGCCATTCATGGTTATTTGACGCTAAATCAAGTACCAGCTGTTGATACTGAGGTCCTAGTTGTGGCTGTGGCACATCAGTAATGATGGTATCAATTAGTCTTCCTGCCATTGCGCGTTCACACCAATGGAGCATCGTTTCAAGGCTCATCTCCCCAGCTGGGCCTTTTTCTTTATCAAGATTAGTAATAAAAGCAATTTTTGCAGTACTGACTTTTAATGCTTGTTCAATATCACGTAGTAGTAATACCGGCATAATACTGGTTAAAAAGCTACCAGGGCCTAATAGGATAATATCTGCTTCCATTATGGCATTAACGGCTTCTTTGGTTGCGGGTATTGCGGGCTCTAAATAAAGGCGTTTAGGGATTTCAGCTAATTCATCAACGCTGGTTTCACCTCTAATGATTTTACCACCATAAGTGATCGCTGTTAAATCTGAAGGGTGTTCAGACATTGGAATAATATACGGCTTAACGTGAAGCATATCGCGAATAAGATTAATGGCATCGAGAGGACGAATACAAAGATTATCCAGAGCAGTGAGCATCAGGTTACCTAGATTATGCCCATCAAGCTCGCCATTACCACGAAAACGGTATTCAAAAATCATTGAACCAATAGACGGTTCGGTAATTAATTGATTAATACAATTACGCATATCTCCCCACGCAATCCCCCCCTGACAAGCACGAATACGACCCGTTGAGCCACCGTTATCTGTTGTGGTTACTACGCCAGTGACCTGCGAACCATAGTCAGATAGGGATGACAAAACACGACCTAGCCCGTGACCGCCACCGATGGCAACAATACGTGTTACTGCTGTACTCTCTATAGACATAATATTTGTTCTAATCATTATTTTATGAGTATATTTTAACAAATCATACGTATTAGTGCATTTATTGGTTCACGATCATTTCGTTGTAAGTCACATTATCGATGGATTAATGATGTGTTTGAATCATACTCATAAGGTAATCACTGGCGATAAGGCAATCAGGATGATTGAGTAAGGTTTGTTTTTCTTGTGTTGGCATAGGTAATATTTCAAGCCAACGCTGACATAACCAACTTAGATTATTAAATTCTTGTTGATGATGTAACTTTTTTAAATCAGGGTATTTGTTAAACATAATTTGTAAGCGGGTAGCCAATAATTGCTGATCAGTTGTGAGTATTCGTTTTGGCCACAAAGGAAGTTGTTGGCATTTTCCCCAGATAATATCGTTGTTATCTTGTTCAAGTGTCGATAGTTTAAATGATTCTTGCCCATAAATGCTCAGCTGAATGAAAGGACTATTAGGTTTACGATTAAAGTCTTCGACAGTCACACGTGTGCCTATATGGTATAATCGTTGTTTTGATAATTTATTGCTAAACATACAAATACCCACGCCAGTTACGGATGATAGAATCGTTTTTAGCGTTGTTGAGTGTGTAATTGCAGATAAATGAAGTTGCATCCGCCCTGTAGGAAGAATATGACGTTTTTGAAACAAGAGAGGTATATTTAAAGAAGTCATAATTACACTATTGGTGAAATGTATTCCTTTATAGGCAAGCAAGTCTGGTGCCGATGTCGAGAAAAAGAGTGATTAGTGAATCAACTGCTTGATCGTGAAAAATAAAATCGCCACCAGATTATGATTATATTCAGATTGTTATCAACATTGAGTCTCTTGGTATGCAAAATAAAAACCATTGTGCTTGGTGGCTTATAGCGGTTTACTTAGTTTGATTGATCCATGACTGAATACTGTCGGTTGGTAGTAATTCGAGGTGGCCAAATTCATCAAAATACCAGCCTTTAATTAATCCTCTATTGCGCATTTCGATAAAATCACTCAGTACCTGCTCAGCAATAGTATGAGCAGAATTTGAATCAAGGCTTTCTTCTCGTTGTAGATAAAGTGCAATATCATTAAGTGTTGCTGATTCGATTATATTGGACATAAATCCTCCAATTCTGACATCATTTTAAGGTTAAATACTTAACTAGTATTGTCGTGTTTCGGCTCGAAAGGTAGAATGTCTGCCTGTTTTTTTCAGTTATTTGTCAATTTTCGAAAAACTCTGATACTTTTAAATAAGAAATGCCGTTGTGTAACATTAATAGTTCATCAACGACTGATGTGCATAACTGCCATAACTCCGAGCTTTTTTCACTAAGTTGCTACGTGCTGTTTGATTGATCCACCTGGAAATAATCAATAGTCAATAAGTGATTAACGCCAGTGACATAATGTCACCAGGGTTGGTTTAGAAATGAACCGGCCTCCCGCATTTGGAAAGGTGTTCCGTGGCTAAACAATTAGAAGATAGTTTCCATCGTAAGTTTTATTATTTACGACTTTCAGTTACCGATGTGTGTAACTTCAAATGTACCTACTGCTTGCCTGATGGCTACCAACCCATAGATAAAAAGAAACCTTCTTTTTTGACCTTGGATGAAATTCATCGGGTTACTGCTGCTTTTGCTGATTGTGGTACGACTAAAGTACGTATTACAGGTGGTGAACCGAGTTTACGTCGTGATTTTACTGATATTATTCGTACTGTAGCAAGTCAACCTGGTATTACAAAGGTGGCAACTACCACCAATGGCTACCGCATGGCAAAACATGTTCATGAATGGCGTCAAGCTGGGCTTACGCACATTAATGTCAGTGTTGATAGCTTAGATCCTAAAATGTTTTATCAGATTACCGGTGAAAATATGTTTCATCAGGTAATGGAAGGCATTGATGCGGCTTTTGATGCCGGTTTTGAACAGGTTAAAATTAATACTGTATTACTGAAAGATCTCAATTCTCAAGAACTGCCAAAGTTTTTAGAATGGATCAAAACTCGCCCGATTCAATTACGTTTTATCGAGTTAATGCAAACCGGTGAAATGGACAGTCTTTTTAGTAAACATCATGTTTCTGGTGTGAGTATTCGTAATCATCTCATTGCTAATGGGTGGTTATTGAAAGTAAAAGATAATAATGATGGTCCTGCACAAGTTTTTTATCACCCGGATTATATTGGTGAAATTGGACTTATTATGCCGTATGAAAAGAATTTTTGTGAAAGCTGTAATCGTCTTCGTATTTCGGCAAAAGGTAAGTTACATCTGTGCCTCTTTGGTGAAGATGGTGTCGAATTACGCGATTTATTGGCTGATGACAGCTTGCAACCACAGCTTATTGAGCGCATTCAAGCCAGTCTTAAGACTAAAGCGGTCAGTCACTTCTTAGATGAAGGTAAAACTGGGATGACGCCAAACCTTGCTTCTATTGGCGGCTAGATTGCACGAAATACGACATAAATAATAAAGTTGCAGTAGAAATACTATGATTGACTGCGTTTACATTATCGCTTTTTTTGGGAATAGAAAATGAATCAGTTTACCCATATTAATGCTTCAGGCGAAGCTAACATGGTTGATGTGTCAGCTAAAGTTGAGACAGTACGTGAAGCTCGTGCAGAAGCATTTGTACATATGGCACCGGCAACACTGGCATTGATCGTTTCGGGTCAGCACCATAAAGGTGATGTGTTTGCCACTGCACGTATTGCAGGTATTCAAGCGGCGAAGAAAACATGGGATTTAATTCCATTATGTCATCCGTTATTACTGACTAAAGTTGAAGTTCAGCTGCAAGCAATACCTGCTGAGAATAAAGTAAGAATTGAGTCTTGTTGTAAATTAACGGGTAAAACGGGCGTTGAAATGGAAGCGTTAACTGCAGCATCTGTTGCAGCACTAACTATTTATGATATGTGTAAAGCCGTTCAAAAAGATATGGTAATTAGTCAAGTACGCTTACTTGAAAAAACGGGCGGTAAATCAGGTCATTTTAAGGCGGAAGCATGATTAACGTATTGTTTTTTGCTCAAATTAAAGAATTAGTCGGTGTTGATAAGCTGGAGGTTGCAGCCGAATTTGCGACGGCTGATGACTTGCGCCAAGCGTTGTTAAGTCGTGGTGATAAATGGCAGTTAGCATTAGAGTCCGGTAAATTGTTAGTCGCTGTTAATCAGACAATTTGTCGCTTAGACACCGAAATTAAAGACGGTGATGAAGTCGCTTTTTTCCCACCTGTCACAGGGGGTTAATATGATTTCAGTCCAACATGATGATTTTTCTGTTGCTGATGAATACGCCAAACTTGCTGAAGGTAACGAAGCGGGTGCGGTGGTAACGTTTATTGGTAAAGTACGTGATTTTAACCAAGGTGATGCGGTTACTGGATTATCGTTAGAACATTATCCGGGTATGACAGAAAAAGCGTTGCAAGACATTATTGTTCAAGCGCGTAGCCGTTGGCCATTATTACAAACACGGGTTATCCATCGTGTGGGTGATTTAGATTTAGGCGATCAGATCGTATTTGTCGGTGTGACAAGTATTCATCGCGGTGCTGCATTTGAAGCCTGTGAATTTATTATGGATTACTTAAAAACCAAAGCTCCTTTTTGGAAGAAAGAACAAACGCCATCTGAAAGTCGTTGGGTCGATGCGCGAGAAACAGATAATTCAGCTGCGGATAGATGGTTATAATAATTATCTGAATTATATAAGAAAGGAGCTGATATTAGCTCCTTTTTTTATGCTTTTTTTAGGGGTACAAATTAACAATAAAGGCTATTTCTTATTTTTATTCTTATCACGATTTGCTGCGGTAGTTGGGATGTAACTATTGCGAAAGCGTGATGGACTTGGTCGTGAAATACAGGCGGCAGGTCTCATAATTTTACTCTTATTCTCACTGTATGAAATGACAGAGGTATTACTAAGAAATTGATGTTGTTACAGGATATGTTTCTTAGTGGTCAAATAGTAGCGGGCTTATGAGCTAAGTTGTAGGATCTTTACTAGCTTATGATCCTGTTTTTTTAAAACAATCTATCTGTTATTTTTTTTAGAACTTTTTGTTATTAATGAGAGGGAATTTGGTTAGTTAGGCGGTGAGATCAAGACTTATGTGCCATATTTAAAGGGTGAAGAATAAGAACGGTATTATTTGGCTGGCATAAGACCAAGCAGTTTAAGCAGGTAGTAACGGTCTGCTGGCATTATTTAACAGCGGAGAGGTTGGCAATGCATAAACGTATATCTTGCAAAAGAATCAAACAGATGATGGCTGATATTGGCGTTAATGATAATAATCATCATGACAATGAAGAGCAGCTATTACTGGAACAAAAAGAGCAAGCAGTGAGTCAAGACAAGCAGCTTATTAAATTGGATAGTGAAAGTAAGTAAACATTATGCAGTATTATATAGAAGGGCATTACTTAGGTAGTGCCTTTTTTTGTGTCTAATTTGTAATGTTATTGTTTGTATTGTGGTTGGTTGTGAGGTGTTTTATTGGTTTTATATTCTGATCTAGATTTGATGTGTAAATTATAACCTTAAAAAAGGACATTTGAGCTACTTTTGATAATATTTATAGCTTTAACCTTAACTATAATAGGTGTAAAAATCTATAAATGTGACATTGATCTAGTCAATGTTAGCTGTTGTTAAGTAAATGTTCAGTATGAAATGTGTTTTATTTGTCTGTTTATAGTAAATTAATATAACTCCTGTTAATGTTTTAGACAATTCTTCGGTTTGGTAGTTGTTATCTAGGATAGAGAATAACTATTTTGTTATTAATTAATATGACCTGCTGAGAATGTCATGGACGTTATAAATTGATGTATTGGAGTTAATGCATGTATAAAAATAAAATTACCCAAGCTTTGTTACTTGGTGCAGGTCTCGTTGTTGCTCTTCCTTCTTTTTCAATTTTTGCAGCACAAGTTCCCGCTGAAATTCAATTAGCGGACAAGCAAGAATTGGTACGTGCGAATGGCACCGAACCTGAATCTCTTGATCCGCAAAAAGTATCTGGTGTACCTGAATCTAACGTTATTCGTGATTTACTTGAAGGCTTAGTCAATCAAGATGCTGAAGGTAACTTGGTCGCTGGTGTTGCTAAATCATGGCAAACGACAGATAACAAAACGTGGATTTTTCATCTACGTGATGATGCTAAGTGGTCGAATGGTGATGCGGTAACCGCTGATGATTTCGTTTATACATGGCGTCGTCTAGCCGATCCAAAAACAGCTTCACCTTATGCGTCATACCTTGATATGACCACTATGCTAAACGCTTCTGATATTATTGCAGGAAAACAATCCCCTGAAAAATTAGGCGTTGAAGCTGTTGATCCATATACATTAAAAGTAACATTGGATAAGCCATTATCTTATTTTGCATCAATGCTTGTGCATACATCAATGAAACCGGTTAATAAAAATGCCGTTGAAAAATTTGGTGATCAGTGGACCAAACTCGGTAATTACGTTTCAAATGGTGCCTATCAATTGGATAGCTGGGTTGTGAATGAGCGTATTGTATTAACCCGTAATAATAATTACTGGAATAATAAAGATACGGTTATTAATCAAGTGACGTTTTTACCGATTGAAAACCAAGTAGCAGCAATGAATCGTTTCCTTGCTGGTGAAGTGGATATGACAAATGAAATGCCTAATGAACATTTTAAGCGTTTAACCAAAGATTATCCGCAAGATGTAAAAGTGACACCTTACTTGTGTTCTTACTATTATGAATTTAATACGGCACGTAAACCGTTTGATAATGGCGATGTACGTAAAGCGTTATCTTATGCTATCGATCGTGACGTATTGGCGAAATTTATTGTCGGTAAAGGTGAAACGCCTGCGTATAACTTTACGCCGTTAGCAACTAACGGACTTGAAGTTGAAATGCCTGATTACGCTAAATTAAATCAAAAACAACGTTTAGAAAAAGCCAAAGCATTATTAGAAGCTGCTGGGTATAACCAGAATAATCCGCTGACATTTAAAGTGTTGTACAACACCTCTGAAAACCATAAAAAGATAGCTGTTGCAATTGCATCAATGTGGAAAAAAAGTTTGGGTGTTGAAGCACAATTAGAAAACCAAGAGTGGAAAAGTTATTTAGACAGTAAGCGCCAAGGTAACTTTGATGTGTCTCGTGCTGGTTGGTGTGGTGATTATAATGAAGCCTCAACGTTCTTAGCGATTATGCGTACTGGTCACTCACAGAATTACCCGAAATATGCCAGTGCTGATTATGACAAAGCGATTGAGGATGCCCTTATTGCCCCAACAGCGGCTGAGCGTGCAGAAGATTATAAACGAGCAGAAGCGAGTCTAGCGGAAGATATGCCAATTATGCCTATCTATCACTATGTTAATGCACGGTTGGTTAATCCTCAATTAGGCGGTTACCCAATGAATAATGCAGAAGATAATATCTACTCTAAAGATATGTACTTCATCGCTAAATAGTACGCCTTTCATAATAATTAGCTGCCTTCTGTTATGAAGGCAGCGCTCGCATGCACAGTAAATACGGTAGCTTTATATGATTAAATTCATTGCTAAAAGGATTTTAGAAGCGATACCGACACTTTTGGTATTGATCACCATCTCATTTTTTTTGATGCGCTTCGCCCCTGGTAGCCCTTTTACCTCAGATCGCCCTTTACCACCGGAAGTTCTTGCCAACATTGAAGCAAAATATGGTTTAGATAAACCTGTATTTGAACAATACACCACCTATTTAAGCAATATTGTTCAAGGGGATTTTGGACCTTCATTTAAATATAAAGATTTTACAGTTAACGAATTAGTCTCTAAAGCCTTACCCGTTTCTGCCAAAATTGGTTTTTTTGCGTTTATTTTTGCCTTGGTGATGGGCGTGACTGTCGGCACCATTGCGGCATTAAAACAAAACACGTGGCTTGATTACACCATCATGTCCACCGCGATGGCGGGAGTGGTGATGCCATCCTTTATTCTCGCACCTGTATTAATTTATATTTTTGCAATTAATTTGCAGTGGTTACCTGCTGGTGGTTGGCAAGATGGCTCGTTAAAGTTTGTTATTCTGCCAATGCTAGGGATGGCTTTGTTGTATGTTGCTACCTTTGCACGAATTACCCGTGGCAGCATGATTGAAACCTTAAACAGTAACTTTATTCGTACTGCTCGTGCTAAGGGATTGAGCTATCGACATATTATATTAAAGCATGCTTTACGCCCTGCATTGTTGCCTGTGGTGTCATACATGGGACCCGCTTTCGTCGGTATTATTACTGGTTCAGTTGTTATTGAAACTATTTTTGGTCTGCCCGGTATCGGTAAGTTGTTTGTCAATGCAGCCTTTAATCGTGATTACTCGTTAGTGCTTGGCATTACGATTTTGATTGGTTCGTTAACGATTATCTTCAATGCCATTGTCGATATTGTGTTAGCGATGATCGATCCTAAAATTCGTTATTAAGAGGCTGATAATTATGATTTTAACAAAAAAAGATAATGTTGAAGCGCTGGAGAAATTTTCAGAAAACCTTGAAATAGAAGGTCGCAGTTTATGGCAAGATGCGCGCTCACGTTTTTTTCGTAACAAAGCAGCAATGGTATCGTTGGTGATTTTAGGGCTAATTACACTGGCGGTTATTTTTGGACCTATGGTGAGCCAATATGCGTTTGATGATACCGATTGGTATGCGTTACATGCTGCGCCATCATTAGGGGCGGAAGGGCATTTCTTTGGTACAGATAGTCTTGGACGCGATCTTTATACGCGCACATTAGTCGGCGGTCGAATCTCATTGATGGTTGGCTTATTAGGCGCTTTAGTGGCAGTGGTCATTGGTACACTTTATGGCGCGGCTTCGGGTTTTATTGGCGGTAAAACGGATCGGGTTATGATGCGAATATTAGAAATTTTATATTCGATTCCGTTTATGTTTTTTGTGATCGTATTAGTGACTTTTTTTGGTCGCAATATCATGCTGATCTTTATCGCTATCGGGGCTATTTCGTGGCTGGATATGGCACGTATTGTTCGTGGTCAAACCTTGTCGTTACGTGGTAAAGAGTTCATTGAAGCAGCCCATGTTAGTGGTGTTAGCCGCTGGCGGATCATTACCCGTCATATTGTGCCAAACGTGTTAGGTATTGTTGCTGTTTATTCAACCTTGTTAGTACCCGCGATGATCTTAACTGAATCCTTCTTAAGTTTCCTTGGGCTTGGCGTACAAGAACCAATGACAAGTTGGGGAGCATTATTGAATGAAGGCTCACAAACGATGGAAGTGGCTATTTGGCAGTTATTGTTTCCTGCTGGATTTATGATGATCACATTGTTCTGTTTTAACTATGTCGGTGATGGTCTACGTGATGCGTTAGATCCTAAAGATAGATAGAAATAAGCAGCGATCCATTTTATTGATCAGTGCTGTTTTTATTGATCACTTTTTATTGATCACTACAGTTAGATAAATAAGATAGGTATCGCCAACATCATTCACTGGATAATAAATAATAACCGAAGCGAATGTACGGTGCTTATTGTTGATCACAAGGAAGTAGTATGAGTTTGTTAGAAGTTAAAGACTTACGGGTTGAATTCACCACACCAGATGGCAATGTTACAGCGGTCAATGATCTTAATTTTTCGCTAGAACAAGGTCAAACTTTAGGTATCGTTGGAGAATCTGGTTCAGGTAAAAGCCAAACCGTGTTTGCAATCATGGGGTTATTGGCTAAGAACGGCATTATTAGTGGTAGCGCTAAATTTGAAGGTCGTGAGATTTTAAATTTATCCGAAAAAGAATTAAATCGTATTCGTGCTGAACAAATTGCGATGATTTTTCAAGATCCAATGACGTCATTAAACCCGTATATGAAAGTCAGTGATCAACTGATGGAAGTACTGATGTTACATAAAGGCATGAGCCGATCTCAAGCTTTTGAAGAATCAGTAAGAATGTTAGATGCGGTTAAAATTCCAGAAGCTCGTCAACGTATTACCATGTATCCACATGAGTTTTCAGGCGGTATGCGTCAACGAGTGATGATTGCAATGGCATTATTATGCCGACCAAAATTGTTGATCGCTGATGAACCAACAACGGCACTCGATGTGACGGTACAAGCGCAGATCATGTTGTTATTAAATGATCTTAAATCTGACTTTAATACTTCGATCATTATGATCACTCATGATCTTGGTGTGGTTGCTGGCAGTTGTGACAAAGTGCTAGTGATGTATGCTGGACGAACCATGGAATATGGCGATATTAATGATATTTTTTATCGTCCTAGCCATCCATACACCGAAGGATTACTACGTGCGATACCGCGTTTAGATACCGAAGGTGAAGATCTACCAACGATTCCAGGTAATCCACCGAACTTATTACGCTTACCTGTTGGCTGTCCGTATCAAGAGCGTTGCCATCGGGTATTGCCGCGCTGTAAGCAAGAATCACCATTATTAACGCCGTTTGCACAAGATAGATTACGGGCTTGTTTTGCTGATATGGGAGCATAGTAATGAAGACGGAAAAGAAATTATTATTGGATATTACTAACCTCAAGGTACATTTTAATATTGCTTCTAAATCAGCATGGCCTTGGAGTCAACCTACCAAATTAAAAGCGGTCGATGGCATTAATGTCTGTGTCTATGAAGGTGAAACCTTAGGTGTTGTTGGTGAATCTGGCTGTGGTAAATCGACGTTTGCACGTGCCATTATTGGCTTAGTAGAAGCGACTGAAGGTAATGTCGTTTGGCTAGGGCAAGATCTGACCAAGCTTAATCACAGTGCTCGACGTGAAACACGCAAACAGATTCAGATGATTTTCCAAGATCCATTAGCATCATTAAATCCGCGTATGACCGTTGGCGAAATTATTGCAGAGCCATTAAAAGCATTTTATAGCCACTTGTCGGATGACGAAGTGAAACAACAAGTGCAGGCGATGATGACAAAAGTCGGATTATTACCGAACGTAATCAATCGTTATCCCCATGAGTTTTCTGGCGGACAATGTCAACGAATTGGTATTGCGCGAGCGTTGATTTTAAAGCCTAAAATTATTATTTGTGATGAGCCAGTGTCAGCACTTGATGTTTCTATTCAAGCACAAGTAGTTAATTTACTTAAATCTTTACAAAAAGAAATGGGGCTAAGTTTAATATTTATCGCCCATGATTTGTCGGTTGTTAAGCATATTTCTGATCGAGTATTGGTAATGTATCTAGGTAATGCGGTTGAGATGGGTGACAGTAAAGCACTGTTTGCTAATCCTCAGCATCCTTATACTAAAGCGTTAATGTCGGCAGTTCCGATCCCTGATCCAAAGTTAGAACGCAATAAAAAGATTGAGTTACTCGAAGGTGATTTACCGTCCCCGATGAATCCACCATCAGGCTGTGTTTTTCGTACTCGTTGCCCTAAAGCGGTCGCTATTTGTGCAGAACAAAAGCCTGAGTTATTGGGTACATATCAACATACGGTTTCATGCTTACAGATTTAAGGATTAATATAAGTAACGTGCAGTAATATACTGGGCGTTACTTATCTTTTGGAAATGAGGGTGGGGATTTAAAAATATAGTTACTTAATTGTTGTTGGAGTGCTTTTTTATTTTCTATTTTATTTTTTTTATTTTTATACAGAATTCGATCTGCACGTACTAATGCATCGTGTAAGGTTTCATCTTTTTCAATAACAGTACAACCAGTAGAAATTGCTACTTTGATATGATAATGACAAAAATACCCACTAAAAATAGCTAATTCTAATCGATCTGCCATTAATAAAGCCTGTTCTAAATCGGCATTAGGTAAAATAATACCAAATTCATCGCCACCGAGTCGAATACACACATCACTGTCTCGCGTCATATCACTAATGGTTGATGAGATATGTTTTAATGCTAAATCACCAATATCATGCCCATAAGTATCATTAATGGTTTTAAAATCATTGGCGTCAAAAACAATTATTGAAACTTGATTCTTTAGCTGTCTATTATCTTTAAGTATTTTTAGCACAATGGTATCAAGTACCCGACGATTAAATAAGCCAGTTAATAGATCGGTATAAGCCTCTAATTGATAACGCTGTTTTTGAACTTTATGTTTTTTTAATGTGGCGTTCATATAATTAAGCGCAATTAAAATAAGTAAGCCAAAAGTTAGCACTTGGAGAGCAAAAGTAATAAAAAATGTCGATGAAATATTGGCGTAGATGAGGGTGTTATTGTTTAAACGAGTGTATACCTGTATCGATGGCAGTAGCGTATTGTTATATCCCGTATAAATATTAATTTTCTTTTTATTATTAACATCATACAGATATAAATTTAGTGAGGATTTTAATTTCTTCGGTAAGGTAATTGATAAAAATAATGACTTAACTGGAATATCAACTCCAATATCGCCGACGATCTTATGTTTATTATATACCGGTGATTTAATCGTAATTACCATTTCATTAGAGAAAAAATCAAGATAAGGCTGAGTATAATAAAATCCTTTATATAATGACTCCTTAGGTTGATAGTCAGAACGTTGAGCTTGATATTTGGGGGTTGAAAAGAATTCTTTCGTGGCGTTAAAATCTTTAGCACTTGATTTTGAAGATAAATATAAATACTTCATTACATGGGAAATATAATAATAGTTATAAATAATAGAATGACGTTGTTGTTCTGCCCATAAGTCATCGAGTATGGCAAAAATATGAGTATCTTCTTGGATCAATTGATTTGGAAATCCTGGCCCAATAAGGCTCCCATTAAGGAGGTTGTCAGAATAGATATTACGATTGAAACCAAACTCTTTTAATTCAGGGTAATAATGAATTGTTACCAGAGAATGTAACTGTTTGTTTTCCAGTCTATTGATTGATTTTGTTATCGTTTTTGCATAGCGTTGATTACGATACGCTAATATATCCATTGCTTTTTTTATTTGATTTAAGTTTTCTTGAACGTATAGCTGTGTTTCATGAATATCATTTTTAATACTAATACTTACTAGAACGATAAGTATTAGTAAATTACATAAAAGAATGACCGTTTTTTTAAAGATGCCATTTTCACAATAGAAATGGTTAAATTGCCATTTAGAGGTGTCTTTTTTAAAAATATGTTGTTTAGGCTTAGACATTAAAGTGTTTATCGTTAGCTAACGAGTCAAATGGTATCGGTTTACTGTACAGAAAACCTTGGTGATAACGAATACCAATATCAAGTAAAATTTTAGCTTGCTGCTGTGTTTCAACCCCTTCTGCAATAACTTCTACTTCTGCTTTTTCAGCAAATGCGACTAATGATTTAACAATTGTATTTGCAGATAAAGAGTCAATGTCATCAATGAAAACTTTGTCAATTTTAATGGTTGTCGCTTGTAGTTTTTGTAGAGCTAAAAAATCACAGTAACCATTACCAACATCATCCAACTTAATATGAATACCCATTGCATTTAATTTTTGACAGTTTTGTTCTGCTTGCTCAATATTATCAATCGGTGAGCGTTCGGTTAGCTCAAAGGCAATGTTATGTGGTGCAATGTGATAGTGAGCAAGTGCAGAGCGTGTGATCTCAATTAACTCTGGATCTTGAAGAACACTGGCACTGATATTGATACTGAAGTAGTAAGGCAGCGTTTTACCATGTTGCATTTCTAATTTACGAATATCACGCGCAACAGTATTAATTAACTGAAAGGTAAGTGGCGTAATAACACCATTAGCTTCACATTGAGGAATAAACTCATCGGGTAGAATAACTTTACCTTTTTTAGTTTCCCAACGAATTAATACTTCATAGCCACAGGTTAAATGCTTTTCAGCATCAATAATTGGTTGATAGTAGGGGACTAAATGGTTTTGTTTTATTGCATTGAGCATTAAGAATTTGATAATGCTAGTACTATGATAGCGACGATATAGCATGACTAAAACAATAAAAAATAAACCACTTAAAATAAGTAATAAGAAGGGTTTGATATGTGTTCGATAGTCAGCAATTACTTTTGGGGTAACGTAATATTTTATAAATATGTGATTATGAAGTGGCATTGATAATATAGGTTTAACCAATTCATTGAGAGCGTGGTTTTGAGTGATCGGGCGTGAGAAAATTGTTTTTGAAGCCTGATCACTATCTCCGGTATATAATGAGGTGCCATTTTTTTCAATGACTTGTAGCCAACATTGATCACACGATTTAGATAATAATGAATTCGTTGGTTGTTTAGCTATATCAACGGTAATCGTTCCACCAACGACTTTTTTACGATATTGGAGAATTGATTCACTATTATCGGCATTGGCGATAAGAGTAACTTCATGATTTAATTCGATTTTATTGGTTGTGGAGCTATATATTTGATCAAGGTTCTCATGATCACCACAGATTTTACCTGCGTTAGTGATTAAGGTGATACTTCTAATATGTGAAGAATAATAACTCACTCGCTCAAGTTCTGAAATATCTTCTTTATCACAGGTATAAGATAGGTGATATTGGAGGTTATCCAGTAAAGTTGAGGTAGATTTAATACTTTGTAAATAGTTTTCTGACCGTTGGTGCTCAAACGATTCAAGATTATATTTAAATAATTGACGACCAACGGTATGCGAAGTAAGTGCTAACGTCACTAAACCTATACTGATAAGTAACGCCACTAATGCAATACTATATAATGAGATAGAAGGACGTTTGATAGTCACGATGCGATAACTCTACTTTTTTATTTGTGAATTTCCTCATTAGGATAGCAAAAATAAATTAGAGATGCTTCTGAAGAGTTATGAAAACAATCAAAAATAAAATTTGACGTATTTATTATTTTTTATATTAGTATTGGGTATTATTTTTTAAGAAAGTAGATATAAAATCAAAAGTATATACTATTTAGTAATAGTTATTATGCAGTGTTTTATAAATTTTAATTTTCTATGACTATTATTTGTATTAATTATTTCTGACCAATATTGTAGTCGTGTTTGTGTTCAAAGAATAGAGTGAAAAAGAAGAGCATTATTTTATCGTCAACAAAGCGTCAATAAACCGTCACTGTAAGGTTAATAAAAAAGGACGCTAATTATTAACGTCCTTTTGTTATTAAATTTGATGCAAATTATAGCTGATCAGTCAGCTTAATAGCGTCACCAATGTAGTTAGCTGGCGTTAACGTTTTAAGGCGTGTTTTTTCATGTTCTGGCAATTCTAGACCATCAATGAATGTACGCATACCTTCACCATCAACACGCTTACCACGAGTTAATTCTTTCAGTTTCTCATACGGTTTTTCAATGCCGTAACGACGCATTACTGTTTGTACTGGTTCTGCAAGCACTTCCCAGTTACGGTCTAATTCAGCTTCTAGCGCAGCTTGGTTAAGTTCAAGCTTGCTGATACCTTTTAGTGTTGATGTATAAGCAATAATTGCATAACCACAACCGACACCTAGGTTACGTAGTACCGTTGAATCTGTTAGGTCACGCTGCCAGCGAGAAACCGGAAGTTTCTGTGCTAGATGATTAAAGATTGCATTAGCAAGACCAAGATTACCTTCTGAGTTTTCAAAGTCGATTGGGTTAACTTTATGCGGCATGGTAGAAGAACCAATTTCGCCTGCAATTGTTCTTTGCTTAAAGTGACCTAATGCAATATAACCCCAAACATCACGATCGAAATCAAGCAAAATAGTATTGAAACGGGCAAAGGCGTCAAATAATTCTGCGATGTAATCATGTGGTTCGATTTGTGTTGTGTAAGGATTGAATGTAATCCCTAGCGCAGTCACAAACTCTTCACTGTATTGGTGCCAGTCAATATCAGGGTAAGCAGATAGGTGAGCGTTGTAGTTACCAACAGCGCCGTTGATCTTACCAAGGATCTCAACGTTTTCGATTTGCTTATATTGACGTTCCATGCGGTACGCCACGTTTGCCATTTCTTTACCCATTGTTGATGGAGAAGCTGGCTGACCGTGAGTACGGGTTAGCATTGGAATATCACGGTATTCGTTTGCTAGTGCTTTAATTGCATCAATAACATTACGCACTTCAGGTAGCATCACGTTTTTGCGTGCTTCTGTAAGCATTAATGCATGTGATAGGTTGTTAATGTCTTCTGAAGTACATGCAAAGTGAATAAATTCATTTACGGCATGTAATTCAGGCATCTCTGCCACTTTTTCTTTCAGGAAGTATTCAACCGCTTTTACATCGTGGTTCGTCGTGCGTTCGATTGTTTTAATACGAAGTGCATCTTGCTCGCTAAACTCAGTAGCAATACGATCTAAAAAAGCATTCGCTTCTGCGCTGAATGCAGGAACTTCCACGATAGCATCAGTAGCGGATAATTTTTGTAACCAACGGATCTCAACGATAGTGCGGTATTTTAGTAAACCGAACTCACTAAAAATACTGCGTAGTACGCTTGTTTTGCTTCCGTAGCGGCCGTCTACTGGGGAAACAGCTGTCAGTGCTGACAGTTCCATGTTGATCTCTCCTGGTTTATGAGGGTTAAAACAAAATTAATATTCAGCCTGAAAATCAGGCTGAATTGAAGTTAGCAGTGCGTGAACTTAATTTCGAGCCAGCAAGATTTTTGCTTGCTCTAGCATTTGCTTACGACCAAATAATAAATGACGGCGTTTACCACCGACTTGACTCCAAAGGACAGCACTACGAACAGCGGCAAGTAATAGTGCGCGAACTCGGTGTTGAACATGAGGTAATTGTAATTGTGCTGGCGTGCCAGATACTTGAATCCGTGGCCCTAATGGGCTAATGATATCTAAGTAAATACTGGCAATATTACTTAACATTTGTTCATCAAGTAATTCAAAATGGACGGTTTGACGTTTTAGTGTATCAACCCGATCGCCAAGTTGTGCCATGCTATCGCGGCGCGCTGATAATTTACGTTCAAGTGCCATAACACCCACAAGATAGCGAGTTATTTCACTGCCTGATGATGAACCGTCAATATCGCGTACCATGGATTCTAAACCGACACGTAAATCGGCTTCATTACCGTATACACCTACCGTATTGGTTGGATCGGTTGCCATGATACTGTTGAGCATCGTCGTTAATGCCGCTGAATCGCAATTGCCATTACGAGCAACGTCTTGAACTAATTTGACTGCTTGGCACATGCCAGCAAACGCAATCGTTCGATCATAAATAGAGTAAGCCACGCGCAAAAACTCCTTTAAATTCGCTCTTCAATAATGCCGCCACCCAGACAAATTTCACCGTTATAGAACACAGCTGATTGTCCTGGTGTAACTGCAATTTGAGGCTCATCAAAAATTACTTTAATGGTTTCATCATCCATTGGGATAACAGTACAAGCAAGATCTTGCTGACGGTAACGTGTTTTTACCGTACATGCCATTGTCTCACGAATAGGTTGACGATCAACCCAATGTAACTGAGAGGCAATCAAACCGTTTGATTTCAAACGAGGATGATCTTTACCTTGGCCGACAATAAGTACGTTGCGTTTTAGATCTTTATCGACAACATACCAAGCATCTTCAAGACCATTACCGCCTTTTTGACCACCAATATGTAAGCCTTTACGTTGACCTAATGTATGGTACATCAATCCTTGGTGTTCACCGATAACGCTGCCATCATCAGCGACTTCAATCTTGCCGGGTTGAGCTGGTAAGTATTTACCCAAAAATTCAGTAAATTTACGCTCACCGATAAAACAAATACCCGTTGAATCTTTTTTCTTAGCCGTGATTAAACCTTGCTCTTCAGCAATACGACGAACTTCAGGTTTTTCAAGTTCACCGACAGGGAATAAACTGCGTGCAATTTGCTCGTGACCTAAGGTGTACAAGAAATAGCTTTGATCTTTGTTGTTATCGACACCACGTAGCATTTGAGGTTTTTCACCGTCAACTGTCGGGAAACTACGACGAGTATAGTGACCCATCGCAATATAGTCGGCTGCAAGCACTTCGTCGGCAAACTCAAGGAAGGCTTTAAATTTGATTTCTTTGTTGCACAGAATATCTGGGTTTGGCGTACGACCTGCTTTGTATTCAGCAAGGAAGTATTCAAACACGTTATCCCAGTATTCAGCTGCAAAATTGATGGTATGCAGCGTAATACCAAGTTTGTCACATACCGCTTGTGCATCAGCGAGATCTTCTGCAGCAGAGCAGTATTCGTCGTTATCGTCTTCTTCCCAGTTTTTCATAAACAACCCTTCAACTTGATAACCTTGTTGAAGGAGCAGGTAAGCGGATACCGATGAATCTACGCCGCCGGACATGCCGACAATGACTTTCTTTTGGCTGTTATCAGACATATTTCTCTACTGTCGCTAATTTAGTGTTAAGGGCATAATTCTAACAGAAACCCAGCGCCTGAAACAGATCGAGAGCAGAATCACACTTCAATAAATAGTTGTTAGCGATAGTGACGGTGTGAATAAAGGCAACAGTGATAAAAAAAACAGTAAAAAACGAAAGTATAAATAAAAAAATGCAGTACTTTTTCACTTTTGACATCACGATATAAATATAACGCAAACGTTTGCTATTTGTCGTAATCATAGAGGATGTCGTTAAAAATGTGTAGTTTTTTGTTGGGGAAAATAGTTTTACTTCATTGGAGGGAATAATGCGCTCTGATGTTAAACATAGAGCGCTCATCGTATGAATACTAAATTAAGCTTGTGTTGGTGATGGAAGGGTTATTTCTTTCCATTCGCCCGGCGCTAAATCGGCAACCGTCCATTGTGCCATTTGATAACGAATTAAACGCAATGTTGGAAAACCAATATGGGCAGTCATACGACGTACTTGGCGATTACGACCTTCACGTAAGGTAATAGCGATCCATGTTGTTGGAATGTTTTTACGCTCACGAATCGGCGGTGTGCGATCCCACATTTGTGGTGATTCGATTACTTCAACCCCAGCAGGTAATGTTGGACCATCCTTTAATGTCACCCCATCACGTAATTGCTGTAAGTGTTCTTCTGTTGGCGCACCTTCAACTTGTACCCAATAGACTTTAGCTTGCTTTGATTGAGGCTGTGTTAATCGAGCCTGCAAAATACCATCGTTGGTTAGTACCAGTAATCCTTCACTGTCTTTATCTAATCGACCAGCAGGGTAGACATCTTTTACTGGAATAAAATCAGCTAAGGTACTGTCGCCAGGTTCGCCTGAAAACTGGGTTAAAGTGTTATAAGGTTTGTTAAATAAAATAACTTTCTGTGGTCCACGAGGACGCTTCGGTTTATTTATTTTTCTTGATGCTCTACGCTCATTATTGGCACGAAGAGGTTGACGATCTGTGGTGTTTGGCTTCATAAATACGCGTTGTTGTAAGAGTTGAGGATATAGACAACCTTATTATACGTGAAAAATTACACAATTGACGTATTGATAAAATTTAAAGTATGATTTGCTCGGTTCTTACAAAATGATAACAAATGGATGCCAGGAGATTTAAAATGGATAGTAAAGTAATTGTACCAACAGCTGGTCAGAAAATCATAGTTGACGCTGAAGGTAAATTGATTGTTCCTAATACCCCGATTATTCCGTACATCGAAGGTGACGGTATCGGGATCGATGTAAGTCCAGCAATGATTAAAGTTGTTGATGCCGCTGTTAAGAAAGCCTATGCCGGTGATCGAAAGATTGAGTGGATGGAAATCTACACAGGTGAGAAATCAACCCAAGTATACGGCGATGACGCATGGCTTCCACAAGAAACTCTTGATTTTATTCGCGAATATAAAGTAGCTATTAAAGGTCCATTAACAACCCCAGTTGGTGGCGGTATTCGTTCTCTTAACGTTGCATTGCGTCAAGAGCTTGATCTGTATATTTGTGTTCGCCCAGTACGTTATTTTGATGGTGTGCCAAGCCCAGTTAAACGCCCAGAGTTAACTGACATGGTTATCTACCGTGAAAATTCAGAAGATATTTATGCTGGCGTTGAATTCCAAGCTGGAACGGCAGAAGCAGATAAAGTGATCCAGTTCCTACAACAAGAGATGGGCGCAACTAAAATTCGTTTCCCACAACAATGTGGTATTGGTATTAAGCCCGTATCAGAAGCCGGTACTAAACGCTTAGTCCGTGCTGCAATTCAGTACACCATTGATAATGATCGTGATTCGTTAACTTTAGTTCATAAAGGTAACATCATGAAGTTTACTGAAGGTGCATTTAAAGATTGGGGTTACGATGTTGCGTTACAAGAATTCGGTGCAGAATTACTTGATGGCGGCCCTTGGATGACACTAAAAAATCCAAAGACGGGTAAAGAGATTGTAATTAAAGATTGTATCGCCGATGCTTTTTTACAGCAGATTTTACTGCGTCCAGAAGAATATGATGTTATTGCAACCATGAACTTAAATGGTGATTACATCTCTGATGCGTTGGCGGCACAAGTCGGCGGTATTGGTATTGCACCAGGAGCAAATATTGGAGATGGTGTGGCATTGTTTGAAGCTACCCACGGAACAGCTCCTAAGTATGCAGGCCAAGATAAAGTAAACCCTGGTTCATTGATCCTTTCTGCTGAAATGATGCTACGTCATATGGGTTGGACAGAAGCAGCCGATTTGATCATTAGTTCAATGGAAGCGGCGATTAGCAATAAGACTGTGACGTATGATTTTGAGCGCTTAATGGACGGCGCTAACCTACGTAAATGTTCTGAATTTGCTGATGATATGATTGAGCAAATGTAATCATTTAAAGTATTAAAAAATTATAAGGCTCAGCATTTGCTGGGCCTTTTTTGTATCGGTATCAATAGTATGGTCATTAAATACCGTGTGGTATTAGATAAATAGGGTATAGATGTCGGTAAAGTAATCAAATATATCATCCACTCGTGCGCTAACTCTCAAACAGAGTATAAGAGAAGTCAGCTGGTATAGGCAGTCACCTAAAATTGGCATAGGATAGAAATGACACTGAGTTAATGTGTTTTTTTTGTTAAATTCTTTGTTGTTTAAGCGTTGGTTTGGATGTTGTTTTTAAAAGAGTAATAGAGAGCGTGTTTTATGCGTATTCTATTCACTTTTTTAATGTGCGAAAAAGAAGTGGTTTTAGGTTGTAGTTGAATTTTTCAGCATAAAATCATATACAGAGTATTAATAACAACAGATGACTTTTGAAGTCGATGTGTAATTGGTATATTGTATCAGTTATTAAAAATTTGGTTTCGAGTTAACAAATAAAAGGCGGGATAATCCCACCTCTTAATGTGCAATTAATACTGAATCCGCTTATTTAGCTTCATTGCTGAGAGCGGGAACAATAGCACTTGCATGGTAACCTTTAGGACCAGTTTGAACCTCGTAGTTCACTTGTTGACCTGCCTTAAGTGTTCGGTAACCATCCATCTGAATCGTTGAATAGTGAGCGAAGATATCGTCTTCACCTTCTTCGGGGCAGATGAAGCCAAATCCTTTGGCGTTATTGAACCATTTCACTGTACCTGTTGCCATGCTATACATCCTTTTTGCATTCAAGTTCCATTTGACATTAGTTGATCATTTAGTAACGATTGATTGCATACTAATGCGATTTTGATGCAGATTATATCTACTATAATTTACAATGTAGTAAAATAAACTAGTCAGTCAAGTATTGTTTGTAACATTTTGATAAAATCTTTTATTAACTTGGCTATAGCCAGCTCACGAATTAATGAACTAAGATAAAACTATGAGTAAGTTATACGAATGGATGAATCCTGAATCTGATGTATTAGATAAGGAAGAAATCCAAGTTAAGCCGCCATCGATGTATAAAGTAGTGTTAAATAATGACGATTATACGCCGATGGATTTTGTGATTGATGTGTTACAAACATTTTTTTCCATGGATCTGGAGAAAGCTTCTCAGTTAATGCTCGCGGTACATTATGAAGGTAAAGCCATTTGTGGCACCTTTACTGCCGAAGTAGCAGAAACAAAAGTTGCGCAAGTAATGATGTACGCACGGGAAAATGAACACCCGTTGTTGTGTACGATGGAAAAAGCATAATCTTTTTCCGGCACGCCATATTGAGTGGTTTTTAGGGGAGGTGCCTTATGCTAAATAAAGAACTTGAAGCAAGCCTGAACGGTGCATTTGCACGTGCAAGGGAAAAGCGTCATGAGTTCATGACGGTAGAACATTTATTGATGGCATTGTTAGATAATGTAGCCACACAAGAGGCATTATTAGCGTGTCGCGCTGATCTTGATCTGTTGCGTAAAGAGCTAGATTCTTTTATTGAACAAACAACACCCTTAATTCCAGTGGATGACGAGAGCCGTGAAACCCAGCCAACATTGAGTTTTCAGCGGGTGTTGCAACGTGCAGTGTTCCATGTGCAGTCTTCTGGTCGTAGTGAAGTGACAGGCGCTAACGTATTGGTTGCAATTTTTAGCGAGCAAGAATCACATGCCGCATACTTGCTAAAGAAAAGTGATATTAGTCGTCTTGATGTGGTGAATTTTATTTCTCATGGCACTGTTAAAGGCAGTGACAATGACGATGTAAATCCTTCAGAGATTGGTAATACCGAAGAACAACGTACCGAGCAAGGTAGTTCTGAAGATAAACTTGAGAATTTTGCAACTAACCTTAATCAATTAGCAAAGGCTGGTGGAATTGATCCCCTAATTGGTCGAGATAAAGAACTTGAGCGTACGGTACAAGTGCTTTGTCGTCGTCGAAAAAATAATCCGTTATTAGTAGGTGAAGCTGGTGTGGGTAAAACCGCGATAGCAGAAGGTCTTGCGTGGCGTATTGTTGAAGGGCAAGTGCCTGAAATTATTCAAGACTGTGTGATTTATTCTTTGGATATCGGTTCATTATTGGCGGGTACTAAGTATCGTGGTGATTTTGAGAAGCGTTTTAAAGGTATTTTGAAGCAGCTTGAAAAAGAAGAACATGCGATTCTATTCATTGATGAAATTCATACCATTATCGGTGCGGGTGCAGCATCGGGTGGGCAGGTCGATGCGGCTAACTTACTTAAACCATTATTGAGTAGTGGTAAGCTCCGTTGCATGGGTTCAACAACCTATCAAGAATACAGCAATATTTTTGAGAAAGAGCGGGCGTTGTCTCGTCGTTTCCAAAAAATTGATGTAGTTGAACCGTCACTTGATGACACCACCAAAATTTTGATGGGTCTGAAATCAAAATACGAAGCTCACCATGAAGTACGTTTTACTAATAAAGCGATTCGTGCTGCGGTTGAGTTATCAGCAAAATACATTAACGAGCGTCATCTGCCTGATAAAGCGATTGATGTTATTGATGAAGCCGGTGCACGTTGTCGCTTAGCACCTGCAAGCCGTCGTAAAAAAACGGTTAATGTCGGTGATATTGAAGCCATGATTGCTAAAATGGCGCGTATTCCAGAAAAATCAATTTCAAGCAGTGATCGTGATGTACTACAAAGTCTGGATAGTCGATTGAAAATGCTCGTTTTCGGTCAAGACAGTGCGATTGATGTATTAACAGAAGCGATTAAGTTAAGTCGTGCAGGATTGAGTGCTGATAACAAACCAGTAGGTTCGTTCTTATTTGCAGGTCCAACCGGTGTTGGTAAAACGGAAGTGACGGTACAGTTAGCGCGTACGATGGGGATTGAGCTACTGCGTTTTGATATGTCAGAGTACATGGAACGTCATACCGTCAGTCGTTTAATCGGTGCTCCTCCTGGCTATGTGGGTTATGACCAAGGTGGATTATTAACTGACGCAGTGATTAAGAATCCTCACTCAGTGGTATTGCTTGATGAAATTGAAAAAGCACACCCTGATGTATTTAACTTACTGTTACAAATAATGGATAACGGTACTCTTACTGATAATAATGGTCGTAAGGCTGATTTCCGTAATGTTATTTTTGTGATGACCACTAATGCGGGTGTCACGGAAACCGTTCGTAAATCGATTGGTCTGATTCAACAAGATCATAGTCATGATGCGATGGCGGAGATCAAACGCGTATTTACGCCAGAATTCCGTAACCGTCTTGATAATATCATTTGGTTTAACCATCTTGAAAAAGACATTATTGGACAAGTGGTCGATAAGTTTATTGTTGAGCTACAAGCACAGTTAGATGCCCGTGGCGTATCAATGGAAGTGTCTGAGCGTGCGCGTGAGTGGATGTCAGATAAAGGCTACGATAAGTCGATGGGAGCACGTCCAATGGCACGTGTTATTCAAGAGAACCTTAAAAAGCCGCTTGCCAATGAACTGTTGTTTGGTTCATTAATTAATGGTGGCTCAGTACGGGTCGATTATATTAATGGCGCTTTGGATTTTCAATTCAGCAGTGAGATGGAACCTGCTCACTAACGTTATCGTATTTTCTGTATCGCTATAAACAAAAACGCCGTAGATAGTACCAACTATCTGCGGCGTTTTTATATTATGACTACTTGTGATCATCATTCGCTAAAATAAAACCCAGCAAAAGGCTGGGTTTTATTTGCAGCACTAATCTTTTAGAGAAAGATTAACGTGCGCGGAAGACGATACGGCCTTTAGTTAGGTCGTAAGGAGTCAGTTCCACAGTTACTTTGTCGCCAGTAAGGATACGGATGTAGTTCTTACGCATCTTACCAGAGATGTGAGCAGTAACAACGTGACCGTTTTCTAGCTCAACGCGGAACATTGTATTTGGTAGTGTATCTAGTACAGTACCAGCCATTTCAATTACGTCTTCTTTTGCCATTGAATCCTCTTAGGCTACCAGCCATTCATCTTGATCGGGCTGGATAATGCCTTGAAACTGTTTGAGTGTAAAGTTTAGGTCGTAATTTTACCCTTGCTAGCTGTTTTTGTCAGCTTTTGTTCGCGATTAATCCATTTTTTCTCAGCTAATTAACAAAAGCAGATGTAAATCTATTAGTTGTTGCGGTTATTTTAACCGCTTTGAGGGTTTTGTGATTAGGACGATATCCATTCACTATTGATTAATTTTTGGTGTGGCGTGAAGCGAATTTTGTAATTCATTTCACGGCATTGGTCTATTTGATAACCAGGATAGAGCCATTGACGCTGTGTTTGGCGGCAAATTTCAATTTGTAATAGCACACATAATGTCCCCAATGAAAGTTTATGTTCGGGGTCAAAAAAACTATAAACGGCACTGAGTGAATCAGGAAAAACATCAGTAATAGCGACCGCAATTAATTGATCGTCTTGATAGAGATGTAAAAATGCAGTGCTCATCCACGGCGCACTGATAAAATCAAAAAACTGTTGTTTATTGGCTGGGAACATTGAACCGTTAGCGTGACGAACATTAATATAACGTTCATAGAGTTCAAACCAATTTGGGTCTAATTGCTGTTTAAATTGCCATTGAAGTTTTTTGAGTTGGTTTTGTTGCCGTTTTTGGCTTTTAGTGGGGGTAAATTGCGGGCAATCAACACGGAGTGGGGTGCAGGCATTACAGTGTTTACACATCGGTTTATAGATGACACTGCCACTACGACGATAACCAGAACTAATTAATAAATCATAACCATTAGGATTTAGCCAAGGTTGATCCATGACTATACCAAGTTGATCTCGTTGTTGCGGTAAGTAATTACAGTCACTTTCAGGCGTTAGACCAAGTTGTAAGGACAATTCTTTCATCATTAATTCGTTTATAACACTAAAGTTTGAGGGTGATAACATTCAGCGGGTAATACAATCTCACGTTGCTGATGCAGTTGTATTAAAAAAGTAGGTCGTTCTAATTCTTGTGCCCCTAATGATGCTAAATGTGGGTTCATCATTTGGCAATCAATTAACTGACCACCATACCGATTAAAGTGATGGCAGAAGTACCATAAAGCAATTTTAGAGGCATTATCTGCCAGTGAAAACATCGACTCTCCACAAAAAACACTGCCCACGGCAACGCCATAAAAACCACCCACTAATTGATCATCTTGCCACACTTCGACTGAGTGACAATCACCATTATCATGTAGTTTTTGATAGGCATTAATCATTGCTTCAGTGATCCATGTTTGATCAGGGCCGCGTGATTCAGCACATTGGCGGATCACAGCATGGCATGCATGATTGAGTGTAACGGTATAAGATGCTTTACGCATAAATTTACGTAAACTTTTACTTGGCGTAAATTGTTGTGGAATAAAAATCCCGCGTGGGGTTGGGCTCCACCACAAAATAGGCTCACCTTGTGAGTACCATGGGAAAATACCATGACGATAGGCTTGGCGTAGACGTTGTGGGCTAAGATCGCCACCAAAAGCAAGCAAACCATTGGGGTCAAGAAGTGCAGTGTTAGGATCTGGGAATTGTAATGATGAAGGATCAATTTCAGGGATATAAATCGTCATTTGTTATTAACTACATGCGTGTCAAAAGGCTACTGTAATCAATATAACATTTAACGATAGATAAAAAAAACGCCAATAATCACAATCGATTATTAGCGTTAGGTTATCGCTTTTACATTAGTTTAGCGTTAAATACGACGACATAATTCAGCATAGCGACCATTTTGTGCCAGCAATTGTTGATGCTGACCACGCTCGATGATCTCACCTTCATCCATTAAGCAAATTTGATCCATACTGTCTAATCCGACTAAACGGTGAGTAATAAATACCACTGTTTTGTCTTTGGCAAACTCAAGTAATAAGGTCAATATTTGCTGTTCAGTGCGGCGATCAAGACCTTCAGTTGGCTCATCTAATAATAGAATAGGTGCGTCATGGAGTAGAGCGCGTGCAATACCAATACGACGACGCTCACCGCCGGAGATATGACGACCACCATCGCCAAGCCAAGTATTTAAACCATTATCTTCAAGTAAGCTATTAAGACCAACCTTATTAAGCACTTCAACAAATTGCTCATCGGTAGCATCAGGTTTTGCTAACACTAAGTTTTCACGTAGTGAGCCGTTAAACATATCTACACGTTGGCTGACCACAGTAATGGCATTGCGTAATGCGGCTTCACTCCATGTAGGCAGTGGTACGCCATCAATAGAGATGTGCCCTTGTTGTGGATCCCAACTCCGCGTTAGTAATTGTAGCAACGTTGATTTACCACAACCAGTACGACCAAGAAGGGCTAATTTTTCGCCTTGTTTGATGTTAAGAGAAAGGTGCTTAACAACTGGTTTATCGCTGCCATAATAGGTATAGCTAATGTCGTTAAGGTGAATATCACCTTTGGCGATAGCGTTGTAACCTTGAGCATCAAATACGGTATCAGGCGTGGCTTCAATGATTTCATTTAGGCGTTTAGCTGACGATAATGTTTGACCTAGGTATTGGAATGCACCAGCGACTGGCATCATCATTTCAAAACTTGCCATGGTCGTAAACGCCACCATTGCAACGAAAGGATCTGGCGCATGACCACCGATACCGTTGGCTGCAATCCATGTGATAATAACCAGTGTCCAGCCTGTTGCCGCCATTAATATGCCATTAGCAATACCCGTTAAATTGGCCATTTTCCGTTGGGCGGCTAATAACTTATCTTGTTCTGCATCTGCTTGTTGACGATAGCGTTCTTCAGCATTAAACAGTAATAACTCAGCGTGACCTTGGATCCAGTCAAGCAGGGTTATGCGGTAGTTTGCTTTTGCATGAGTGAGTGTTTCACCGTTTTGTTTACCTAAGCGATAAAAAACAATCGGTAAAATAATCATTAGCCCAAGCAGAATGCCGCCAAGGGTAAAACCAATGGTGGGATCAAACCAAACCAAGAAAGCCGTAACAATGGTTATGCCCAAGATACCGATAACTAGTGGGCTAACGAGACGCAAATAGATATGATCCATTGCGTCAACATCTGCGACTAAGCGGTTAAGAAGGTCAGCATCACGTAAATTAGCGTGGCGACCGGGAATTAAAGGCGTTAATTTACGGAAAAAGAATAATCGTAAATCAGCCAGCAGTTTAAAGGTCGCATTATGACTAACAACCCGTTCGCTCCAACGGCCTGCGGTACGTGACATGGAAAAACCACGTACACCAGCACCAGGCACCATGTAGTTAAACGTTTGGCGACCAATAAGACTAAACCCAGCAATAGCCGATGCTGAAATAAACCAGCCAGATAATGTCAGAAGACTGATAGCGGATAATAAAGTTATTAGGCCTAATAGCATGCCTAAGGTTAAACCAAACCAATGTTGGCGATAGAGTTTAAGGTATGGGATTAAATCACGCATCGAGATCCCTCTTGTCAGTATGGGTTAGCATGTCAGCAAGTAAACCGTGGCGGCTAATGGTATCAAATGTGCCATTTTGAACTAATTTACCGTTATCCATGACAAGAATACGGTGCATTGCATGCAGTTGATCAAGACGATGGCTCACCATTAACGTGGTGCGGTTAGTCACAGCTAACGCTAAACTTTCTAGTACTAAGCGTTCACTATTCGCATCAAGGCTTGCGGTGGGTTCATCAAGGAGCCAGAAAGCACCGTTTTGTAGCATTGCTCGTGCAACCGCAATACGTTGTGCTTGCCCGACCGATAATCCACCAGAGCGATCACCAACATGATGGTCGTATCCTTTTTCTAATCGACAAATAAACTCATTGGCATAGGCTTGGCGAGCAACTTGATCGATATCATCATTACTTGCACTTGGATTACCCAGCGTAATATTGTCGCGCACTGTACCATGAACTAATAATGGATTTTGACCAACCCAACTGATCGCTTGACGCCATTGATCATGTTTAAGTTCGTTCAGTTCGACCCCATTGATTTTAATGCTACCACGGTAAGGTAAAAAGCCGAGGAGGGCATTCAATAAACTGGTTTTACCCGCGCCACTAGGACCGACTAATGCCACATGTTCATTGGTATTAATGGTAAAACTTAATGGTCCTGCGAGCACTTGACCTTCAGGGCTAAGCACTTCGAGATCAGTGATGGTAATTTGAATAGCGTTTGGGGTCGGTAATGATTTTTCACCGCTGCTCATTTCGTCTGCTTCTATGTTTAAAAACTCAACAATAGATTCAGCTGCACCAATAGCTTGTGCTTTGGCATGATAGAAAGTACCGAGATCGCGTAATGGCTGATAAAACTCTGGTGCTAGTACGAGTATAAATAAGCCCGTAAAGAGCGTAACCGGAATACCATAGTTACCGAAATTGAGCTCACCAATAAAAACAAACCCAAAATAAACTGCAACAATAGCAACAGAAAGCGCAGAGAAAAATTCTAATACAGCAGAAGACAAGAAAGCTAAACGTAAAACTTCCATAGTACGTTTACGTAGTACATGCGAAGCAGCATGTAAGTTCTCAGCTTCGGCTTCAGCGCGGTTAAATAAACGTAATGTTGATAAGCCTTGTAAACGGTCATAAAAATGACCCGATAGGCGTTGGAGGGCTTTAAAGTTACGACGGTTAGCATCAGCAGCACCTAAACCAACCAATGCCATAAAGAAAGGCACTAACGGTGCGGTAATAAGGAAGATTAAACCAGCAGCCCAGTTAATTGGGAATACCACCACTAAAATGACCACCGGAATTAATACTGCCAGTGACATTTGTGGTAAGTAACGGGCGAAGAAATCTTGCATCTCTTCTACTTGTTCAAGCACTAAACTTGCCCATACGCCCGCAGGTTTACCTTTAATATAGGCTGGACCGAGGTTCTGTAAACGGTTGAGAATAAGTTGGCGAATATGGAGTCGAATTTGTTCGCCACACCGATAGCCACAAACTTCTCGTCCCCAGCTACATAAGGCGCGTAAGCCAATAATAATAATCAAGCCAACAAACTGATTTACAAGTTGGTATTTATCGGTATGTTCGATAATAAGTTGGTGCAGAATATTAGCTAATAAAGCCGCTTGACCGACGAGCAGTAATCCAGAGGTAAACCCTAAACCAATACTGAACATCATCCAGTTTTTCGCGAGTTTACTTTGGGATTTTAACCATTTGGTCAAATCACGTTGTAATTGTTTATCCATATAAATAAGGTTTCATTACGGTATTTATGGTGGGTCGCTCTTACAGCAACATGGTTGAGATTGATGTTGCTGTAAGGAAAAAAAGCTACTGCGTAACAGTCGCTTTATATTAGTTATTTTTGATCAGCTAAAGCATCTAAATAACGCTCTGCATCAAGGGCAGCCATACAGCCTGTTCCCGCAGAGGTAATTGCTTGACGATAGCTATGATCCATTACATCACCCGCAGCAAAAACACCCTCAACACTGGTTTGAGTAGCATTACCGTGGATACCTGATTGGACTTTAATATAGCCATTTTCCATATCTAGTTGACCATTGAAAATAGCAGTATTTGGCTGGTGGCCAATAGCGATAAATACGCCCATTACTTCAAGTTCTTCAATCGCATCTGATTGGGTATCTTTAAGACGTAATCCCGTTACGCCCATTTCGTCACCTAAGACTTCATCAAGCGTGCGATCAGTGTGCAAAATGATATTGCCATTGGCGACTTTATCCATCAGACGATTAATTAAAATCTTTTCTGAACGGAAGGTGTCACGGCGGTGAACAAGGTGTACTTCTGCAGCAATGTTTGACAGATATAACGCTTCTTCAACAGCAGTGTTACCACCACCAATAACCGCTACTTTTTGGTTGCGGTAGAAGAAACCATCACAGGTAGCACAAGCCGATACGCCACGACCTTTAAATGCTTCTTCAGAATCTAGACCGATGTATTTAGCTGAAGCGCCGGTTGAGATAATAAGCGCATCACAGGTGTATTCGTTATTTTCGCCTTTCAGACGGAAAGGACGTTGGCTGAAATCTGTTTCGCTAATGAAGTCAGTGATAATTTCAGTATCAAATTTCTCTGCATGGGCTTTCATGCGATCCATAAGCGCAGGACCGGTTAGCTCATCTGCATCACCCGGCCAGTTTTCAATTTCAGTGGTCGTGGTAAGTTGACCACCTTGCTGCATACCAGTGATCATTACTGGTGAGAGGTTTGCACGCGCAGCATAAACAGCTGCGGTATAACCAGCAGGTCCAGAACCAAGGATGAGTAGTTCACAATGTTTTACGTTACTCATTTTTTCTCCAGGCTGAATACTATTATTATTATCGAAGACTGATTGTAGGTAAATTGCAGTCGTAAAGGAAGAGGATGTAAGACAATCAATGATTTGTTAATCAGATTGAACATGGCTTATAAATGCTTAATAACGTTTGTAAGGGTATTAAAAGAAAGCGGTTATATTGGGCATAAAAATACCGTAGCAAGCGGATTTTTTGAAGCGCCAAAAGTGAAAAGTCAGATCGTGATTTTTTGATCTAGCACAAACTTAATTAAGAAAAATAGTTAATAAGTGTCATTTTAATATTGTTAATAATGTTAGTTTGACTATTAATTTAATTGGTTGAGATACGATAAAAATACGTATTTGTTGTCTTATGTTAATATATTTGTATTGATGTGATTAATTTACTTTGATAATCCGCTTTGTTTTGGTACAAATAGTTAAATGTTTGTTTTTTGAGGCTTGCTTTCAGTACAATCCTCGGATATTTGGTTATAACAGCTGTCACTGGTCAAAAATATAATCAAACAATTATTGTAAATAAATAGCATGATCGTCTGATCTTTATCACTGATTGTGTGAGTATTAGAGTATTTGATTCTAAAAATAGACAAGATGTAGTATATTTTTTTGCAAGGAAGTGAGAAGGTGGAATAAAAAATGGTAGATACCAAAAAGAAACCATCCAAGGAATTGGATCGCATTGACCGTAATATTTTGAATGAACTTCAAAAAGATGGTCGAATTTCAAACGTAGAGCTTTCTAAGCGTGTTGGTTTATCCCCAACACCATGTCTAGAGCGTGTACGTCGTTTAGAGCGCCAAGGCTATATTAGTGGTTATACAGCACTACTAAATCCACAGTTCCTTGATGCTTCATTATTAGTATTTGTTGAGATCACACTAAATCGTGGCGCACCAGATGTTTTTGAGCAGTTTAATAAATCAGTGCAAGAATTAGAAGACATTCAAGAGTGTCATTTAGTTTCTGGTGATTTTGACTACTTGTTGAAGACCCGTGTATCAGATATGTCGGCTTACCGTAAATTGCTTGGTGAAACCTTATTACGTCTTCCGGGTGTTAACGATACTCGTACCTATGTTGTTATGGAAGAAGTTAAGCAAAGCAATAACTTGGTCATAAAAACTCGATAAATATTCGAGTATTAATCGATGTTGAATTGCAGAATATATACACCCTGAATAACGTTATTGTTATTCAGGGTGTATTTGTATAAAAGCAATAAAAACAAGGATTGATGATTAATTGCTCAAATCAGATCCTCGATTTGACATAATGATGAAATTATTTAATGACTGAACGTTTAAAATAGACATGGACTAGTTGTTTGAGATAGTTGGCTTTTATTGCCGACTCTTTATTGCTTACCATTGAATTTTTTTTTATTTTAAAGGGCGACGGACACAGACAAGGTAGTCTTTTAGTATAGAATGATGGCATTAAGACATTTACTTTATATTTGTGAGTTTGCCAACGACATTGCTTGGTATTTGAGGCTGTATTGTTATTAGCAGTGAAGTATTGGCTTTGGTCGCTGAAAATATCAGTATTTTGGCAAAACATTCGAATTTGATAGAAACACCGGAGTTATTCTTGAGGAAGTTTAAAGGTAAAAAACTGCCCAAAATGCGTTTATCAGGTGGGCAACGCATTATTGAAGGTTTTTTGATCATCAGTATTTTAGTTGCCATTTATATGATGGTAGCATTAGTCACATTTAATCCCGCAGATCCATCTTGGTCGCAGACTGCTTGGGAAGGTGTTGTTCAGAATAAAGCTGGTTCGTTTGGCGCATTAATCGCTGATACTATGTTCTTTATTTTTGGGTCACTGGCTTACATTATCCCTATTATTTTAGTGTCATTAGGGTGGTTTATTTATCATCGCCGAACCAAAATGTTGTCATTAGATTATATGGTTTACGGTACGCGTTGGTTAGGATTGATTTTATTAATTCTAAGCAGCTGTGGTTTGGCTGATCTTAACTTTGATGATATTTGGTATTTCTCGTCAGGGGGCGTGATTGGCGATGTGGTTGCAAATATATCATTACCATTATTGAATGTATTAGGCGTCACATTACTACTAATGTTCGCTTGGGCAATTGGTTTTACCTTATTTACCGGTGTATCGTGGACGACTGTTGTTGATCAATTGGGTGAAAAGACCTTATTAAGTGTAACTTGGATACTTAATAAATTTCGTTCAGATAAACATGAGATCATGCGTCCGTTTGCTATGGATATTCCCGCGGAATCTGATATGGCTTATGCCGGGCATCTTCATGTGGTTAATGAGGATGAAGATGAGGACGACGATGATTTGTTATTGTCATCTTATAAAAAATCAGCAAATAAAGAACAGTCTGTAGCCGATTCTTTTGCGCGTAAAGATCCTGTTTATACTACCGCACAGCAAACTCCAATTATTGGTTCTACCGCAGCAGATATTGCCCTTGATCCATTAATGGATTCAGCTGCGATATCACATGCTGTATCCCAGCCATATGTTTCTCCTGTAGAACAAGTTGTACCGCACATTGAAGCTCAACCGTATGTCGC
>CAMQXY010000021.1 GCA_947039005.1 uncultured Photobacterium sp.
ATAATATAGCTGATACAAAATGACTTCCTTTTCTTAATCCACAAATACTCATAACGTCGCATTAAGCGGACAAAAATAGCGGGTTAAAATGTGTAGCGAAACGAAACCGAACATAACCAACTGTTTTTGTTACGTTTAAAGTTCTTGCTATGCTTTGCAGACACTTGGTTTAAATGACGTTAATCAAACCCATGGCGATGATAGAGAATATTGGCAATTATGTCACAAAGGATTTGACGGTGACCTTTTTCCATAGAATCGATATTGTATTGCGATCTATCGAGAGCCGCTTTTACTCTTCCGGCTGCAGCCTGGACCATGTCTGCTTGTTGATAATCTTCAAATCCGCCTTGCTCTAAGATTGTTTTATATCCCTCACCTTTCCAAAGATTGCCTTCTTTATAAGCTTTATCCTGACAATTTTGATTATAAAAACCAACCAAAATATCTTCATTGTCATGATAATGTTTTGGAGGTTCAGCTGAAGCTATATCAATAATTAATTCATTTAATTCTTTTGCAAATGAATCCTCTTCTTCGGAATATCTCATATTGGAATCGTCCCAATATAGATCCCAATTTGAACGAATATGCTCTAATTGTATTAAACTTAATTCTAATAAATACTCACTATTATCGAAAAAAGTTTTAACTTGATAATTCATACCTCACTCCAGAAACATAACAACTTATTATATTAACAACTTGCCCGAATTTGTTCTTTGAACACGCGCCCGTATTTATCTTTTCAGAATATAAAAAACAATATAAATCAGCTACTTTTTTACATTTCATACCCGATAGTAATTACAAAATCGGGCACTCACCATTTAGTTTCCAGTTTTTATACTATTTAAGATCACAACGCGCAGTAAATAGATTCCCTAGCACCCTCAAGGAATTCACGATAAGAAATAACGCTCATCGGTTTAAAATATCGCAGCTAAAATAAAACCCCTATCATTATTAAAACAATAGGGGTTTTATTTAAAATATTGCTATTTAAACAACCGTAAATTAAGCGGTGGTTTTAAAACATTGACGGGTTACATCGCCCCAGTATTCATCGTGATAAATATCTTCAACAAATACCTCGTTGGTGTAACTGCCAATCGCGCGTCGCCAAAAAGCAATCGCATTATCAGCACCCGCAATTTGCTTGCTTTGCCATAGACCCGGCATCATATCAAATAGGATATGGGCAAAACGCTGACCTGCTTTATGCTTACGGAACACTGGCACAACGTAGAAGTCACACACTTCGTAATGATCAACACTCTCGTTAGCAATCGCAGCTAACCCTGCTGGCTTACCGTCGATATACAATAAATAACCAGTAACATTACCCTCAATCGGGGTATCTAACGCAAACTTACCCTCATCATCGGGTACTTTTTTAGTTAATGGTGAAAACTCAGCTTCATAAGCTTGGGTTAAATTTAAATAGATCGCTAGATTGGTTGAATTAACCGTAACTAATTCCATAAAAATTCCTTTTACTTCGTTGCTGGCAATAATTTACTTTTAACTTGCTGAGACTTAGTACCGGTTGCTTTCATAAATTGTGCTTTGAGATTATAACTAATAGTATTGGCACGAATAGTATTACCATTTTGGGTCACTTTTACGTTCTTCTTTAATACCATCATGCTATCAGAAGGCGTATAGATACCGTAACCCGATTCACCAGTGATCACTTTGCCATCTTTCATAACCCGTTTGAAGTGCACAGGCTTGCCATACACTTCAATGGTTTTTAATTCTTTGGTTTTACCATCCAATTTAATAATAGCTTTATCCGCTTTAATGGTAATACCACCTTGGACAATATCAACTTTACCTATTAGCGTGGTTGTATTGTTTACAACATCAACATCTTGCGTAACTGATGATAGCTGAATCGGTAACTGTGTTTCTGCAGTGGCAGCAAAAACAGATGTACTCAAAAGTAAGAGTAAAGTCGCAGTAAATAGCTGTTTTTTCATTATTTATTGTTCTCATCAATTGCTGCTAATTTTGCTGCGATAATACCAAGGAAATTAAGACGCAATTACCTTACTTCTTACTCACCTACATATATCGCCCTTTATTATATTCTAACTGATTTTTGAGTATTTATCTTAAAGCTATTTTTCTATTTCAATTTATGTTTTAGTCGCACTGATGTATTCCATATAATCAATATTTTTTAAATTATGACAATAATCCTCGTTAGTCCCCTATAAACATTTGATGAACCCACGCTTAACCGCTCAATACTCTATTAACAATCGCCATGACTTCATCTAGATCCACGAATAACTATATGTTATAACATAACAAATACGGTATTGTTTTTCTAAACCATTTTTACTCATCAAACGATGAATATGGAGCTTTTCACATGCGCAGGAATGTCCTTTGCAGTTTTATACTATCAATCGCAGCCTTATCACCCATAACCAGCCAAGCACACCCTCATTCATGGATTGAGATGAAGACTTACATTGAAGGTAGTAATAACCAAATAACAGGCTTTAAGATGGTATGGACATTTGATGCCATGACCACCGCTTATATGCTGGATGGTGAAGATATGTCAGCAGCACACAAACAGCAGACATTAAAAGACACTGCGCAATCAGTCATGGAAAACATGAAAAATTCGCATTATTTTACGTATTTTTATGATAATGAAACCCCGATTAAATACCATATTCCTGCTGGCGGTGAATTAATTAAACCACGAGCAAAAGCTACCCTCACCTTTGAGTTACCACTGGCAAAACCTAAAACAGTCACTAAAGATTCGTTAAAATTATTAATCTTTGAACCAAGTTATTATGTTGATATGTCATGGAATAATAAAAGTGACATCGTACTGTCACCTGAGCTAGCCAAAACTTGCCACTTTACACTTATTGAACCACACCCAACCCCAGAACAAGTTACTTTTGCAATGTCTCTTCCTGCAGATGCCGATCCTGATAATAAATTAGGCCAAGTGTTTACACAGACGGTTCGGCTATATTGTGATGTTAGCAACACCTCGCCTTCCACTAAGTAATTCTGATTTAGGATCTACCGCATGAAATCCGCCTATAACTCAACCTCAGAGGCTGATAACGCTTCCTTGGTCTCATCATCTTGCTGTCACCAACATGATCACCACCACGATACATGTCAGCATCATTCAAAAGTGCATGCTGACGATCATCATACAACCGGTGAGCATCATCATACCGATACTAGCGCTGCGCCTTCATGGGTAACCCGTATTGTCGTATTACTGGTCTTTATTTTAAGCGGCTATTATTTATGGCAACAATGGCCAACAATGCTAATAGCAAGTATTAAATGGCAACGCGATATTAATGGTCAATTAAGTGATTTACTTTATGATGCTCAACAAAATATCACCGCGGCTTATTCATTGGCTGGCTTGAGCTTTCTGTACGGTATTTTTCATTCATTAGGCCCAGGTCATGGCAAAATGATTGTCACCACTTATCTAGCAACTAACCCCGCCAAAATAAAAGCCAGTTTAATCATGACGGTGGTATCAGCTTTTGTACAAGCCGTTGTTGCTATTACATTAGTCAGCATTCTATTGGTATTTTTTAAAGCCTCAATGCGCCAAGTGAACGATGCTGCGGATCAATTTATTAGCTACAGCTTTATGGCAATGCTATTACTTGGGGTAATTGTTATTTACCGCAGTTTAAAACAAGCATGGCAATTAAAAACAGCACATCAACATGAGCATGGTAGCGAATGCGGTTGTGGTCATAAACACTTCGCCAATGCAGATGAAATCAATCGCGCCACCAGTTTGCGCGAATATATTATTATTGTATTTAGCATCGGTATTCGCCCCTGTACTGGCGCTATTTTAGTGCTGTTATTTGCCAATATGGTTGGACTGTATTGGCTCGGTGTCGTCAGTGCGATTCTAATGGCGGTAGGTACAGCGCTTACGACATCGGCTATCGCATTACTGACCTTATCGGGGAAAAAAATTGTCAGTCACTATTTAGCCACCAACGAACGTCAGCGTACAATGACCAGCATTATCGTTAAACTGATTGGCGGGATATTATTGGTGTTATTGGGTTTATTGCTACTTAATGGCCATAGCTATGGTATGTCGCCAGTGTTATAGCGTTATCTTTTTCCTGCACATCTGAACGAAAAAAGGTTGAGTGGTAATCACTTTCAACGAGAAAGAGATAACAGCATACTCAACCTTTTTATTACTCTTGATGTATTTACCAGCATAACGCTTAATCTACAGCAATTCCTTGACGTCGATATTCACGCAAAATTTGCTGTTCTGCAATGGTTGATAAAATAAACATCATCATATAACCAAAACCTAGCGCAACGATAATCGCCACCACATTAGCGGTAAATAATGCTAATAAATAATAGCTAACCACCAAGGTTACAATACCACTTAACCGAATCATTAAACTTAGTGTGAATTTTCCATGCGCTTTTATATATGCCAACTGGTAAGCATTAAGCATCATGAAAATAAAGAAAATAGAAAAGTGAAATAATACAATCTCGGCACCTTTGTATTGCGCAGGGAAAATAAAACCAATAATGTCTTTCCCCCCAATAAGCATGACTAAGAAAAAGATCACACTGACAATCACCGCTAACCGATACACCCACCGACGAATAGCGCGTATTTGTTGATGTTCCCCTTTACGTACACTCTGTGATAACTCAGGTAACACAAACCGATAAATCGGAAATACAAATAGCATTGTCATGTAGGTAAAGATCGGTCTGACAACCACTTGGAAATCACCTAACTCGTCTAAGCTAAAATGGGTGATCGTTAACAGCACCGCGGCGTAAATCATCAGAATACTCGCCCCTGCTTCTAACGATGCAGTGAAACTTTTACGAACATAATTACGCATATTAGGATCAAGTTGGACAGTCGTTAACGGCTTTGTCGCTATCTGCTTTCTGCGTTTCCAATACATGAAATGGGCAACAACCAATGAAGAAACCATCACACTATAAAAAAGAGAAGCTAATGCAGTAAAATGGAACACATAATAACAACACACAAAGGTGAGAACATTAGAGCTGGGTTCAATCCATGTGACTTTATTAGACACATCATATAAACGGTACATGGCAATTAGGTTGGTAAAATATATTTTTAACCCCATACCAAAAATAACGCCAACCATTTCAAAATAGCCGACATTAATATGCAGTTCATGTTTTATATAAGGTAAAACTAATCCCCATGTAATTAACACGACGACGATTAAACTAAAACGGAATATATTTATAATATCATGATCATTCTGAGTCTGGCTGTATGTCACTACCATCGATGATCGAAAACCTGTCATTAAAATTAATGATAATGACACAATATCAATAACACTATTAAATAAAGCTAAATCATCTTTTGCAACCCATTGTGCCAACCAGACTTTAAACAAAAAACCAATCGATATACTGGCTAATGTCGCCCAAATACCGGCAACAAATGCTTTTTTTAAACGGGTTAATGTATCAACATCATCAACTAAAGGGATGGCCTGTGACTCTTTCATAGGTAATAACTATAAATAAACATATAGCTATGATACTGGATTTTTCACATGAGATCACAAGCGAATAAGCGTTTTAATAATGAACAAATAGAAAACATTATTACTATTTGATTTATAATGATTTAGTTTTAATAAACAGCGCATAAAGTATTTCAAATTCAGTACAACAACAGTCTAAATAACGCAACAAAAAGTGTACATTTTTATGACATCCATGACTCACATAATAACGAATAATTCTTTCTGTACTTTTAATTTTAAATCGAGCAAAAATCAATCGATATTTTAATTTTAAGTGGGGTAATAAGGATAAACGTACTAATGAAGACATCTTCAATCCAAATAAAATATAACGTAATCATCTTTATACATTTTAACCATTTTCATAAAATGATTAACCATTTAAAATGAAATCAAAATTTTTAGAAATATCGTCTAACTACACAATAATATTCAAATAATCATTTATATGATCGGATCACAAATACAACTTTAGTTACAATTGACTTAATATTAATCATAATGATCAGATTGCATTCACTAGCAGCACTCGGTATAAATAGGTTTGGTCATCACTACGAGAAAAAAATGAACATCATCCCTATCACATCATCACATTGGTTCCAAATAGAGCAGGTTCAACACGCGGCTTATGGTGATGCTTTTCCAGAAAGTATTGCAGTATTAAAAAGTAAAGTCGCGGCATCACCACAAACATGTTTTGTGTGTATTGATGATCAACAAGTTGTGGTAGGTTATCTTATTAGCCATCCTTATCATAAAGGTTCAACACCTAAGCTACATCAAACAATGACGATCATTGATAGTGTTCATTTACATCTGCATGATCTAGCCATTACAACCACATCACAAAGGCAAGGACTACCTACATTATTGCTTAATCATTTATTTACTGTACTTAATACGATGACTTATCAATCTATTTCATTAATTTCAGTACAGGATTCAGCTAAGTTTTGGGGTAAATTTGGATTTATTAGTGATAACACCCTTGCCACACCAACAACCTATGGTGACAATGCTGTATGTATGTCTCGCCCAATATAGAATCTGAATAATATCAATTACAATAAATTTATGACCTAATTTAATGTTTTTGAAAGATGACCACTTAATTAATAGGATTAGTATAGTATTAACTGTGCAACGACAGTTAATACTTAGAGAATGAGATATTTATACGATAGTAATACGATTACGACCATTATTTTTTGATATATAAAGTGCCTCATCAATATTTTTAAGCACGACCTCTAGTTGATCATTTTGTGGTGAAAATGATGTAAGCCCTATTGACACCGTAATACGAATAACTTGATCTTTATATAAAAATGAATGATTACTAATCGCTGTTAGAATACGTAAGCAAACTTCATCAGCATTAACTTTATTGGTTTTATCCATAAATATCATTTACTTTTTTAAAATGATCGATATCTAATTACAAATATCATCATTTACTATAGAAATTTAAGGCGAAAAATAAAAACAAATATGATGTATAAAATATTATTATACTGACTAATGCCTTACTCAATAATGTACAACATAATAATCGCTGCTATTTACAACAATAAATATCCAAAACAGCCCATTTTATTCATATTTGACACTTATTCTAGTATTAACTGATAATTATATTGACCCTATTCGTACAAGAGCTTATGGTATCTACCTCAGCGGATATCGTATAATGGTATTACCTTAGCTTCCCAAGCTAATGACACGGGTTCGATTCCCGTTATCCGCTCCAATATTGACTCAGTACAAATCAACTAATCTACCTAATAAATCAACTATTCAGATCATTCTATCTAAATATTTATACATAACAGAACAATAAATGATTATATTATACGTTACAAAAACGACAACCAATACCTAGTTATGTTTTTGCAAGAATAATGCTTAACCCCCCCTTTATTTACAAAATATCCACCCACATGAAAAAGTGATTATTTAATGTAAAATAACTGTATACTTATTTCTTCCAGTACGCTTTGACTCATAAAGAGCTTCATCTGCATATTTAAACGCATCAGATAACATAACATTACTTGGCGATAAAAAAGCACCAATTGATATAGTTATATCTATATTACATATTTTTTTATCACTTATTACATGCAATAATTCATTAAGCTTTATATGTAAATCAGTAATACTCATAACACCATCTAATAGAACAACAAACTCTTCACCACCCCATCGAATCCCTATATCTGTTTTCCTAATAGCATTTCTAATCCGATCTGATACTTCAGCTATTACAGAATCCCCAATTGGGTGCCCATATGTATCATTTACTTTTTTAAAATGATCAATATCTATAACTATAATACAATTAATACTATGACTCGTAGTATTAAAACAATCTTTTCTATAAAATCCAGTTAATTTATCTTTTTTATTATCATTTATATTTTTTATCAAAAGTGAAATAGATTCATGTGCTACAAATAAAAATAGATAAATAACAATAACTAGCAATGGAAAAAAGAAATAACTTCTTTGTATTGGTATCTCTACAGGATCACAATATCGCTGTTTCGCTATAATATTAAAAACAAACGTCTCGATATCTATATTTTCATCAATCCTAAAATAAGTTAGATTTCGTTTATTAAACTCAGATACATAATCACTCAGGAAACCAGCCTTTATATCTAATGATAATATTGATTCTATTTTCCTATCTAAATACAATGGGTAATATATTGATATTATTTCTTCATTTGTTTCATCTTCAATATATGGCCCATACACTTTAATGGTTTCATATACGGTTAAATTAGAACGTTCTAAATTACGTTTTATTCTCTCTGATTTTACTAAATAGTTAAAATAACTTTTATTCTTCATTCCATGATTTTCTAACAGTTCTTTATATCCATCTCTATATGGTTTAATATATATATAATTAGGATAAATATTTGCTACCGTCCATAAATTATCATTAACTATTCTATTTTTAGAAACAAGATGAAAGAAATCCTTAATTATTTCAGATATATCATTTACTTTATCATTGTTTTTAGGATTATTAAGGTATAATAAATCACTTGTTTCATTTGTTACTAATTTTGCGTTAAATGCATTAATTTGATATCTATAAATAGTATCACTTAAAAATCTAAAATGTTGTTCAACTTCATATTCAAGTTTATCTTTTTTAATCTCTGTGAAATTCAATGCGACAAAAAAAGATATTGTAACCATTAAAAACAATTTATATATTTTAATCATACGAATACAACACTAAATAAAGAATAAAATTACCACTATAATATATTTATCTTTTCAATAGGCATTGGTTTATGATACAAGTATCCTTGATATAATTTAATGCCAGCATCATTTAATAATTTAGCTTGCTCTATCGTTTCTACACCTTCAGCAATCACAGTTAAATCCAATTTATCTGATAATGCTATAATTTCTTTTATTTCATTTAATTTATTAACATCACTATCAATTAATGATACGAATTTTCTATCTATTTTAATGATGTCAAATTTATACTTAGATAATCGTTTATTGTTATTAAGACCACAACCAAAATCATCAATAGCTAATTTGACACCATGCTTTAATAACATATCTAATTTAAATATAAATTCATCTTCATAATCAATAATATCATCTTCTAAAATTTCTATTACAATATTAATATGTTCATGCAAAGAAAGTATATCTTCAATTATAGTTATAGACAGTGAGTCACTGTATATATTAAGATGAAGATCAAGATGTAAATAACATTGTTGACAAAAATAATAATTTAATTGTTCTATAATACTAGCAGTCCATTCCTCTAACAATTTACGGTTAGATTTCAAATCTCCAATAAACTCATAAGGTAAAATCACCTCATTATCAGATCTTATCCATCTTGATAATACCTCGAATCCTTTAATATTATTATTAAAATCAACAATAGGTTGTAAATAAGGTTTAATTTGCTTTGTTTTAACTGCTAGTGACATTATATTAAGTTTATTATTATCTATCATACAAATTCTTAGTACTCAATTATTCATCTTGATAATTTCCTTATTTATTCATGAAAAATATTCATGAATCATTTATCCTTAAATGATATTAATCATTAGCGATTATATTAGCTATACCAACTTTCATAATGATCGCTATTACTTACATCGTATCTTTATTATTAAATGATCAACCTACCAATTATCACCATTAATATATCAATGATAATATATACCTATTTTATTACTTGTTAAATTCATGAAATTCAACATGGAAAGAGTATAAACATAAATATAATCTATGTAATTAAAAATGATGTTTTTATCGTTAAAATACCTAAAAAAAAGACAATATTGACCGATAAAATTATAAATTAAATGATTAAGATCACGTTTAATATTCTATTTTACAAATACTAAAAATAAATATTCCCCAAACACTAGTTATATTCCTTTAAGGGACATTAAGAGCGAAGTGATATTTACTTAAACTGATTAATATTATTTATAGTGACAATAATAAATTTAGAATCATTAAATTAATTATTAGCTATCCTATAAAAACAAGCAACGAACGCAATATTTATCTAAAGATATTTTTTCTCTTGCTTTATTGATCCATTTTGATTTTTCATACTAGACATTAAACTATTATATTTCCGTATGGTTTAGATAAAAACAATTAATACTTGTTGTCATTTTAATGGGAAAATAACAAAAGCGATATCAAGATCATTGATATCGCTTTTTACACACAATTAAGATTATTTCATCAGCGTCACATACGATTTATGCACATTAAACTATCTTTTATGATTCATTCCACGCCTGTACAAAACCGTTGGCTGAGATCCTAAAATTTAACTCTGCTTTTTGTTTATATATATTAATAAAAACCTTATGAATACTCACTGTTTCAGTATATTTAAATTGTGTAATTAAAAAGGCTAAACCCTCATTCGTTGTTGGCGTATATACCCAATAATTTTTGCTATCTTCAGTTCTACGACAAATCTTATCCATCTGAACTTTTTGACCATTGATAGTCATTGATACCGTCTTATCAAAACCATTTTTGTTACACTGGCTTAAAAAGCGCTCAAAACCATTATTGTTATACTTTGCCTTATAAAGCGAAAAGAACACTTTTTGCTGTCCCTGTTGCTCATCAATCAATGAAGAGAGAACATAATGACCATCGATCCCTGAAGAATTCCACTCAGATGCACTTGTATAACTAGGTAATAGTGCGGTACAAACCCAAGCAAGCCAAAAAAATTTACTCATATTATTCCTTTAACATCAATAAAATAAACAATACCAGCATGACATTGTTTTGATCCAATTTTAAATCTTATGGCATTACTTTCTAAAAAACATCGCAATATAATAACGACAAATTCAGTAATGAAAATCTTAAATAAAAACGAATAAGCCCTGATCACAAAAAAAATTTAAATAATATTTAATGCTGCATTTTTTTTGCGATAGACATCATAAATATTCATTTAAATTTCATACAAAAATAATAATATTATCGTTAAAATCGACTGAATTTATTTTATAAAACCAAAAATATAAAACGAAAAATCACCTTAAAAATACCACCACCACATTGAGAAATAATAAAAAATACCAAAATGGAACATTTTGCCCAAATAATAAAATAGTGGCAATTTTTATTTGATAACAATCACACTATATACATATAAGTGCACTACTTGATTAATGAATTACTTATCATTCATTAATTCTTTTTTATCGAGCATGTTATTGAATGTACACTAATTTAACTGAAAATTTAGCCGTCCCTTTATACTCATATCCTCAATCAATATTACGACAGAACTTTCTCCAATTTATTGATGAGCATATCAAATTACATAGCGATGCTGACTTCTTTGCTACCTTAGTCACCGCGAGAATAGAGACGATTAATCACTTAATGCCATACCAAACAGATAATCTATATCAATGCATTACCAGTGATTATGCACAAACAATTAATGCTGTTGTACCTTTAAATGATCTTGATCTGTATTATATTGAAATTGAAAAACAAGCTATTGAATTATTTGGTAATATTTTATCTTGCTGGGCTGAGTATGAACATTACCGTATTCTACAGCAAGTGATTAAGCACCCATTAGCCAAGAACAAAATCCCACAACGAGTAAAGAATAATAAAAATATAACTGAAGTTGTCGCTAAAATTGAAAATGATACGCGCTTATTTATAACGCCATATAGTGATCTTCCAATGATTCTAAGTAATGCTATTGCCTTAAAAATCATTACAAGCTTAGTGAAGGAAAAACATTGTTACGAATTACTCTATTTTTTAGCACTTTCAGCCAATGGGGAGTATGTGATTCATTATCAGTGCACAACTCTGTTTCCTACACTGATTGCGACAGCACACTTTTAATGTGCAATCTAACCCCATAAAAAATGCTCGTACCAATTATGATACGAGCATCTTAAAAATCACTTATAAGCCAGTCCACATTGCAGCGCCAGCGGCCCAAACTTCAACATAATTGACATTACATCGAAATTTTAAATAACCACGATTATTATCTTTTTGATAATTAACATATACCCAACCACGATTATCTTGAGATTTATTGTCTACACTATTATCAGACATCATAGCGACGGCATAATTTGTTTTGACAGCAATACGTTGTTGACACATTTCAATATCGTTCGCTGTAGGTGGTTGGCGTGTTTCAGTAGTGATATCACAGCCAGATAATAATAATACTGCTGCTGCAACAAAGGTGTGTGTTTTCATTGGCTACTTACGTTGTTTATCATCAAAATTATCGCTAATGAGAGACATAACGCAAGTACGCGCTTAAGCTCTGCTAGCTAATGTGCGCGGGATTTTATAGAAAAATCAAAAAAATGATAGTAATAATTTGTCTCTTTAAACGATTTTTTGAGCGTTATCACTAATTAGAGATAGATATAGGTTATACATTAAAAACACAAAAAAATGCTGCATATATAGAAACGATATACACAGCAAATTCATAAGCATAAATTACAGTAATTAATTACAATTGCTGTCGATTTTCGTTTAACCAGTTAAGCCATGCGTCCATCCCTTCACCTGTTTTGGCTGAAAGCTTAATCACTTGAATATTAGGATTCACTTTACGGGCATTAGCGACACAATCTTCTATATTGACATCAACATAAGGCAACAGATCGATTTTATTGATGATCATTAAATCTGCCGCTGCAAACATATTTGGATATTTAAGGGGTTTATCCTCGCCTTCCGTCACCGATAAAATCGCAACTTTAGACGCTTCACCAAGATCAAAACTGGCAGGACAGACTAAATTACCAACATTTTCAATAAATAAAAACCCAGGTTCATTGATCGCTAATTGATGATAAGCATCATGGATCATTTGCGCGTCAAGATGACACCCTTTACCTGTATTAACTTGAATAGCGGGCACAGCTGTCGCACGAATACGATCAGCATCATTGCTCGTCTGTTGATCACCTTCGATCACTGCGCAAGCACACTGATGTTTTAATTTCATTAAGGTTTCGGTTAATAAAGTCGTTTTACCTGAACCTGGACTTGAAACAAGATTAAGTACTAATTGACGGTTTTCAATAAAATGCTCACGGTTATGTGCTGCAAGCTGATTATTATTACCTAAAATATCCATCTCTAATGTTAATAGCTGTCGCTGTGATACGCCTGCAACATGCACTTCCGCTTCACCTTTACCATAATGTAAATCACCCGTTTCTAAACGCTCAGGTTGATGCGCTTGATGGTGGTGATGATCAGCATGATGGTGATCGTGTGAATGTACGTGATCATTTTCATTTTCATGCTCATGGTGATGTTCATGTGCAGCCTGCTGAGGCATGGTTCCAGCAGGCAACGTATAATGAACATGATGATGAACATCACCTTGATGGTGATAATGGTGATGGATCACAACGGCTTGTGGTGCATCTGCTGCTGAATGATGATGCTCATTCTGCTGATGCGGATGTTCATGATGATGGTGTTTATCATGGCTGTGATCATGATGCTCATGAGCATGTTCGTGAGAATGGTGTTCATGAGAGTGACCTTCAATTCGGCTCTCACCGCAACCGCATACATTACACATATTATTCAACCTCGATATGTTTAATCATTAATTCTTCTCCAGTTTCAACTTTAAGTTGATAACCATGACAACGCGGACAACTCACGCCACGCTCTGGAATTTCTACATGTTGTTGACAATCTAAGCACCATACTCGCGCTGCAACGGATTCAATCTTTAATTGGGCATTTTCTGCAATGGTGCCACGGCTAGCAAATTCAAACCCTGTCGCTAATGCCTGATGTTCAATACATGACAATGTACCAATGGCTAATGTCACGCTTGTCACACGTTTAAAGCCTTGTTTTTGTGCTTGTTCAACCACGGTATCAACCGTATTTATACTCAGTGATAATTCATGCATTGTTACGGTGCCTCTGACTCGATGGTTGAATGAAGATGGGAATGGTGAAGTGCATACCAAAGCTGTCCTGCGGCAATTGCACCATCATTTGATGGTAGTTTTTCGCCACAATACAGCGAGTGTGATTGTTCTGAGAATTGGTGATAAATTTGATCAACTAATACTCGATTTTGAAATACACCACCACCGAGAACTACCGCATGGTTAGGATGTTGTTTAGCTATCGTGACTATCATTTTTGCAATCGCCATCAACACGCTGTGCGCTAAACTATTAATCCACGCCTGACGCTGGTCATCACAGATCTCACCAACAAGCGGTAATACGTGGGCAAATAAAGGCTCCCAATCGATAATGCCGTCAGCGGTAATTTGAAACGATAACGGAAGATGATAAATATCATGCTTAGCGGCTTGTTCTAATAATAATCCACATTGACCTTCATAATTAACCTTATCGACCAAACCTAATAGACAAGCCCAAGCATCAATAAATCGCCCGATTGAAGAGGTATAAGGTGAACGGCTGCCACTTTGCCATAACTGATACAGATTATTAAAGTGTGCTTCACTCCATGTAGAAAAAGCACTGAGCTGCATCGCTTTAATATCCTCAAGCGCATAGCACTCAAGTAACATTGCCAATAATAACCGCGCAGGTTCTTTTATCGCTTGCTCTCCCCCAATAAGTCGGAAAGGACGTAAATGACCAATGCGTTGATAATCTTGGCATGATGCAAGTAACACTTCCCCGCCCCATACAGTGTCATCATCACCCCAACCCGTACCGTCAAAAGTAAAACCAAGTACCGGTTTGGTAAGATTAAATTCTGCCATTACCGCTAAAATATGCGCATGATGATGCTGAACTTGAAGTAGTTCTACTGGCGTTTCAGAAGCGGTGATCAGTTGTTTTGCATAAGCAGTCGAGTAATAACTAGGGTGTTTATCACAGACAACTTGTGGTGCAGTCACCTGATATAAGGCTTGTAAATCAGTCACGGTTTGTTGGTAACGCTGCTCAGTATCGAGATTATTAAGATCACCAATATAAGGCGATAATACCCACTGCTGCGGTAATGCTAATCCGATGGTTGATTTTTGTTGTGCCCCTAACGCTAACGTTATTGTCTCGGCTTTATTGCCAAATTGACTATAAGGCGCATAACCACGTGCCATACGCAGAGTTCGTATTTTGCCCCCAGCATAGTGAACCACACTATCATCACAGGCATGAACAATCGGACGATTATGATCAAGGACACTATCAATCGTGCCTAAAAATTGCTGCTCGATTTGCTGGATCTCAGTGGCTATGGGCATCCCTGAGACGTTAGCACTGGTCATCACTAGCACAGCGGTTGCATTAATTTCAGCTAACGCGGTGAACAATAAATAATGCAGTGGTGTATAAGGCAGCATGACCCCTAAATAAGGCACATTCGGTGCTACATTCATCGCGACATTAACCGCGAGATTGGTAGAATTAACGCTCATCGAAGTTGGGATTTGAGCTTTATGCATTAGCACAATCGGACGAGCTTGAGAATCCAATGCTTGCCATTCAATCTGCTCACCTATCACCAATTGCTGTGCAGTCTCAATATCAGCGACCATCACTGCCAAGGGTTTTTGTTGACGATGTTTAATTTGACGTAATTTTGCGACCGCTTGAGCATTGGTGCCATCACAAACTAAGTGAAATCCACCGAGTCCTTTAATAGCAACCACAGCACCAGTATGAAGACGTTTGGCTAATTGATTAATCGCTGCTTGCTGAATTAACTCGGCACTATGACTTATCGCGGCAGATGAGAAATTATGATTATGGCTATAATCAATAAAACGTGTCCACGGACCACACACCGCACAGCTTATTGGTTGCGCATGATAACGGCGATCAAGTGGATTTTCATACGCTTGCTGGCAATCGCTACACAATACAAAATTTTTCATACTGGTGGTTGCTCGATCATAAGGCAACGCGCGAGTAATACTGTAACGAGGACCACAATGGGTACAGTTAGTAAAAGGATATTGATAATAACGCGAGGTAGGATCGGCAATGTCTTGTTTACAGGCATTACAAAGCCCTTGATCGGGAGAAACACACACCGTAGTGCTATCACAATGCTGACTTTTCTCGATACGAAATAAAGCAGGCTTTTCAGCGGCTGACCATAAAGAGCGTGATACAACCGTCATTTGATCAATACGGCTTAGCGGTGGTGCTTGTTGCTGAAGAGCGGCAATAAATTGTTCAAGGTCTTCAGTGTTACCTTGAGCATCTATTTTTACCCCTTCTGAATCATTAATTACCCACCCGACTAACGCATATTGCAGCGCCAGTTGGTAGACAAAGGGGCGGAAACCGACCCCTTGTACAATGCCGGTAATATGAATATATTGTCGTGCAAAGTTGTCTTTCACTGCTATTTTCCAGCTAAATTACGACAGCATTAAAATGCCACCAAAAGCTGCCATAACAATCCCAACCACACGCATTACACGTTGGTTTACTGCTGATGTCATGACTAACTTACCTAATGCAATGCCTGATACATGTAAGATTGCGGTTGCTACAACAAAACCACTAAAGTATTCCATTGCTTGTGCATCAAGCGGCATTTCCATACCGTGTGCCATGCCATGGAATAATGCGAATGCCATTACCAGACCCGTTGCCAATTTTTCAGACATACGACCACCAGCCAATAACATTGCACCCATGCCGATCACTGATAGAGCAATACCCATTTCAATGCCAGGTAATACCATTCCAGCAACACCTAACGCGCCACCGATAACCATAATGCCAATAAACGCCATTGGCAGACGTGATACGGCTTTACCGCCAATTAATGCTGCCAATAGACCGACACCAATCATTACAGATAAGTGATCAAGGCCAGTAAATGGGTGTAAAAAACCCGTCATAAAACCGGTTGTAGTATGAGGACCAATATGTCCTGGATGTGCTAAAACGAGTGGTGAAAAAAGAGTAAGCGCACCAGCAACAATATGTTTAAGTTTCATTTATTTTTATCCTTAGTGTATATAGAATCAAAACCCGCCTTAACGGGCAATTTATGACTAATAAGTAGGAAGGAGACTTACTTATTAACATTAAATTCAATACCTAAGCGTTGTTAAATCATCCCTGTAATACGTTCAGGATGTGCATAAGCATCTGCACGACCATTACGACAATGACCCAATAACGTCAGATTAAGTTTTTCCGCCAGATCAACCGCCATTTTGGTGGCCGATGAAATCGCTAACAACACTTCAACCCCTGCAGATGCGGCTTTTTGAACCATCTCAAAGCTTGCTCGACTGGTCACTAACACTGCGCCACCCGTTAACTGTCGCTGGTGAATACATCCCACCAATTTATCCAAAGCAATATGACGACCAACATCTTCAAAAATAGCTTCTACTTGACCTTGTTGGTTGATATATACCGCCGCATGAGCAGAGCCAGTTAACTGATTTAATTGCTGTTTACGTAATAATTGTTGTAAGACAGGATCAAGGAAACCTAAATCAAACTGTACTGATGACGGCACAGGATCTAATGCACGGCATACTGTTTCTAATTTTTCTTCACCACAAATGCCGCAGCCTGTTAGTCCAGCAAGAGAACGACGTTTTTGTTGTAAACGCGCCACACAGCGATTCGCAATCGTGACATTAATGTTGATGCCATCACAGGTAGGCATCATTTCAATATCATGAATATCACGATGATGATCGATGATCCCTTCTGATAATGAAAAGCCAATCGCAAACTGCTCTAAGTCATTTGGCGTACACATCATTACGGTGTAAGCGACACCATTAAAAGCAATCGCAACCGGCGTTTCTTCAATGATGTAGTCAAGTTCACAGCAATCACTTTTGCCTTTACGGTAACGTACAATAGAACGTTCGCTTGCATTACAAAACATCGATTCCGGTAACGCTTCTAAGGTGGTCAACATCTTTTTCCTTTACTTGTTTATTACGTCATATTTATTACGACAATCACTGTTTGTTTATAAAATTTTGTTTATAACATTCAGCTGATTAACGATAATCTTGGCTACTTAAACCCATTTTTTTCATACGAGACAATAACGTGGTTCGTTTTAGCCCCAATTGATTTGCGACCCCATTAGGTCCAGCGATTACGCCATGACAATTGATTAACGCATCCACTATCATCTGTCGATCAATCACCGCTGGTGTCGATTTAACCGCGGTGGATAGTGCAACCTGTGGCTCAATTGACTCGATAACCGTATTAACCACCATTGGCGATATCGACACCAACTCTTGAATCGGTACATTCAGCACCTGACCACGGGTTAAAATAACAGCCCGTTCAATCACATTACGCAATTCACGTACATTACCCGGCCATGAAAATTGCTGCATAATCGCCATATCTTCCACCGCAATCGAAGTAATGGTTTTACCCATTTTCTTGGCAAGTTCACGGGTAAAATGTTTAACCAATAAGGGAATATCTTCTGCTCGTTCTCGTAACGGCGGGATCTCAATCGGGAAAACATTTAAGCGATAATACAAATCATTACGAAATTGTTTCTGTTGTACCATTTGCAATAAATTGACATTGGTCGCGACCACAATCCGTACATCGACACTGATTAGCTGGTTTTTACCGACACGCTCAATTTCATTTTCTTGCAAGGCACGTAATAATTTAGGCTGTAATTCCAGTGGCATATCACCAATTTCATCAAGAAATAGCGTGCCTTTATGAGCTTGTTCAAATCGACCCACACGTTGAGTAACGGCACCCGTAAATGCACCGCGCTCATGACCAAATAATTCACTTTCAAACAAACCACTCGGGATCGCCGCACAATTCATCTTTACCATGTCAGTTTTACTGCGATGACTCATTTTATGGATCGCACGTGCAATCAATTCTTTTCCTGTGCCTGATTCACCTAAAATCAACACCGTACTATCGCAACTTGCTACTAATGCAACTTGCTCTAGCACTTTATTCATTACTTCACTTTGACTGATAATGTCATCAAAAATAGCATGTTCATCATAGCTATCCTCAACACTAATAAACTTGGTCTGAGAACGGTGTGGTGTTGCCGATTGATGCACTTTAATACTGTGCATCGCCAGAGCAACACGGGCTGATATTTGTTTAAATAATTCAATATCACCGGGTTGAAATTTTGCTTCAACCGCCTTGACATAACAGATATAACCGATAGTTACACCACGGAATATCATCGGCATTATGCAAGCACTTTTCGCCTGTGATGAAAAATAAGGACTGTTATCGTCATGTTTTAATTTATAAATATCATTAGCCGTCAAAATAACTGCTTTATTATTTTCAACCGCATTTTTAATCATGCTGTCATCAGTGAAAAAATGGCATTGATAATCCATATCTCCATTAATATCACCACTAGAATATTGATTATAGTGGCCATCTTGAGACTGTATTATCGATAGCTCATTCATCCCAAATCGTTGATATAAAAAACGTAATAACGAACTAATCAGTTCTTTTTTTGAACTCTGATTAATAACGGCATTGGTAATATCAACTAAAAACTGGAAGTTCTTATGTTCATTACTTAATTGTTGCGTTAAGGATGAAGCAATTTGATGCTCAAGAATATGTTCGATCATTGCAGCAACCATATTATTGAACAACTTAAATTGCTTTTCTACATCATCATAATCAGGTAAACGGAGATTAATATATTCAATAGCTCCTAACTGCTGATTGGCTATTAGTAGCGGTATTTTACAGTAAGTTTGGATATTAGTGTATGCCGGATGGAGAGATAATTGAGGAAAAGTTCGATAAAGTTCTTCGCCATTAATATAATGACTATACTCACAGGAAACAACATGATGTAAACTCAAACTATCTTCTGAATAATCATACTGTTGAAACTTATTTTCCGCATCTTGATAATATAGAATTGATTGAGCATTTATGTCATCTTTTAGAATAATATTAACACGATCGGCATCAATAAATAACAAACGTTCATTATTTAGAAAATTAATCACACCTGATATATCATTAATAGACAATAATGCCTTAGAAAAGATCATTAAATCGCTTTCAAAATTTTCCATGCTAACATTAACTCTTGCTGATAATATGGCCCGAATAGCGAATAATAATCCAAGCATTTGTTATACAATTCTCAATCATTTTAATAACAAAGTATTGATCCATATCAATCAATAATTACTAACAATAGCATCATTAAAATAAACCTAATAATAATACCAATTTTTTGAGCAAATAAATAAATTAGAATGGTTATTTTAATAATAAAAAACATAAGGCACCAAGATAAAAATAATCAATCTTTTATCTTGGAAACCTTAATTTCATTTATGCAGTGATATAATAAATATAAACCTTAATAGGTCTTATTTAAATAATATGCTTACGCATTCTTAACATGGTTTTTCAAGCGTGCTTTCAAATTACTGTACTCAGTTTGTACGTAATTTTCAGCCCACGGTTGATCATCAATATTTTCTACTTTAACAGCACAATATTTAAATTCAGGCGTACCTGAAATAGGATCAACATGTTCAATGGTTAATTCATTACATGCACCAATCCACCATTGGTATGTCATGTAAACAACACCTTTGTTAACACGCTCATTGTAGTTAGCTCGAGAGATAACTTTACCACGGCGAGAAGACACCCAAACTAATTGTTGATCATCGATCCCCAACGCTTTGGCGTTATCTGGATGCATTTGCACATAACCAGGTTCATCAGCCAATGTTTGTAGCGCAGCACAGTTACCTGTCATTGAACGACAAGAGTAGTGGCCTACTTCACGCACAGTTGACAACACTAACGGGTAATCAGCATCTGGTTGCTCTAGCGGCGGACGCCAATCAGCACCAATAAACATCCCTTTACCTGATGGTGTAGTGAACTTGTTATCTTTAAATAAGTAAGATGTACCTGGATGATCTTCTGTTGGACAAGGCCATTGCACAGATTTCAGATCAGCCATTTTCTCATACGTTACGCCCGCATAATCAGGGCATAATACACGTAACTCATCCCAGATTTCTTCAGTATTGTTATACGACATAGGATAACCCATGTACGTTGCTAACAAACTAAAGATTTCCCAGTCCGGCTTCACATTACCCGTTGGGATCACTGCTTTATAAAAGCGTTGGAAACCACGGTCAGCACTGCTGTAAACACCTTCATGCTCGCCCCAACTTGTCGCAGGGAAAATCACATCAGCAAATTCAGCGGTTTGGGTCATGAAGATATCTTGTACGATAACCAGATCCATCTTGCGCATAGTATCGCGCATTACTGCTAGATCTGCTTCAGTTTGTGCTGGATCTTCACCAAAGATATAGAAAGCTTTACAAACGCCTTCGTTTACCTTGTGACCTAATTCAGTTAAGCGGTAACCCGGCTTACCTGACAGCTCAACACCCCATGCGTTTTCAAACTTTTCACGGTTTGCATCAACATCGACATTCTGATAGCCAGGGAACTGGTGCGGCAACATACCCATATCACAGGTACCTTGAACGTTGTTTTGACCACGAACCGGACCACAACCCACACCAGGACGACCAAAGTTGCCCGTTAGCAATGCAAGACCTGCTAAACCACGAACAACATCAACCGCTTGACCATACTGAGTAACACCCATACCCCAAAGAATCATCGCTTCAGGTGCAGCAGCGTAAGTACGTGCCGCCAAGCGAATATCTGCCGCTGTAAGACCGGTTACTTCTTCTACTGATTCAGGTGTGTAACGTGAAGCAATTTCACGGAACTCAGCAAAACCTTCAGTATTATTTTCAACGAAAGATTTGTCGTATAAGTTTTCTTCGATAATCACATTCGCTAACGCATTAACGAGTGCCATGTTCGAACCGTTCTTTAACGCTAACCATTGATCAGCAACACGCGCAGATTCGATCTTACGTGGGTCACATACAATAATTTTAGCGCCATTTGCACGGGCTTTAAGAATATGTCTTGCTACAACTGGATGAGAATCAGCCGCGTTGTAACCGAAAATGAGTAAGCATTTAGTAAGTTGAATTTCGGGAATAGCGTTACTCATTGCGCCATTACCTACTGTTGTCTCCAGACCGGAGACTGATGGTGCGTGTCACACCCTAGCACAGTGGTCAACATTGTTGGTTCCGATCACCGCCCTTGCGAGTTTTTGCATCACATAGTTGGCTTCGTTACCCGGACCGCGGGCTGAACCTGTTGTCATTATCGCATCTGGACCATACTGCTTTTTAATTGCCATTAGCTTATCGCCGGCAAATTGAATAGCTTCGTCCCAAGACACGGCTTCTAAGGCTGATTCACGTGTACGGCGAATCATTGGTTGCTTTAGGCGTGGTGTTAATAAGTTGGTATCGTTGAGAAAATCCCAACCATAGTAGCCTTTCAAACAAAGTTGGCCTTCATTGGTACGACCCATTGCTGGCTCTGCTGCCACGACTTTGTTATTTTCGACAACCAACTTTAGTTTGCACCCAGTACCGCAGTAGGGACAAACAACAATTGATTTTTTCATACTAACCTTTTGGCTGTAATTGTTATTAATATGTATTGTAAACCGAAGGTTTATAACACTAGCGAGTGATCGCTACAGCAGCATTGAGCGCAGCTGCTTCACGTTTTTGTTTGCTTGTTTCAATCAATGTTTCAGCTTCGATAATCTGAATTGCGCCAGTAGGACAAACTTCTACACACGCAGGACCTGCTTCACGATGAGAACACAAGTCACATTTCAATGCTTGAGATTTAGGCACCATACGCTTAAACAGCGATGCACCTTTTGATTCTTCAACCATCTTAGTCACGACATTCATTGCACCGTAGGGACAAGCAATGACACAGGTTTTACACCCGATACAGCGTGATTGAATCACTTTTACATAGCCATCTTCTAAAACGATAGCGTTATTAGGACAAACCTGCGCACAAGGTGCATCATCACATTGACGGCACATTACGGGCGTTGTCACATGCGCATTTTTCACCAAGGTCAACCGTGGTGAAAAATCTGCGGGTGCAACCCCTGTTAGCTTGCCATCTGCTTGATGAGAAACAACACAAGCAATTTCACAGGTTCGACACCCAATACACAGATTTGGATCTGCAAAAACAAACCGGTTCATGGTCTATACCTTGTTGATATCGATACATCGCAACATAGTCTTATGTTGCTATTCCTTTTAAGCATTAGTTGTGCCACAAATTACTAAATCATTAATTTATTTTTAACTGACTGAAATTAAATTAAAAAAAAAGGAAGTACATGCAATGCAGTACTTCCCTTTTTATTAATGTCGATAAAGTCATTAACTTCGTCAATTGTATCGACACTGTTCGTCAGTTATTATCGACACCCTTCGACAATCAATGTCGACAGTCACCACCAATAAACATCAACAATGCTCAAAACCACCCGACCCTTGCCACTCAGGTAAGCGCTGGTAAATCGTTTCAACCGCGGTTTGCACCATCTCGGTTAGCGGAAATGAAAACGCCACAATAGCCGGTTGAATACCAACAAAAATAACCTCTGGCACAAAGGTTTTTAAGTCGTCAATCAAAAAGTTAAGCGGTAAACTATGGGTCGAAACCACATACATATCGACAATGGTTTCTGGATCAATAATTCGCACTTCGCCCGCTTGTTCACCAATATCCGCCGCATCCACCACAATCACACGTTGGGGCTGCGCTTTACGAATAAGATGTAAACAATCTTCAGGCATCGAGCCACCTTCCAGCACGCTCCATCCTGAAATCGGATTATCTTTGATCATTTTTGCTAATAATGGACCAGCGCCATCATCACCCATCATGCTATTACCGACAGTCAGCACGATATTACTAACCGATAAATCAACATCATCGTTAGAAACACTTTCACCCATCACTGTCGACAAATTCACTTCCTGAAGCATATTTTCACCTCATATAGCATAGTTAGCGTATTCCTCGAATCATCATATACATCGTCGGTTCGCGGTGAATATCCCCAAGCGCGGTAATAAAATCACGGGTTAACTGCTGTGATAGTGCATTTTGAGTCGAGGTATCAATCCGATCAAACGCTAACGCCAACATATTAAGGTGTTCAGGGTAAATGGTGATTTCACCAAACACAAAATAGCCTTTCATTTTATTGAACGCTTCGCCGTCTTGTGGCAAACCGCTGATCCATGTCAGATATTCATCGCCTTCACATTCAATCACGGCTTTTAGACAATCAACTACGCCTAAATGGTGACCAATCGCCAAGCTGTAATACATGATCTGTTTAGCTTCTTCAGGCACATCATAGCTTTCATCAACAAACTTACGCCCTAATGTATAAAAGTAGACGCGGCCTTGAAAATGGCGAGATTGTGTTAATTCCGCTAAAACATCACTCATTGCTGACAACCTCCACATGATGGCGAACCTTGCTGTGCACTAGGGCACGCTTCAGAACCAGTGAGTGCCGCCATGGTCTTTGACAGTAAAATATTTACGATTTCAGTAAGTCGTGGATCATTTTTAGTCGCAAGGTAAGCACTGATTTTTTGATCAACATCATCGGCACTACAAGTGGCGAGTACATTCATAACGTCATCAGCAATACGTTGTCCTTGTACATAACCTGCAAGTACACGCGCTTGACGTTCAATCATCACTTTAATATCCAATGGAATTTCAGTGTGTTTTAAACTCGCCTTTTGTTCTTCAGGTTGGTGTACTTTGGCTTTCAATTTTTGGTCAAGCAAACCCAACGCAACCGCAAAACCAAAAATAGTTGCGGCTGGTGTCGGTGGACAACCCGGAATGTAAACATCTACTGGGACAATTTTATCCGTACCGCCCCACACACAATAAAGATCGTGGAAAATACCACCATCACAACCACATGCACCGTATGAAATCACAATCTTTGGATCCGGCGCGGCTTCATAAGCACGCAGCGCAGGCGCACGCATTGCACGAGTTACCGAACCGGTATAAAGCAAAATATCGGCATGACGCGGTGAAGCGACAATTTTGATACCAAAACGCTCAGTATCAAAAATAGGCGTAGTTGCTGCAAAAATCTCAATCTCACAGGCATTACAACCGCCGCAGTCAACGCGGTAGACATACGCTGAACGACGAATTTCCTTGATCAGCGCATCTTTTAGCTTTTGGCTATTGGGTGGCAGTTCAACAGGTACGGTTTGAGTATGGGCTGTGCCTACTAGTTGTTTAATACCTTTCACTTTTGCTCCTCAAGGTAACGTAGGTGACTGACATTTTCGCTGTCTAACATATTGTTGCTGCGACGACATTCAGGGCAGGTTTCGATTTGCTTACGACGTTCTTGAAGTTGTTCACCCGTTACGCCACTGTGCTCAAGGGTATCGATAACATATTCAAGTAACTTACGCGCCACAAATGGACGCTCACATTGACGACAATTGGCTAAAGTAAAGACCGCTTCATCATAAAGATCGGCTTTACTGGTCACGGCTAACTCAAAATTCTGAGTCAGTTTAATCGCATGAGTTGGACACACTTCTTCACAACGACCACAGAAAATACAACGTGCAGTTGATAGTTCCCAACGGCGAGTGCCCGCTTTAGTATCGGTTTCCATGATCAAGGCATTAGCAGGACAAGCACGCGTACATGCACCGCAAGATAAACACTGATCAGCATCAAGTTCTGGTTTACCACGAAAATCTTCATTCACTTCCATCGGAGCAAAAGGATATTTAGTGGTAACTGATCCTGTTTTTATTACCGTTTTTAATAACTTAAACACATGACCTCCTAAAGCTTGAATGGCGAATTCTTGCGGTCAATGCTGTATTGCTCAATCGCTTTATAAGGAACGGTTTTACTGCGCTGTTTCTTAGTATCGACAATCGTTACACGGTCAGTACATGAGTAACAAGGATCTAAGCTACCAATAATTAACGGTGCATCAGCAACAGTGTTACCTCGTAACATATAACGCAATGTTGGCCAGTTAGCGTATGTAGCCGCACGACAACGCCAGCGGAATAACTTCTGGTTATCGCCAGTCATACTCCAGTGAACGTTTTCACCACGAGGGGCTTCAGTAAAGCCAAGTGCAAACTTGTTCGGTTTATAATCAAACCCTTCGGTTAGAATCGCACCCGGTGGCAAGTGATCAAGACCGTATTCAATCACATTTAAAGATTCAAATACTTCACGTACACGTACCATCACACGTGAGAATACATCGCCATTTTCCATCACTTGAATATCAATCGGCACACTGCCGTATGACTCTAATGATTGACCATGCACAGTACGTACATCGCGGTTAAAACCACTCGCACGAATCAATGGACCTACAGGGCTGTAATCACGAGCGATTTGCTTGGTTAAAATACCTACGCCTTCAGTACGGCTACCAATATTAGGCGTTGAAAGTAAAACATCCACCAGCTCAGAGAACTTCTGACGCACTTCTTTCACCATCGCAATACCTTGTACGCGCTGCTGTTTTAGAAAATCGCGACGTACACCACCGATAAGGTTCATGCCGTATGTTTTACGCGCACCCGTTAGTAGTTCAGCCAATTCCATGGTCTTTTCACGAACACGGAAAAATTGCATAAAGCCAGAGTCAAAACCAACAAAGTGACTTGATAGACCAATGTTTAATAAGTGGCTGTGTAGACGTTCAACTTCAAGCAATACAGTACGGATCATCTTGGCGCGGAATGGCACATCAACCGATAATGCATTTTCGATAGTATTGCTGTAACCGACACTATGCGTAAAACCACAAATACCACATACACGGTCAGTTAACTGTGCCACTTCATGGTAACCCATGCGTGTTTCAGCTAATTTTTCCATGCCACGGTGAACATAGAACATACGGTAATCGGCATCAACAATGTCTTCACCATCAACGAACAAACGGAAGTGACCCGGTTCATCAGAGGTAATATGCAACGGACCTACAGGTACGATACGGTTGCTATCATCACCTAGCTGGTTATCAAACTGGTAAGTTTCTGTTTCAGTGGTTGGTTGTGGACGCTGACGGTAATCCATCGCATCTTTACGTAATGGGTGTAGGTTTTCAGGCCAATCATCCGGCAGTACTAAACGACGCTCATCGGGTAAACCTACAGGACGTAAACCGTACATATCACGGATTTCACGCTCGCCCCATACCGCAGCAGGAATAGTTGGCGTAATAGAGATAAACTCTTGGCTATTAGCATCAACCAATACTTTTACCGTTACCCAGCTTTTCACTTCACCTTCCATAGAAAGCGCATGATAAACCGCAAAATGACCGTTTAAAGTACGTTCATCGTTACCAAACGTAACCGTTAACCAGCCACCTTGATCGTAATAAAGCCATTTCATCACTTCAACTAACGACGTCATTTTAACCGTGATAGTCACTTGGTTTTCTGTTTGCCACTCTTCATCAATAATCGCGGATGGAAAGAAATGATTCACACCATCGACATAGTTTTTACCAATACGACCCGCTTGTGGCTGCGAGTGAAATTGTTGAGATGTATTGTTTGTCATATCTATTACTTACCAACCAAAAATTAAAAAAATCAGTGCCAATACAGCCACCAAAAAAGCAGGGAAAATCGTGCGATGGATCTGAGTAAAACGTACACGCGCCATGGTGTTTTCAACTAAACCTGCAATCAAGAACACCACAAACAATTTGATCAACAAAATAAGCGTTGCTGAAAATAAGCCGCCAAAACTCAAGCTACTTGCTTTACCCCAAGGAATGAAAATCGCAAGAAATAGCTGTGCAACAACAAGCTGTTTTAAACCTAAACCAAGTTTAACCATTGCCAATGCAGAGCCTGAATACTCTGTCACTGGACCTTCTTGTAGCTCTTGCTCTGCTTCTGCGCTATCAAACGGCACTTTGCCCATTTCGATAAACAGCGCAAACGCACACACAATACCTGCAAGAATAACGGTTAATGGATGCTGCCAATGATTATTGGCTAACGCATGGCTGATATAACCTAAGTCAGTGGTACCGACACTTAACGCAACCACCACAATCGCAAGGATTAATACTGGTTCAACTAAAATACCTAGCGTTAATTCACGGCTACTACCGATACCTGCAAACATGCTGTTTGAATCAATACCTGATAATGCGAAGAAAAAACGGAAAATCGCTAACAAGTAAATATCGGTAATAATGTCACCCGAAATTGGAAACGGTGACACTTGTGTAACAGTTGGTAACGCCATACCAATTAATAGCATCGTTACTACAAGTACCCACGGCATGATCCAGAAAATAAATCCGGAGTTAGCAGGAGCCACTGATTGACGACGTAATAATTTGGCAATATCACGGTAATCTTGTAAGACACCCGGCCCTTGGCGCGAATGGATTTTAGCGCGAATAACGCGAGAGAAACCTGTCGCAAGTGGCGCTAACATCAACATTAAAATGGCTTGGACAATCGCTAATACAATCCAACCCGCAGTTGGCATTTCAAGTGGGGACATTAGAGACTAACTCCTGAAATGAGAGGAACGAACAACACCACAACCACCACGGCAATAATGCAGAATCGGCACACTTTACGACTATCCAGTGTTGGATTTTCGCCACCATTACTTAAGTAAGGCAGTACAAAACGCTCAGTAAATGACGTTTGGCGGTTGTTATAAATAAAACCAAACATATTACGCATCGGGCGAGTAATACTTGCCGCAGAAACTGTCATACGTTGTTCGTATTGGTAACCACACGCCCAAGGATCACCTTGATGACGACGCGCAAGACGACGGTGACGGAATGCATAAAGTAACGCGGCAGGCACTAACGTTAATAGCGCAAGTGCAATCGCAATCACGGGGGTAGAAAGGATAGCTTGATCAGCAACCGCAGGGTAAACCGTTAAACCATTCGCAACCGTTACGGGTGCCATGTTCAACATTGACGATGCAATTGATGAAAAGTACGGTGCGATCCACGGTGCACAAACACCTAATACCACACACAATACCGCTAACGATGTTGTCGCGGTGATCATCGCAGGACCCACTTCACGGGTATTCGCTGCTTGCTCTGTTTTAGGCGCACCAGTAAAACAAATACCATACACTTTCACAAAACACATACACGCTAACGCACCCGTAAAGGCAAGCATTACCATACCAAATGGACCAAACACTAAGTTAGCAACCGTACCGACTTTACCCATGCTAAATAGCGACTGGTAAATAAACCATTCAGACACGAAGCCATTTAATGGTGGTAAGGCACAAATCGCCAACGTACCAATCAAAAATGCAGCCGCTGTTTTAGGCATCGTTTTTGCTAAACCGCCCATATCATCCATTTCTTTGGTATGCATACGGAATACGATTGAACCAGAGCCTAAACATAATAGACCTTTGAACACCGCGTGGTTTAACAAATGGTATAAGCCACCTAAAAGACCAAGCAATGCCAATACTGGGTGATGAGATGCGATACCAATCATGCTCACGCCAACACCGATTAAGATGATGCCGATATTTTCAATGGTATGGTATGCCAATAATCGTTTGATATCGTGTTCTGCCAACGCATACATTACGCCAAGCACAGAAGACACCGCACCAAAGATTAGAACAAGGAAACCCCACCATAATTGGGTTGCACCAAGGAATAAAATCGCAAACTTCAAAATACCGTAAATGCCAATTTTTACCATGACACACGAAATTAAGGTTGAGCAATATGACGGTGCTAGCGGATACGCTTTCGGTAACCAGCCATGTAAACCAATACCTGCTGCTTTAATACCAAAACCAACCAATGCCAGTAAGAATACCAACGATGCGGTTGCACCAGTAACAGGATTATGCATGATGGCACTGAATTGATAGCTGTCAGCATGAGAGGCAACAATCATAAATGCCACCACAACCAATAGGCTCGCGGCATGATCAGCAATAAAATATTGCAAACCCGCTTTTTTACTTGTAACGCTACCATCACTGATAACAATCAGCCAAGAAGCCAGTGAAATGATCTCCATAAAGATAATAAAGACCATTACATTGGCTGACACCACAAGGGCTGTCATCGCTGCAGCAAAAATATTGAAAAGTACATTAACCTTCCAACCGCCTTTGCCATAGTACTCTTCAAGGTAGTTAATTGAATAAACAGACGCTGCCATGGTGACCACAGAAATAACCACCACCATCAGTGCTGATAACATATCCATGCTAAACCAATGCCCGATTGCGGCAGTGGCATCGGCAGTATCATAACCTGTCGCTATAGTGCTAACCCCGGCAATGATGCCAAACAGACCACCAAACGCACTGATCACACCCGCAAGGCGTAAACTTTCTTGCTCATGTTTACGCCCTTGATACGATAAAATCGCAGCCACGGCATAACTGATTAAAGCAAAACAAACTAAAACTAATGGGCTCATCGTGTTACTGCTCCACCTTTGGCTGACGCTGCACTGTCGGCTGCACACTCACGTTTAATATCACGTGCTTTAGCGATATTTGCTGCATCAATTAGCACTATCGCTTGTGTTGGGCACACTTCAGCACAAGCTGGTCCTTGTTCTCGGAAACCACACAAATCACATTTAACCGCAATGCTCTTTACTCCAGGTTCCCAAGCAAGAATATCTTGACCAAATGTGCTTGGAATTGAAGTCGAAGGGTTACTTGAACGAATGGTTGAAGGAATATAGGTATCGTAACTATTTGCCATCGCAATAGGTCGACTACCATCAAAAGCGATTGCACCAAAAGGACAAGCAACAGCACATAACGTACAACCGACACATAATGTTTCATTAAGCATGACGCGATCTTGTTGCTTGGTGATCGCTTGCACTGGACATACTGTGGCACAAGGTGCATCTTCACAATGACGACACATCACAGGCGCTGTGGCATCATCTAATTTAACCACGGTTAGGCGGGGATGGCTTTGCAGTCCTTGTTGTTTATGTACTGTCGAACATGCTGCCATGCAGGTGCCGCAACCAATACACTTCTCAGGATCTGCAATTACAAAGCTTTTCATTGTCTACCTAGTCAATCGCAAAAAAAACTATTAAAGCAAGAAATATGCCACATAGGTATTATCAGTATATACAATTAAATATCAATAAGTTAAAAACCGATACTAGTAAAATAATACTTTCCACAATAAAAATACCGACATCAAAGTGTCGTCATCTTCAATCTCGACAGTTAATGTCGACACCTTTCGTCACTTACTGTCGAATCGATGCCTAACAATGTGCGTTTTTTTAGTGTCTCGCCGCGATGATATAAAAAAACGCCCCTTACTTATTGTTGTGTTAAGTAAGGGGCGTTTTTCAATTTCAATGGGTATCGAATGTTATGTTACATGCCTTTATTGCCATGCTTTTAGGATAATACGCTCATCATCATCACGTTTAACCCAACCGTCTTTTTCCATACGATTCGCTAATGGAATCGAATATTTACGGCTTAATTCGGTACGATCTTTAATATCAGTCATAGTAATACGATCATGCGGTTGGTGATCAGCAATCACGGCTTTCACAAGATCTAAATACACCCCCATATCAAAATAGATATTTTCATCAAGCGCAGTAATGTATTTTTGATGGCTTAATTGACGTAACCACTTTTTACCACCAGCAATTTTGACTTTATTTAACTCAAGCCCTGCTTTGCCAAACTGACGAATTTGATGCAATATATCAAGCGCATCTTGGGGTAAATCATCTTCGTTATCACCTTGCCCAACACACCATTTACCGTAACTTAAATGCACTTTCTGTTGTTGCTTCAAACGCTGCATAATCAGTTCAATTACAGCATCATTGATCCGTAATCGACTGCATAACTCAGCAGAAGCCATTGAGATCCCCGCACCGAGTAATGTTTCAAGCTGTTGCGATATATCCGCTAGCCATTGATTATCAAAACAAAATGGCGCAATGAAGGTTTGTTGTTCAGTGGGTTTAAAATCAGCCTCATGGCATTCAAAATAACCTTGCAAAACAAGTAACATTTGTCGTTGGGATTGTGGCTGTAATTGTTGAGGTAAATTATTGAGTACATTGTATAAACGGCGTTTTTGATAACCAAAAATATAATCAGTCCACACCACTTCTGCGCCATGTTGTAAACCACTCCCCCCTTTTTGGATCATCGCTAATCGTTGTCCAAATAATAACGGCATTGGTTTATCAAACACTAATCGCGCCAACTCAGTATTGGGAATGTAGCTCAAACGTGCTGTACCGTGCCACGTTCCCATCGCCACTTCCACTTGGCGTTGTTTTTTAACTTTTAACTTTATCGCCGTTTTGGTTAATCGCACAATACACTGATCACGCAAGGTAATCTGTTGATTAATACCAGTGATCAACTGCCCTCTGCCGATATCTTTACGACCCACACCTTTAACATTTACCGCCACACGGCATGTTGCTGAAACTGACGTTAATTGCTGGTGATAAGCCTGAATCGATCGCACCGTACCAATAAGATTTGATGGATGACAACGTACTTTATCGCCAATCGCTAATTGCCCTTGTGCGAGTGTGCCTGTTAGCACCGTACCTATTCCGTTAACAACAAACACCCGATCAATATACATCAGAGGATCTGTCGCTTGTTCAACCACTGAATTATCATCACTGTTTGCTGGAGCAACGATTTTATGGCGTGCAATGTTAACCTGTACGGTTTCAATTAAAAGCTGGCGTAATGCTTCAATGTTATCTTTTTTCAATGCAGAAACAGTGACGATTTCAGGTAATAAACCGCTACGTTCCATCACTTGTTCTAAGACTTGATCTTCTATTTCCGCTAATTGCTCCGCGCTGACTTTATCGCGCTTATTGATACAAACAACAATATCTTCAATCCCCATTGCATGCGCAACGTCAAGATGTGAAGTCGTCATTGGCATCCAGCCTTCATCGGCGGCAACCACTAATAACAACACGTTAAGATGCCACACACCCGCGACCATATTACGTAAATAACGCTCATGCCCGGGAACATCAACTACCCCGATAGTATTACCATCATCATCTTGAAAATGCGCAAAGCCTAAATCTTGGGTCATGCCTAATTGCTGCTCATGAGGACGCGCGGTGATCATGCCCGTCAATGCTTCAATTAATGCGGTTTTACCATGATCGACATGACCAGCAAGACCAACCACAGCTTGATATTGTTTTTTATGCGTTGATATCGCCACCATTATTTAGCCTCAGTATTAATATAAGATTGAATATAATCGTCAAGCTGAACAATAAATACAGCATGATCACTGTCTAATAAGGTCGCGACATTTAATAGCAGTTGGTTACTATTAACATAACCAATAATCGGGGTCGGTAACTCACGTAGCGCATCTAAATGCAGTTGTGCTTTACCTGGTAAAGTAAGTTTTAGACCATAACAAGGATAGGTTTCACTAGGAATTGCGCCACCACCGACTTGCATCACCAGAGGAACAGCTTGAACATAAGGTTGCCAACGTTGCGCCCATTGTTGGGCTAACGTTTGGCTGATCTTGGCACGATCTAACGCTTGTTGCGCCACACCAAAACCAGCAGGATCACGGTTTAGTTTCTGAACTAATAATTGCTCAAGCATTGATAAGACAATTCGCCCCGGACGGAAAGTACGCATCATCGGATTTTTGGCTAATCGCTGACAAAGATTTGGGCAACCCGCAATGATACCGGCTTGTGGTCCACCGATAATTTTATCGCCAGAAAAACACACTAAATCAGCACCCATCTGCAAATAACGCGGTAATGACACTTCACTTTGCGCATATTGTTCAGACGATAAACCCGAACCTTGATCGATCACTAATGAAACATGCTCAGGTAAACGTTCCGCCACATCTTGAATATCTGGCGACTCAGTAAACCCCTGCATGGAGAAATTAGACTGATGCACCATTAATACCATCGCGGTATTTTCAGTGATCGCATTAATATAGTCATCACTGGTAGTGATATTGGTGGTGCCCACTTCAACAAGTTTGCACCCAGAAAGCGCTAAAATATCAGGAATACGAAAACCGCCGCCAATTTGAACTTGCTCACCGCGTGACACAATGACTTCTTTACCCGCCGCTAAAGCATGTAACACTAAATACACTGACGCGGCATTATTGTTCACGACCACACAATCTTCAGCGCCAATCCAGCTCTGGATCAAGGTTGGTAATAAACCGTTACGATCACCACGCTTACCATCACTTAATTTCAATTCAAGATTGTTATAGCCAACGTTCACGGCTTTAACACTGTCCCAAATTTGCTCATCAATTGGCGAACGACCAAGGTTGGTATGCACTGCAATCCCAGTTGCATTAATCACCCGTTGCTGGCGACGGCGGTACAATTGACGACAACTATCAAGCACTAATGCCATCACATCAAGATGATTAACACCTTGAGTTTTAAAATCAGGATGCTGACGAATAGACGCAAAAAGTTGACGCAGAGTATTTGTTACGACAGGTCGACTTAATAAGCGCACGTAATCGGCTAAATCTGAATGTTGAAGTAGTTGCTCAATCTGGGGTAAACGATAATTGATTATTGTTTTTTTTGATGACAAAAGTGATGAAGATGGTAGTTCTGAAGAGGTTATCGTGGTCACGGTAAGTTCCTTGGCTGAATTGCAGACAACAGCACTCATACTGTAACCTTAACAAAGGAAAAGTAATGAGTGGCAGAGGAACCATTTAAACGCGCGAAAAATGGCGGAAGAGGCAGGAATTGAACCTACCAAAGCTTATACAGCTCACATCGGTTTTGAAGACCGAGAAGGCCACCAGACCTCATCTCATTCCGAAATTCTTGGGCATGATAATGTAACTACCGTTACTATTATTTGATTTACATCAATTCGCAGTGCGAATACTTCAATACCACTAGGGAATTAGATTAAGTGCGTAATATTTCATCATACAAACGTTAAATTTCGTTATTATTATGCCTAAAAAAGCCTTACGCTAACGTAAGGCTTAAACAATACAATGCGTTTATAGTAATTAGTTTATAGCAATTAGTTTATAGCAATGCTGGATTCAAGCATTAGGCTATCGCACCACCCCATTCTCTTGTAGATTTTTAATTAAAATATGTGTTAATTCACCAATAATGTCATTCATATCGGTTGGATCAACCGACTCTGATGCTGTTGACCAAATAGGTTTATGGCTTTTAGTATCAAATAACGTAAATTCAACATTAACGAATTCATACGATACGGTATAGCTATCATCATAAATATAACTATAAGAGTTATTATAATAATTATTAAATGAAAGCCCGCGACTATAACCGCCATAGCCATAACCCAAACGACTGCCTGGATAATTAACATTCTTTTCTTCTATATTAACTAATTTAGCGACGAATACTGTTTGTGTGTTATTTTTTCTAATATACCCCGCAATATCATTTTTTGATGGCAGTTTATTAGGGAACAATTGCGAACTAGCAATGGCATTAACACCTTTTAATTGTAGTTCTTGGACCATATCATCTTCAAATATACGTCTTATCCGTAAATTATCAGACATCGCAACCACTAATGAGCTTTTTATAGGCATGCCAGCATAGGTTTTATCTACCCATGAGGACGTTAAATTACTCGACGCACACGATGTTATTAATAAGCAAAATAATGAAATAAAGAATAAACGCATAATACATCCTTTTAAGTTATGTTCTAAAATTAACAATAGTACAGGGATAGGAGAAATCAATAATGAAAAGAGTGATATTATCAAGTTTAATTATTATTTCAGGATGCTCCATAGATACAGAAGAACCTGAAGCGACCTTACAAGAAAAAACAATCCAACCAACAGTAATCGAAACAAAAAAGATTAAAGAAATATCACCGTTAACACTTGCCATTTTAAAAATTGAAGACCCGAAAACATCAAGTGATATACGTCAGCAACAAATAGAAAAAATAAAAAAAATATCCGCATATAATGTCGATGCCGTATTCTATTTAGCCGCATTATATGAAGAAGGGAAACTACTGCCTTTATCTGAAAAAAAAGCACGGAATCTCTATCAGCTAGCCGCTAAAAAAAATCATGTTCTTGCTCGGTATTATTATGCCTTAATGCTGATTGATGGTAGAGGCGGTCGTGTTGATTACGATAATGCCGAATCGTATCTACTCATTAACCATAACAATGCACATACGCCATCATCCTACTCTCTTGGGTATTTATATTTTATTCAAAAAAAACATGAGAATGTAATAAAAACCCTTGAAAAAAATAGCCATCAACATAATGAATATTCTTCTTACTTATTAGCTATTTCTTACCTTGAATTAAATAAAAAAACCACAATCGCTATTGATTTATTACAACGTTCAGCGGCAAAAGGACATCAATTCTCACATTTGATTTTAGGGGGAATATATCGTAATGGCCTCTACAAAACGCCTATTAATACCCAAAAAAGCTTTACTCACCTTCATGCGGCAGCCGCTAACAATGATCCAAAAGCGTTATATGACCTTGCTACATTAAGCATTGAACATTTAGAATTAATTAATAACGATATTAATATAGCAATAAACCAACTTAAAACAGCGGATAAAAATGGTTATCCAGAAGCAAGTTTCGAATTAGCTAAAATTTATGACCAAGGTAATTTAATTAAACAAAACTTTACCGAAGCCATTTATTGGTATAAAAAATCAGCATCTCATGGCAATAATAAAGCTATGTATAACTTAGCCAGTATTTATATAAATGGTGATGGTGTTGACATGTCCATCTCACAAGCTGAATATTGGTTAAAAAAATCAGCTTTACAAGGTAACAAACGAGCTATTAATATTCTCTCCAATAATCAATAATCAACCATTTAATAAAAGCTTATAATTATTTCATTAATTATAAGCTTTATTTTTACATAAAAAAATTTACATAAAAAAATTTACATAAAAAAAACTTGCTTGATCAATAATAACCAAGCA
>CAMQXY010000022.1 GCA_947039005.1 uncultured Photobacterium sp.
GTTGGCTTTTCGAAGTGCTCACGACGACGAACTTCAGAAAGGATACCTGCTTTTTCGCAAGAGCGCTTGAAACGACGTAGTGCTACGTCAAACGGTTCGTTTTCACGTACTTTGATTACTGGCATGTAATACTCACCTCAGAGTGATTCGGTTTAATACTGACGTCAAATGTCAGATGATTAAAATGGTGCGAAATTCTAATCTGATTTGGGGGTATTTGTAAAGCATTCTACGCCTATGAACTGGTTAATTTGTGTTAACAGCGGTAACATGGCACTCAATTACCCCTTTAAAAACCCGTATGAATTATCGGTTGTTATTGAAACTAGGCTGATTTTTTATGTTGGGTCCCCGAATAGTATAGAGGCTGTTATGCGTATATTGGGCATTGAGACCTCCTGTGATGAAACAGGTATCGCAATTTTTGATGATGAAAAAGGCTTATTGGCACATGAACTTTACAGTCAAGTAAAGTTACATGCCGATTACGGTGGCGTGGTACCGGAGTTAGCATCGCGCGATCACGTTAAAAAAACCATTCCATTGATCATCGCTACACTTGCCGCTGCGGGTTTAACGCCAGAGGATTTAGATGGTGTTGCTTATACGGCTGGTCCTGGTCTTGTAGGTGCATTATTAGTCGGCGCAACAATCGGTCGTAGCCTTGCGTATGCGTGGGATTTACCGGCGGTAGCAGTTCATCATATGGAAGGCCATTTGTTGGCTCCAATGCTAGAAGACAACGCGCCAGAATTTCCTTTTGTGGCCTTGCTCGTTTCTGGCGGACATACCATGATGGTGGATGTACGCGGTATCGGTGATTATCAGATTCTTGGTGAGTCAGTTGATGATGCGGCGGGTGAAGCATTTGATAAGACAGCTAAGATGATGGGTTTAGATTACCCTGGTGGACCGCTACTGTCTAAAATGGCCGAACAAGGCACTCCGGGACGATTTAAGTTCCCGCGTCCAATGACGGACCGCCCAGGGCTTGATTTTAGTTTTTCTGGTTTGAAAACATTTGCGGCGAATACTATTCGTGGTAATGACGACGATCCACAAACTCGCGCTGATATTGCGTATGCATTTCAAGATGCCGTTGTAGATACGTTAGCGATTAAATGTAAGCGTGCATTGAAGCAAACGGGTTATAAGCGGTTGGTGATTGCTGGCGGTGTTAGTGCCAATAAAGCGTTACGTCAGCAACTTGAAACCTTGATGAAAGGCATGCATGGCGAAGTATTTTATCCACGCACTGAATTTTGTACCGACAACGGTGCCATGATTGCTTATGCGGGGATGCAGCGTTTAAAAAATAATGAGTTGATGGATCTTGGGGTTAAGGTTTATCCGCGCTGGCCTATCGATCAATTGAAGCCAGTTGCTTAGCGATAAATATGCGTTAATCTAAACAAAAAGCGAGAATATATATTCTCGCTTTTTTTGTAATTTTTCTGCATTTTTATTGCTTTTCGTTACTTTTCCTGGCAAATTTCTGCCATATTTTGGTTTCGTCACCATCGAGTAAACGCCGAATATTATCTTGGTGGCGAAAGATAATTAAGCAAGAAAGCATCGCGACGGGCATCGTATATTCGGGTTTTACCATCCATGTCATCAGTGGTGCGGCAAGAGCCGTAATCAATGACGCCAGTGATGAGTAACCGGTTAGTGTCAGCGCGAGTATCCAAATACTAATTAAACTACCACTCAGATCCCAGCCGATAGGGGCTAATGCACCAAGGGCGGTTGCAACGCCTTTTCCGCCTTGGAAATGAAAGAAAATCGGATAGATATGACCGAGGCAAGCGGCAATACCAATAATGCCTAATAGAAATGGATTTAAGCCTAAGAAATAGCTTAACCAAACGGGGATCATACCTTTTAAAATATCGGCAATTAAAACTAATATCGCGGCGGTCTTTCCCCCGAGACGAAGTACATTGGTCGCTCCTGGATTGAGTGATCCATGGGTACGAGGATCGGGAAAATGGTACAGTTTTGAAATTAACACTGCACTGGAAATTGATCCTAATAGATAGGCAGCAATGATCATCAATAACGCTAATGGTGTCATGCAATATCCCGGTTGTTTAAAAGTTAAGTAGTACTATTTATTGACGCTAAATGTTAGCCAGATCTTATCTTTATCAATATTAATGCTGATAAATATCAGCGTGTTTATGGCTGTGATATAGTCACAATTATGGTCAGCATTCAATATGTTGTTGATCTGTTAGTATGTATTAATGCTAACTAATATAGCCTGATAATACGCGTTTTTGTGTGTATTAGGTATCCGACCTCTAACAAAATTAGCGATTAAATATGGACACGGTATTTATAGAACAACTCGAAGTTATCGCCACCATTGGAGTGTATGACTGGGAACAAAAAATCAAGCAAAAATTGGTAGTAGATTTGGAGATGGCTCACGATAATCGTCCTGCGGCTATGACTGATGATGTCAATTTAGCCTTAGATTACTCGACGGTAAGTACCGCTGTTACCGATCATATTACCCAAGGACGTTTTTTGTTAGTTGAGCGTGTAGCTGAAGATATTGCCAGTTTAATAATGACTCGCTTTGCGGTGCCGTGGATAAAAGTGCGAGTCACTAAACCGGGTGCTATTGCCAATGCTCGTGGTGTTGGGGTTCAAATTGAGCGAGGCATTAGGTAGTGATCACCGCTTATATCAGCATTGGCAGCAATATTGATCGCGAACATTATTTACCTGCAGGTGTAAAAGCGGTCGCACAATTGGCAAGTTCATGGCGAATGTCGCGGGTGTTTGAGGCTGAACCGATTGGTTTTGACGGTGATAATTTCTTTAATAGTGTGATTGAAATAAAAACATCATTGTCATTAATTTCTTTGCAGCAGTCATTAAAAGACATTGAACGTCAGCTGGGACGACCTGAAAACGCACAAAAAAATCAAAGTCGTACTATTGATCTCGATATTTTACTTTATGGTGATGTGATTTGTGAGTGCTCACCAATAATACCTCGATCTGATCTGTATAAATTTGCATTTGTATTGTGGCCGATGAATGAGTTATGTCCTGAGTTAGTTATTCCTGGGCAACAACAGACTATTGCTGAGTTATGGCAAAGTTTTGCACCTCAACAGCAATTATGGCCTGTTGAATAATGTCGAGTAAGCGATTATTCGTCGTAATATATAATATATAAATTAAGGATAATGAATGAGTCACTTTGAAGCGATTATGCTTGCCCTGTTACAGGGATTAACAGAATTCTTACCTGTATCAAGTTCTGCCCATCTTATTTTACCATCAGAAATATTGGGGTGGCCGGATCAAGGGTTAGCATTTGATGTTGCTGTGCATGTGGGAACGTTATTGGCGGTGATGATTTATTTCCGTAAAGAAGTTGTTACGCTACTTGGCGCATGGTTAGCTTCAATTTTTAAACGTCAACATAATGCTGAATCTAAATTGGCATGGATGATTGTTATTTCAACGATTCCAGCCTGTATTTTTGGCTTGTTGATGAAAGACTTCATTGAAATGTATTTACGTTCAGCGTGGGTTATTGCTTGTACAACCATTATTTTTGGTTTGTTGTTATGGTGGGTGGATAAGCATGCCAAGCAGACTGACAATGAATATCAAACCACATGGAAAAGTGCAGTTTTAATTGGTTTAGCGCAAGCCGCAGCGATTATCCCTGGTACGTCTCGCTCAGGTGCAACCATGACCGCAGCATTATATTTAGGATTTACACGTGAGGCGGCAGCACGGTTCTCATTCTTAATGTCGATCCCAATTATTCTGCTAGCTGGCGGGTATTTAGGATTGAAATTGGTCACTGGTGTTGAGCCGATTGATGTCAGTAATCTTAGTATCGGGATCGCGGTCTCTTTTGTTAGTGCGTATGCGTGTATTCACGTATTCTTAAAGTTAGTCACTCGTGTTGGTATGACACCGTTTGTTATTTATCGTTTAATTTTAGGTGTCGGTCTATTCCTGTATTTGTGGTCTAAATAACATTAGCAATTAGTGCGTTACAAAAAAGCCGACATTATGTCGGCTTTTTTCATGGTTCAATATTTAGGTTCGAGTCAGTTGTAAATATTCATCGACCGCTTGAATGCGTGCTTGAGCTAATTGTTGTTTGATATCAGCACCGGTAAAACCAGCAGCAATAATGGGCGCAACGGGTACGGCTTGGGCAATATCATAAACCGCGATAACAATATCAGCTTGTGGGTATGCGGTATCTTCTAAACCGAGACGACCACGGGCATCTGCGCGACAACATGTTGCTAATTGGGTGATTCGCTCCGGTTTTCGCCAACCATCTATTTGGTCAAAAATAGTAATAAAAGTACTCGCCCGCATTTCTTGGGCATGGTGGATCTTAGTATGCTGCGCGCAAACTAATAACGCGAGATCGCGATAGTCATTCGGCACTTTGATCCGTTGGCAGAGTGTTTTTATCGGTTTAATGCCATCACGACAATGGGTTTTATGGTGAGGTAAATCATCTTTAGGTGATAGTGCTTTACCAAGATCGTGCACTTGAGCGGCAAAACGAATGATCGTATTGTCACTGAGTAATGCAGCTTGTTTGGCAACCAATAGTGTGTGGATGCCGCAATCTATTTCAGGATGCCATTTCGCTGGTTGGGGGACCCCAAATAATGCATCGAGCTCTGGCATGATCACCGAGAGTGCGCCACATTGACGTAATACGGTTAAAAAGATTTGTGGATCATTACTTGAGAGTGATTTTTGCCACTCTTTCCAAACGCGCTCTGGGGTTAAATTTGCTAACTCACCACTGATGACGATTTCTTGCATTAACGCCATCGTTTCGGCTGCAATGGTAAAACCAAGATGAGCAAAGCGTGCGGCAAAGCGTGCCACTCGTAATACTCGAAGGGGATCTTCGCTAAATGCGGGTGAAACATGACGTAAAATCTTATGTTCAAGATCGTGTTGACCACCGTAAGGATCGATTAACTGCCCATGTTGATCTTGGGCAATGGCATTGATGGTTAAATCTCGTCGTAATAGATCTTGTTCAAGGGTAACATCAGCAGCGGCATAACATGTAAAGCCAGTATAGCCGTGGCCTGATTTACGTTCAGTACGTGCTAGCGCATATTCTTGCTTGGTTCGTGGGTGAAGAAAAACGGGAAAATCACTGCCAATTTGTTCATAACCTAAATCAAGCATGGTCGTTGGGGTTGTACCCACAACAACCCAGTCTTGATCTGTTGTGGGTAAGCCTAATAAGGTGTCGCGAACAGCACCGCCGACAAGATAGGTTTGCAATGAAGACTCCTTAATACCACGCAGGGGCTAATAGTTGTAGGTCACAATGAAAAGTCATCATTATCACAGCATGATAATGTTAATCGGTATTATGTTGTTAACCAATATACACTGATCTATTCAGTCATCATGATAGCAAATATCGTTCAGTAATGAGAGTTTGTCAGTATTAAGTGGTTTTTATATTGTTGATGATTTTGTCGATACAGTTATCGAATGCTCTTATTGATAGCATCGACAAATTATCCCTAAATAATTTACGTATTAGAGTATATATATGTACCAAGATTTTTTTGGCATAAACGAAGCGCCATTTTCAATTGTGCCAAGTGCCCGTTTTCTCTATCTCAGTGAGCGTCATCGAGAAGCATTGACTCATATGTTGTCAGGGCTAACTGATGGCGGTGGTTTTGGGCTGTTAACGGGTGAGGTAGGTACTGGAAAAACCACGGTACTACGGGCAATGATTTCGCGGTTGCCACAGCAAGCGCAAGTGGCTGTTATTTTAAACCCGGCGTTATCATCCTATGATTTATTGGCGACTATTTGCGACGAATTAGGGTTAAGCTACCGTGATAATGCTACTTTTAAGCAATTAACCGATATTATTTATCAGCATCTTATTGCTAATCATGCTGCGGGTCGGCAGACATTATTGTTAGTGGATGAAGCTCAACACTTAATGCCGGATGTGTTAGAGCAATTACGGTTGTTGACGAATCTGGAAACGGACAGTCGGAAATTATTAAAAGTAGTATTAATTGGTCAGCCTGAATTACAGCAATTGTTACAACAAGAGCGCTTACGTCAATTAGCTCAACGTATTACTTCACGGTATCACTTGCTACCGTTGACTGAAACTGAAGTGAGTGAATATATTCATTATCGATTAAATGCGGTCGATTGTTTATACCCTGTATTTAATGTCAGTGTCGTTAGCTATATTGCTAAACAAACCCAAGGCGTACCACGGTTAATTAACTTGGTGTGTGATAAGTCGATGCAATTAGCGTGTCAGGGGGGTGTTCACAGTGTTACGAAAGCGATGGCAATTCAGGCTTGTGAAGATATTTTAAGTTGGCAAGTACCATCAGCTGCCGTTTCTCGCTCAACCTCATCATGGCTACCGTGGACGATTGCGGCAACATTATGCGGTGTGATAGCAACCGTAGCATGGCAGTATTGGCCTCAAAAAAATGAGCATATATTACCGTTATCATCACAGCCTCTTGCTCAATTAACTGTAAGTAAAACAGCATCTTTGGCTGCGACTACGAACGTTGAAACACGATTAGTTAAGGTGATTAATGACAGCAGAAACCAACGTAATGCGATGCAGAGTCTGTATCAATTATGGGGGTTTGATGCCGCGTTAAATCAAGCAACTTGTGCCACCAGTTCTCGAATTGCGTTGACCTGTTTTTCTGGAACGACAACGTTAGCCCATTTAGGACTGATAAATCGTCCAGTTATCGCGATCTTAAAAGATGATCAGCAGCAGCCTTTTTATGCGGTGGTGTACGCTATTACTAATGATCGGATTGAATTATTATTAGATAAACAGCGTATTTCAGTCTCGCCAGCATGGTTTGAGGCGCGTTGGGATGGTCAATTTAGTGTGTTATGGCGTCCGCCGTTAGGGAATAAGATGACGATTCGTTTTGGTCAAAGTGGACCTCGAGTCGTATGGTTAAATCAACAGTTAAATACTTTCTTAGGTGATAACGGTCCTCAGGTCGGTTATTTTGATCAAACGGTACTCGATAAATTACGTCGTTTTCAGCGCGCACAAGATATTGTCGCTGATGGTATTGCCGGCCCTATGACCTTAATGATCCTTGATTCAGCCCTTAATCTTCCTGGTCCTACGTTACAACCGGAGCAAGCATAATGTCTCAGTTATTAACGGCATTAAAGCAATCAGATGAAAATAACGCGACCCAAGCAAGCCCAAAAAATAGTAGCAGCGAGGCCGTAAGAATTGTGCATCCGATGCAGGCTGTTAAAGCACAACAATCCCGAGTTAAGTGGGTTGTGCCGATAATTATTGCGTTGTTGCCTGCCGCCTCGATTGTAGCTTATAAGGTTTATCAACAACATGTAGCGGTTTCAGCGGCGGTATTAAATCATCAGCCAGAGTTAACGACGGTAGAATCACCACCACTAACGGATTCGATATTGCAAGTGTCGAAGACGGGGGTTTTAGAACCAACGCAAATTGCTGCGGATACGGATGTGATTTTTATGGCGTATCCAGAACTGGTTACGGAACCATTGCCTATCAGCGATAGTCTTTATGTAGCATCGCCGGCTTATCAATCACAAGCTGATATCGCTACGAATGGTGAACGATATTCTGATCTTGGTCCAAGTGATGATAATAAGGCGATAAGCCCAATAAAACACGTTGCTAAAGCATCTCTTGCATCTCATGACCCTTATAAGTTAGATAATCTTGATTTATCTAACTTATCGCCAGAGATTGCGGCTAAGCTAAAATCAGCGATAGTGGCGACTGATGGTGAGCAATATCAAGACAGTGATGTTGATCGTAGTAGCGCTGATCGCAGCGCGATTGATCACCAAGCAACGGTAGCGGTAAAAAGTAAAGTGATTCCCATTGGTTTATTGCCTGGCACTGTGCAGCGCAAGTTACCGAAAATGAATTTTAACCAGCATATTTACTCTTCTAATCCCACGAAGCGTTGGGTAAAAGTAAATGGTCATGAACGTCATCAGGGTGACATGATCGCGCCTGGAGTGAAGTTGGTAAAGATCGAATCGCGAGATGTCATTCTGGCATTTGACGGCTATGAAATTAGTATGCCAGCGTTATCTGAGTGGTAATAATTACAAAATAGTAATTAACAAAAAGGCAGCTAATTAGCTGCCTTTTTATTGTTTTATACATAATAACGAGGTGTTATTTAGGGGGTTATGCCCAACCATTAGCGCGTTTGCGGCGACGCGGTGTGATATGGGGTAACAGTAATCCTAATAACAAACCAATTCCTGCAACTACGCCACCATAAGTGAACCATTTCATTAATAAGTCATCTTTTTGAGTATCAATTTTTGCACGTAAAGTACGAACGTCATCTTGCGCAATAGTTAATTCATTTTGCAATTGAGTATTACGTGTTTCTAATTTATTAATCTGACTATTACGTTGAGCTAAGGTGCTATTCAAATCACTATTTTTGCCATCGTTAGTAGTGAGTGCATCCACTAGCTTGGCTTTTAATGTGGTTAGCTCTGTTTCGAGTACAGGCAGGCGTTCTTGGAGCGCGACATCCGTTGAAATGAACTTCGATTCAACCCAACCAGTACGACCACGCTCATCAGTGACTCGGCTGTAGTCTTTATCTGTTTCTAATAGCGTGACGGGTGAGCCTGCATTGACGCTACCGACTATACGGTATTGACTGCCGGGACCTTTTAACAGGTAAGTAAATAAGTTGTCAGAAATATAATGGGGTTGTTCAGCATTAGCTATCGGGCTAATCAGTGCCAAACAGAACAAAAAAAAGCTTATGAGGTGCTTCACTATCGGATCCTTGATGAACCTGAAATGGTTAGAGATCAATGATAGTAAGAGCTTTATAGGAAGGGAGCAAGAAAAGAGAGAGGGGGAGACCTCTCTCTTTGAACTCTGCCACTCTTTAACTAAATACTGCTTGTATAATGTAGAAGAAGATGATGGCAAGTAAAGCACCTGCCGGCAAAGTTACAATCCATGATGCAACGATGTTGCGAACAACACCAAGGTTAAGAGCAGCAATGCCGCGAGCAAAACCAACACCCAATACCGCACCAACAAGTGTTTGTGTGGTTGAGATTGGTAAACCCGTGCCTGATGCTATAACAACAGTCGACGCTGTTGCTAACTGAGCTGCAAAACCACGGCTCGGTGTTAACTCGGTGATGCCTGTACCTACGGTAGCCATTACTTTATGACCAAGAGTCGCTAGACCGATGACGATACCAATACCGCCTAGAGGAAGGATCCACCATGCGATTTGGCTTTGCGCTGCAATTTGACCTGAGTTCTCAATGGTTGAAACAACCGCTGATAGTGGACCAATTGCATTTGCTACGTCGTTTGAACCATGGGCAAATGCCATTGCACACGCCGTAACAACCATCAATACGCTAAATACACTCTCAACGCCTGCATAACCATTACTATCCACTAGATCGTCATCAGCATATTTGCGCTGAATGTAGAAGTAACCTACAACCATAACGATAAATGAAATAGCAATAGATGCCATCCAAGCTTCACCCGTTGTCAGATGCAAACCTATATGTTTCAAACCCTTCTTAATTGTTACCAATGCAATGACCATCGCTGTGATAAACATATAAATGGGAACGAAACGCTTTGCATTTGCCATCGGGTTATCAGTATCAAAGATTAATCGTTGAGCACTGATGAAAATTAGATATGCAAATATACCGGCAATAAGCGGTGTAATTAGCCAGCTACCCACAATACCTTGAATTGAGTGCCAATCCACTGCATTGGTGCCAACTGACACACAGGCAAAACCGATGATAGCACCGATAATTGAGTGTGTTGTTGAAACAGGCCAGCCCATAAAAGAAGCGACAAGTAGCCATGTACCAGCCGCAAGAAGCGCTGACATCATGCCAAAAACTAGGGTTTCAGGGTGGGCTGCATATAGAGAGGTTTCGATAACACCCTGTCGGATAGTATCGGTAACTTCACCACCTGCAAGATAAGCACCTGCAAATTCAAAAATCATCGCAATGATGATCGCTTGTTTTACTGTAAGTGCTTTTGAACCAACTGAAGTACCCATGGCATTGGCAACATCATTTGCACCAATACCAATCGCCATCAAAAGACCAAAAAAAGCTGCCACTCCGATTAATAGAGTGCCGTAGTTAGCCAGGATTTCCATTGTAAAACCTTGTTTTGTTTAATTCCCGTTATTAAGAACGCGAGAGCATAATTTCTAAACGTGAGCCGACCCGCTGTGCTTGATCAGCAATCGCGCCTACCCACTCGAGAATTTTGTACAGGAACATGACATCCACCGGGCTGTGTTGGTCTTCGATGGACATTAATTGTTGACGTAAGATAATCTGCATAGCATCGGTATCGTCTTCGATAACATCTAGCTGATTAATCATTTCGGCGACAAGCGTCACTTCTCTGCCTTTGAAACCAGTTTCGAGTAATTCATCCAGTTCATTGATTACACGGCGAGCTTGATCAGCTGCGTCTAAACAACGTTGAATGTATGCCACAAAATCTGGGTACATGATAGCAGGCATTTGTAGCTTACGTCCTAAGACTCGACCAGCGATATCTTTGGAGAGGTTAGCGAGTTTATCCTGCTGGGTTAACAGCCCTAACATATCAGTACGATCTACTGGCATGAAAAGACCACGAGGAAGCTTCAGACGGATCTCACGCTTAAGGACATCCGCATCTTTTTCAAGTTGCGATATCTGTTCGCGTAAAATAGCCGCCTTTTCCCAGTCTCCAGCATTACATGCCTCGAAAAATGGGATAAGCAGGTCACAACATTCAGTTACGCGAATAACATGACGTTGTAGTGGTTTGATTGGGGATTTTGCAAAGAGCCCCATAATTGTATTTACTGGCATAGCCGATCAACCTAAAGAGCGCCCTAAATAAGGCTAAATCTTGAGCGATGGTCATTGAATCGCGCATGTTAACGTATTAGATAGTATAGTGGAACTAATTTTGATCAAGGTTTTATCGATATTTCGTACTTGCCCTTCAGTGAAGAAGCAAATATCCTTGGCTTGCCACCGTTTATAGGTATAACTATGGAAACCGAGATAGAACTGAAGTTTTTTGTCTTACCAGAATTTTCAACGCAGTTATTGGATAAAATTTCTGCAGCTAAAATTCTGCAACAAAGTAGCCGAGAATTAGGTAATGTCTATTTTGACACCCCTGATCAACTACTGCGTCAGCATGATATAGGCTTACGTATTCGTCGCTTTGATGATGTGTTTGTACAAACATTAAAAACGGCGGGCCGCGTTGTGGCTGGATTACACCAGCGACCAGAATACAATGTTGAAGTGAATAGCACTGAACCAAGTTTAGCGCTCCATCCAATGGATGCTTGGCCGGATGATTTTAATATTGTTGCTGCACAGCAGCAAATCCAGCCATTATTTAGCACCGATTTTATACGCCAGCAATGGTTAGTGGCTATGCCTGATGGTAGCCAAATTGAATTAGCCTTTGATCATGGTGAAGTAAGTGTTGATGATAAACGCTCGCCAATTTGTGAGGTGGAATTAGAGCTTAAATCAGGTCAAACTGATGCATTATTTACGTTAGCTCGCGAATTGTGTACTGACGGTGGAATGCGATTAGGTAATCTTAGTAAGGCTGCTCGTGGCTACCGACTTGCTGCTGATTATCAAGGCGATCCCATCAAGCCATTAGTTTTTGTTGATACAACGGCACAAGACTCGGTTGAATCAACGTTTATTAATACGCTTGAACATGCGTTAGAACATTGGCTGTACCATGAGCAGATTTACGTAGAACGCCAAGAACCGCAAGCTTTAGTACAAATATCACAAGCCTTGAGTTTATTACGCCAAACATTTGCTACTTTTGGTGGCATTATTCCACGTCGTGCCAGTGCCTTATTACGTCAAGAGTTACAATGGTTAGAAGGTGAGCTTGATTGGTTAGAAGATTCTAATAGCATTCAAGGGTTGATTGACGATAAAGCGTATGTATTACGTAAACTGAATGTCCGCAAAGAGTTACAACAACAATTGGAATGCCGTTATCAGGAATTACCTGATAGTGATGATATGATCCAATTAATGCGTTCTTCACGTTACTGTGGGTTACTACTTGATTTAAGTCGGTGGATTTTAAGCCGAGGTTGGCAACCATTCCTTGATGATAAGTCTCGGGATAAGTTAGCCGCTCCCGTGAAAGTGTTTGCCGATAATATGCTAACTCGTTCATGGTCGGAGTTACTTGATGTTTTCCCTGCTGAACGCCAACTTAGCCGCATTGACTACCTTGATCAAAAACCACGTTTAGTACGTAATTTGATGAGTGGTATCGCTTTTGCTGGCTTATATGATGAAGATCGTCGTGTTTCTTTTAGAATGCCATGGTTAGATTTATTACAAGGCTTAGAAGATTTACGTGAATTAGAGCCTGTTCGGCAGTTATTACCTTTATTTGAAGGCGATGACTTAGCGCAAATTGAAAAATGGCTGCAGCGGCAAGAAGAATCATTATTACATGCGATGAGCCAAACTCGTCATATCAGTATTGAGTTAACGCCCTACTGGCCGTAATGCTTTATATGTAATAAGTTGATATCGAATAACAACGCCTCGCTTTATGCGGGGCGTTGTTGTATCTGGGATGACAACAATTTTAACGATAACGCCTATGGCATGTGGTGTAGATCATGTTTTGATATGTCTTTTGTATTAATAGCTAAATATTTAACCGTAAATGTCGATAAGTCATTAATGATGCAATTGATGATATTACTGGCTTGCGAATAACACCGTCACTCTAAGGTGCATGGTCTAAACGTTAGCGATACGGAGATAATAAATGACAACGCTAGTGTTTAAACCTTGGGAAAAGTGGTTAACGAATCTTAAATTAAGAACCAAACTTATTTTATTGATAGTGCTTAGTACGTTGCTGTTAATTGGTAAACAACTGTGGGATGCGGAATTATTCTATCAATCTGTTATCACAACTCAACAAGATAAAGTGCAGCAATTAGCGGTGTCTAATGCACAGATGCTAACGGCATTAATAACTGTTGAGACCAAATCTCCCGCGGTAGTAGTCCCTGCATTATCCTCGACACTGACCAATAATGGCGTATACGTTATTGATTATAGTGATGGTGACATGCTAGATAAATCTGATCTTAATCAAGTGATTAATCTAAAACAGCTGCTTAAAAGTGGTCAAACACTGAGCAGTATTATTAATAGTAATCAAAACCATCAGGCTTTTACGCTGCAAGATAATAGCGGTAATGGCTATGTTGTGAAGCTACCTGCCTTAAAGTTAGTGGTGATTAGCTATCAATCGAATATATTAGCGTTAGGTTATTATCAACAATATTTAATGCAAATTGTGTGGCAAACCACATTGATGGTCGCGATTTTCATTCTAGTGTTATTACTAGCATCACGGATTATGTTGCGTCAGATTAGCTATATTCATCAACGTATTCAGGCATTGACTTGCTATGATTTATCACAGCCAATAGCGATGGAATGCCGTGATGAGTTTGGTGATCTGAGCCGAGAACTTGAACAAAGTCGCAGTCAGCTTACTACGGTATTTATTGCTCAGCGACAGGCAGCAAAAGCCCTCTCACAATCAGCTGAAATGATGTCATTAATGATGGAGCAAACTAAAGAATCGGCTCAAGAAGAGTTTGCTGAAATTGATCAATTGGCTTCAGCAATGGCAGAGATGACCTCGACAGTACAAACCGTTGCAAGTCATGCCCGTGATGCGTCTAATGCAACCCTTGATACCTCAGAGCAAGCGGCAACAGGGCAGCAGTTTGTCAGTCGAACGATGGTAACTATTAACCAATTGTCTGATGATATTACTCAATCCGCAGCGGCAGTAAATCAAGTTGAAACTCGAGTGGATAAAATAAGTTCGGTGATAGTGACGATTCAAAGTATTTCTGAACAAACCAATTTATTAGCCCTCAATGCTGCGATTGAAGCGGCGCGAGCAGGTGATGCTGGACGTGGTTTTGCTGTGGTGGCTGATGAAGTGCGTAATCTTGCTCAGCGAACTCAAACAGCAACGGTTGAAATTCAAGATATGATCGCGCAGTTACAGCAAAGTGCACAACAAGCAGTGAATTTAATGGAACGTAGTGTTGTTGAAGCCGCTGAAGGCGTTGATCTTGTAACCAGTGCTGGTGGTGAGCTTAATAAAATTGTCGAGCAAATTCAGGCAATTAATGATATGAATTTTCATATTGCCGCAGCTGCAGAGCAGCAAAGTACCGTAGCTGATGAGATGAATATTAATCTTACTAATGTACGTGGGTTGGTTGATGGATCCGTTGGTGTCGTTACTGAATTGGCGCAAACATCGGTAGATATGCATCTGCAAGCAAATGATCTTGAAACTAAAATCAATGCTTTTAAAGTGTAAATAAAGCGGTTATTAGTAGGCTAAATAAAATTATAACGCCCATCGCTTGATGGGCGTTTTTGTATGCTAAATTAGAACTCTTTATCGAGTTACTTGTTCAAGGACAGCGCATGGCGATCGGAAAATCACAAATTTATCCAATGATTAATCATTGTAGCGATGTATTAGCCGCGGCAGATTTAGCGTGGGAAAAATTAGCCCAGCAACAGCCGCAACAGTTGGCGTTATGGCAAGGTGAGGCCAAAAACGAATTATACGCCATGTTGGGGTTAAGTGATTTTATTAGCGCTTCTTTACAACAAGATCCGACGTTATTGGAGTGGCTGTTCGAACAACGTCAGTGCTGTTTGGCGATTGATTATCGTGAGTTATTGAGTCAACAACTTGCCCAAGTAACCGATGAAATAGGATTAATGCGTAGCTTACGTCATTTTAGACGTCGTTATATGACGTTAATAGCATGGCAAGATTTTAGTCATCGTGTACCACTACAACACAGTTTAGCCAATTTATCACAACTGGCAGAAGCCTTGATCATGGAAGCGTATCATTGGCTTTATCGTCAGTGTTGCACCGAGTGGGGCACGCCAATGAATGATCAGGGTGAACCGCAGCCAATGCTCATTTTAGGCATGGGTAAACTCGGCGGGGGGGAGCTGAATTTCTCCTCGGATATTGATCTTATTTTTACTTACCCTGAAAACGGTGAAACGGTCGGCGGTCGACGTAGCCTTGCCAATGCCCAGTTTTTTACTCGCTTAGGGCAGCGGTTGATCAAAGCGCTTGATCAAGTCACTTTTGATGGCTTTTGTTATCGGGTTGATATGCGTTTACGTCCTTTTGGCGATAGCGGACCGTTAGTGATGAGTTATGCCGCATTAGAGGATTACTATCAAGAACAAGGTCGTGATTGGGAACGCTATGCGATGATCAAAGCCCGAGTCATGGGCAAAGAAAGTTTCAGCCAATATCAAGGCTTACGCCAAATGTTACGTCCGTTTGTATTTCGTCGGTATATCGACTTTAGTGCTATTCAGTCGCTACGCCGCATGAAAGCGATGATTGGCAGTGAAGTCCGACGTCGTGGACTGACTAATAATATTAAATTGGGCGCAGGTGGTATTCGTGAAGTGGAGTTTATTGCTCAATCGTTCCAATTAATTCGGGGTGGGCGTGAGCCAAGTTTACGTGGGCGAGGATTATTACCGACCCTTGCGGCAATTAAAGAATTGGATTTGTTACCGCCAGCCGATATCGATATTTTAACTGCGGGCTATTGTCATTTACGCCGATTAGAGAATTTATTACAAGCAATTGATGATAAACAGACCCAAACACTGCCAGATAAGGTCCTTGATCAAGCGCGGTTAGCGTGTGCCATGGCAGAGCCAAATTGGGCGGCATTAGTGGTAACGACCGAACAACATATGGCTGCTATTCATGCTATTTTTGACAATATTATTGGTCATGATGAACAAGATAATCAGCAAGAAGTAGCGACTCAGTATCATGAAATGTGGTCAATGGTGACCAATGAGGATGTATTACTCAGTATTCTGGCTGAATTAGAGGCACCGGAGCAATACTTACAAGCTCAGAACTTAGTGTCTTTTAAGAATGAATTATCGAAACGTACTTTAGGTCCTCGTGGGCGTGAAGCATTAGCGACATTAATGCCTGAAATTTTAGCGCAAGTAGTGATGCGTGATGATGCTATGCAGCTATTGCCACGGTTAACCAAATTGATTATCCGTATTGCCACTCGTACTACCTATCTTGAATTATTAACCGAACATCCTGTTGCACTTAAACAGCTTATTAGACTATGTGCTGCCAGTCCAATGGTGGCAGATCAATTAGCCTTGTATCCGTTGTTATTGGATGAATTGCTTGATCCGCAGCATTTGTACCAACCAACTCAACTCACCAGTTATCAAGATGAATTGCATGAATATCTGGCGCGTATTCCTGAAGAGGATATGGAGCAACAGATGGAAGCGATTCGACAGTTTAAACAAACCCAATTATTACGCATTGCTGCGGCTGACATCGCTGGTGTACTGCCACTAATGAAAGTAAGTGATCACTTAACCTACCTTGCAGAAGCGATTATTGCTGCGGTAGTCAATCAAGCATGGTTACAAATATCAGCAAAATATGGCGAACCGAGTCATTTGTTAGAGCGTGAAAGTAAAGGTTTTGCGGTGATTGGTTATGGCAAAGTTGGTGGCTGGGAATTGGGTTATGGTTCAGATCTTGATTTAGTGTTTGTCCATGATTGCCCTGATAATGTCTATACCACTGGTAATAAAGAGATTGATGGGCGGCAGTTTTATTTACGTTTAGCGCAACGGATCATACATTTATTTTCAACTCGAACCGCATCTGGGGTGTTATATGAAGTGGATATGCGTTTGCGCCCATCTGGCGCTTCAGGTTTATTAGTTACTACGATCGGTGCATTTGGTGAGTATCAGCAGCAACAGGCATGGACATGGGAGCATCAAGCATTAGTACGAGCACGAATGGTGTATGGTGATGCAATGTTACAAGCAGCATTTGCCAGTGTTCGTCAGCAAGTATTAACGATGCCGCGTGATCAGCTTCAATTAGCCGATGATGTAGTTAGTATGCGCCATAAAATGCGTGCGCATCTAGGTAAGAAAAAAGCGGGTATGTTTGGTTTAAAACAAGATCAAGGAGGTATTACTGATATTGAGTTTTTAGCGCAGTATTTAGTGCTAGCTTATGCTCATCAACAACCGGCGTTAACGCGCTGGTCTGATAATGTGCGTATTTTTGAATCATTGGCGGATCATGACATTATTGATAGCACTATCGCGAACCAATTACAGCACGCTTATTGTGATATGCGAAATGCGATACATAGATTGAGTTTGTTAGGGCTACCTGCTTATGTCGATCAGCAGCAATTTGTTGAGATGCGGCATACGGTTGGACAGGTATGGCAGCAATGGCTAGAACCTCATCAGCTTTAGTTGTGATCCCGATGCCCCTCGATTTTAGTTTATGTTAATATTCGAGCGTTGCTATATTCCCGGAGAAAGAAATGAAACTGACGCTGCCTGATTATAACCATGCCGAGGTATTGATTGTTGGCGATGTAATGCTTGATCGTTACTGGACAGGTCCCACTGAACGTATCTCACCAGAAGCACCAGTGCCAGTGGTTAAAGTTGATCAGATTGAAGAGCGCCCAGGTGGTGCGGCGAACGTGGCGATGAATATTGCTGCATTAGGCGGTCATGCCAAATTGATCGGCTTAACTGGAACGGATGAGCCCGCACGCGCATTAACTGAAAAATTGTCGTCACTCAATGTGAGTAGCGATTTTGTTGCATTGGCTGAATACCCCACTATTACCAAATTACGGGTAATGAGCCGTGGTCAGCAGTTGATTCGATTAGATTTTGAAGAAGGTTTTCAAAATGTTGATCCGGCATTAATACTTGAACGTATGCAGCCAGCGCTAGCGAATGCGAAAGCGGTTATTTTGTCTGATTATGCTAAAGGCGCGTTGGTACATGTGCAGGCGATGATTCAATTGGCGCGTGCAGCAAAATTACCGGTATTGATTGATCCTAAAGGTACCGACTTTGAACGTTACCGTGGTGCAACGTTACTGACGCCGAATTTATCAGAGTTTAAAGCCGTTGTAGGGTGTGTTAACTCTGAGCAAGAGTTAGTCGACAAAGGCATGGCATTAATTGAAAAATTTGATTTTGAAGCCTTATTAGTCACCCGTTCTGAGCATGGAATGACACTGCTTGAAAAAGGCTGTGAACCATTACATATGCCTACTTTGGCGCAAGAAGTTTACGATGTGACCGGTGCTGGTGATACGGTTATTTCAGTATTAGCTGCTTCATTGTCAGCAGGTAAATCGTTGTCAGATTCATGCAAGCTTGCGAATGCCGCCGCTGGCGTGGTAGTGGCGAAGTTAGGTACTTCAACGTTATCGACGATTGAATTAACGGAAGCGATCCATGGCAGTCAAGATTGTGGATTTGGGGTTATTTCTGAATTAGCACTGGTTGATGCGGTTAAATTAGCCCGTGCTCGTGGTGAAACCGTTGTTATGACCAATGGTTGTTTTGATATTCTTCACGCCGGTCATGTGGCTTACTTAACGGAAGCGGCCAAACTCGGTGATCGCTTGATTGTCGCAGTTAACTCTGATGATTCAGTCAAAGGTTTAAAAGGCCCTGGACGTCCGGTGAATCCAGAAGATCGTCGGATGGCAGTATTAGCTGGTTTAGGCGCTATTGATTGGGTGGTTCCGTTTACCGAAGAGACACCGCAACGATTAATCAGTGAGGTACTACCGAGCATTTTGGTTAAAGGTGGTGATTATACGCCTGATCAAATTGCGGGTGGCAAAGAAGTGATTGCTGCGGGTGGTCAAGTGTTAGTACTTAATTTTGAAGATGGTTGTTCAACCTCTAAAATTATTGAAGCGATTCGTGGTGGGCGAGGTTAATCTTAGGATTTTCGCTGACAAAAAAAGCGCCGCGAGGCGCTTTTTTTATATCGATATTGTTAGGCTTATTTCGTTTGTATTAAACCAGAATTAATATCTAACACATCTTGTTCGCTTAATGTACCTACCGCTTGCTTCAGTTGTAATTGCGCTAAAATATAACCATAACGCGCATTCGCAAGTTCACTGTTGGCAGAATATAAGCTACGGGTTGAGTTTAATACATCAACAATGGTACGAGTACCCACATCAAACCCTGCTTCAGTTGCTTCTAATGCAGATTTGGCAGAAACCACTGATTGTTTATACGCATTAATTGAACCAATCGTTGCATTAATGTTGTTGTAGTAGTTACGTACATTTTTTACAACTAATCGGTATTGTGCTTCAAGATTCTCACTTGCTGATACGTATTTATATTGGGCTTGTTTTACCTGAGAGGTAGTATTTCCGCCATTATAAACTGGTAAGTTAAGTTTAATGCCAGCCGTTAGGTTGCCTTGATCTGGCTTCATTTGACTACTTGTATCATCATATTGGTAACCCGACTCAAACGACAATGTTGGTAGGTGTCCAGAATCTGCCAGTGAAATATTATCGCGTGCAATATCTTGACCGATACGCGCAGCTAATAAGGTTAAGTTTTCAGTTTCGGCATCTTTAACCAAGTTATCGGCAGCCTGTTTGGGCTTGTTAGCTGAGAAACTCGCGGTATTTAATGGATCTAATGATGAATAAGCCTGACCAGTAATTTCACGTAATTCTTCGTAGCTATTAGCAAGGGTATTTTTCTTAACGATGATTGACGCTAATACCGTATCGTATTGTGCTTGGGCATCATAAACATCAGTGATAGCAGAAAGACCAACATCAAAGCGTTGTTTCATTTGCTCTAATTGACGACCAACCGCCGCTTTTTCTGCTTCACCAAATTTTAAATCATCTTTAGCTTTTAACACGTTAAAATACGCCGTAGAAACGCGTAAGATAAGACCTTGTTGAGTTACCGCATAAGATGCATCGCTTTGACGTGCTTGTTTTTCTGCGATATCAAGACCAACCCAGCTAGCGCGATTGTATAATGATTGGCTTAGTGTAACACCCGCATTAAAACCGTTGTCTCTGCCATCTTTTGAATCAAGGAAGTAAGTGTTGTAGCCTGCTGAAAGGTTAATTTGTGGCAATAGTGTGCTACGTGAAGAATTGATTGCTTCAAAAGCTGCATCTTTATCGGCCGCGGCTTTTAGAAGTTGGGGATCATTTTGCTTGGCTTGCTGATAAATCTGAGCGAGATCATCAGCCGATGCTGATTGACTGATAGCGCCAATTGCAAGGCTAATAATGATTGGAAGCAATTTTTTCATGGATGCCTTTCCTGGTCTTGCTGACAAAAATGGGAATGAATAAACAGTGCAAGTGCTATTTTATCTGAAGCAGGCTTGCTTGAAACTGATCATTACGTAGTTTTACTTAATGATTAGGTTTGAACATTCAATATAGGCTCATTGTAATCGATTTAATAAACAGCGTGTCAAAAAGATACATGATATTTAATTGTTTAAACGTTAAAAGTGGAATATTACACTTAAAGTATAAGCTGAAGGAATATAACTTAATTTTGATACTATCTTGATTGAAGTTGGTTAACTTTTAATTGATATCTCTCAGAAGAGGAGAAAAATAATGGAGAAATCGTCACCTTATTCATCAACGCCATCGGCATTTAATCGTCAAGATGTTGAGCTATTATCGACCCAGACAGTGTATGACGGTTTTTTTAAAATGGTCAAATATCGTTTACGGCATAAGCTATTTGCTGGTGGTTGGAGTGGTGAGTTTGAGCGTGAACTGTTTGAACGCGGCCATGCAGCGGCAGTATTACCGTATGATCCTATTCTCGATAACGTGGTATTGATTGAGCAATTTCGTGTTGGTGCGATGGCGGCTAATTGTCAGCCATGGCAGTTAGAAATTGTTGCGGGTATGCTCGATCATGACAATGAGTCACCGGAGCAAGTGGTACGCAGAGAAGCAACGGAAGAGTCGGGGTTAGTATTAGGAAAAACAGAAAAAATATCACGTTATTTATCCAGTTCTGGTGGTTGTTCTGAAGTTCTAGATATTTTTATTGGGGTGGTCGATAGTCGTTTAGCACAAGGTATTCATGGGGTGGAGAGTGAGCACGAAGATATCCGCGTCCATGTTGTTTCAAGAAAGCAGGCTTATCAATGGCTAGAATCTGGTAAAATTGAAAATGCAGCTACAATTATCGCATTACAATGGTTGCAACTACATTATCAACGTTTGCAGCAGGCATAAAATAAATTATTGTATAATCCTAGGGGAATGATTTGAATAAAAGGTATACTGTTGATTTAACAAGCCTAATGCGCTTGTATGAAACGAATTACGCTAAACTCTTACCGTTATTGCCTCGCAGTGATGACGTTGGAGATATGCAGGTATACCTCGTGTGTAATGATGCATACCAGTTAAAAATTATTGAATCGACCCGCTATACCACCGTGGTAACATTAGGTTTAGTTGATAATGATAGAGTTGTTGATTATTTAGCGCCATTATTAACGGTGCGGTTATATCATGATGCTAAAGTCGCAGAAGTGTGTGCTGTGCAGCAGATTTCTCGTCTCAAGCCAATATATGATTACCCAAACTTGCGTATGCACCAAAAAAATGAGAAACATCAAGTCAACCTTTTCTTAGGTGACTGGTTGAAGCATTGTTTACGCCACGGGCTTAGTAAACAATCCGTTTGTTAATTGAACTTAATTGCTCAGACATAGACAAGGTTTTTGACGTTTTGCAGACCTATTCGCTGCCGCAGACCAACCCCGAAAGTGTGGTTCTTCTGCAAATTACTGACACTCATTTGTTTGCCAATGGTTCCGGCTCTTTGCTTGGTGTGGCAACCAAAGATAGTTTTCATGCCGTGCTTGATGGGGTAGATACTGCTGCGTGTCATTTTGACGCTATCGTTGCTACGGGGGATATTTCTCAAGACCACACCCCTTATTCTTATCAGCGTTTTGCTGACGGTATTTCACGCTGGTCACAACCGTGTTTTTGGTTACCTGGCAACCATGATTTTCAGCCGACGATGCAATCCATTTTACCGAGTGAGCAAATTAAGCCACAGCAGCAGGTATTAGTGGGTGATCATTGGCAGATGATTTTACTCGATAGCCAAGTGCAAGGTGTGCCACATGGTGAACTAAGCGCTGCACAGTTAGTATTATTAGATGCAGCTCTTGTACGTTATCCTGATCGACATGCTTTAATTTTATTGCATCATCATCCGCTTGAAGCGGGGAGTGCGTGGTTAGATCAACACCAACTACATAGCAATAGCGGCTTATGGGATGTGATTGATCGTCATCCTCAAGTGAAAGCGGTATTATGTGGTCATATTCATCAAGATTTAGATCGTACTTATCATGGTGTACGTGTACTTGCGACACCATCAACTTGTATTCAGTTTATGCCTGATTCTGATGATTTTGCATTAGATCATAATAATCCCGGTTGGCGTTATTTAGAATTGACTAAAGATGGATGTATTATAACCAGTGTGCATCGTATTAGTGGTGATCAATTTAAACCAAAACTTGATGCGGTAGGTTACTGATGCCATCGTTATTGATTTATTTACATGGGTTTAATAGTTCGCCATTGTCATTGAAAGCCCAACAAATGATAGCCTATTGTCGTGAATATCGACCAGATATAAAAGTGATTGCACCTCAATTACCGAGTTATCCGGCAAAAGCGAGTCAATATTTGGCACAGCTGATTGAACAATATAATGATCACTATACAATCGGTGTTGTCGGTAGTTCTTTAGGGGGCTATTTAAGTGCTTGGCTTAGTGAGCGTTATCAGTTGTCGGCAGTGTTAGTTAACCCTGCTGTTAAGCCTTATCAACTACTAGTTGATTATCTTGGGCCGCAACAGAATCCTTATAGCGGTGAAAACTATGTGTTGGAAACTCAGCATATTGATGAGCTAAAAGCACTTGAAGTGATAGACATCACTCAACCACAACGGTTATGGGTGTTGTTACAGCAAGGTGATGAAGTACTTGATTATCGCCAAGCAGCATTAAAATATGCACACTGCAAGCTAACAATAGAAGCTAATGGTGATCATAGTTTTTGTCATTTTGAACGTTTTCCCGCCACCATTATTCAATTCTTAGGGTTATAGTCTGAGTTATCTGTTCATTGAGTGACGAGATAGGCTACCCTATAAATCAAGTTATGTGCATTAGCATAAAATCGACACCCTGTTTATGTCCCTTTTCATGACGACAGAAAAGAGACTCGACTCACTGAATGTGAGTTTTCCGCTGACTCCCTCTTGACAACATTGCGAGGGTTTCTGACTATTGTTTGCAAAATTTTCCCGTAAATTTCCGTGATATGACAGATCAAAGCTATAACGCTGGAGCCATTGAGGTTCTAAATGGCCTTGAGCCAGTACGCCGCCGTCCAGGTATGTATACCGATACGGTAAGACCTAACCACCTTGGTCAAGAAGTTATCGATAACAGTGTCGATGAAGCCTTGGCTGGACATGCTCGTAAAGTAGAAGTCATTCTTTATGCCGATCAATCATTAGAAGTGATTGATGATGGCCGTGGTATGCCAGTAGATATTCATCCAGAAGAAGGAGTTTCTGGGGTAGAGCTTATCCTCTGTAAATTGCATGCCGGAGGTAAATTCTCGGGCAAAAACTACCAATTTTCAGGTGGTTTGCATGGGGTAGGTATTTCCGTTGTTAACGCCCTTTCTGATCGGGTTGAAGTGACCGTAAAACGTGACGGTCAGGTTTATCAAATCGCGTTTGAAAACGGCGATAAAGTCTCTGAATTAGAAGTTATCGGTACTTGTGGTCGTCGTGCAAAAGGCACCAAGGTTCATTTTTGGCCAAATCCTAAATATTTTGATAGTGCTAAATTTTCCGTTACCCGTCTTAAAAGTAATTTAAAAGCTAAAGCGGTTTTATGTCCTGGCTTAGAAGTTGTATTCACTAATAAAATCACTGATGAAACAATCACATGGTGTTATGAAGACGGCTTAAAAGATTATTTAGCTGAAGGCGTTAAGGGTTATACGTTACTTCCTGAAGAACCATTTACTGGCGTTTTTAGTGGTGTAACAGAAGCAGCGGATTGGGCGCTATTATGGCTGCCTGAAGGTGGAGAGCTAATTACTGAAAGTTACGTTAACCTGATTCCAACTGCGCAAGGTGGTACTCATGTTAACGGTCTACGCCAAGGTTTGCTGGATGCGATGCGTGAATTCTGTGAGTTCCGTAATTTGTTGCCGCGTGGGGTAAAACTTACCGCTGATGACATCTGGGATCGCTGTGCATACGTATTATCAGTGAAAATGCAGGATCCACAGTTTGCTGGTCAAACCAAAGAACGCTTATCGTCACGTCAATGTGCGGCATTTGTTTCAGGTGTAGTGAAAGATGCCTTTAGTTTATGGCTTAATGAACGTCCACAGCTGGCGGAGTTATTAGCTGAAGTCTGTATTGCTAATGCCCATCGACGTATGCGTGCCAGCAAGAAAGTGGTGCGTAAGAAAATTGCCTCAGGTCCTGCTTTACCGGGTAAATTAGCCGATTGTTCGCAGCAAGATCTAAACCGAACAGAATTGTTCTTAGTGGAAGGTGACTCGGCAGGCGGTTCAGCGAAACAAGCTCGCGATCGTATGTTCCAAGCTATCATGCCATTACGCGGTAAGATATTGAATACGTGGGAAGTATCATCTGATCAAGTACTTGCATCAGAAGAAGTCCATAATATTTCAATCGCATTAGGTATTGATCCTGATAGTGATGATTTAAGTGGTCTACGCTACGGTAAAATCTGTGTTCTTGCCGATGCGGACTCCGATGGACTGCATATCGCGACGTTATTATGTGCCTTGTTTATGAAGCACTTTGAAGCGTTAGTACGAGCAGGGCATATATTTATCGCGATGCCACCCCTTTACCGTATCGATTTGGGTAAAGAGGTCTTTTATGCACTGGATGAATCAGAAAAAAATGCCATTCTGGAGCGTTTAAAAGGCAAGCGCGGTAAGATCAACGTGCAGCGCTTTAAAGGTCTGGGTGAAATGAACCCACTGCAATTACGTGAAACTACCATGGATCCTAATACCCGTCGTTTGGTTCAACTTACTATTGATGATGATAGTGAAACCAATGAAATGATGGATATGCTGCTCGGTAAAAAGCGTGCAGAAGATCGTCGCCATTGGCTACAAAGCAAAGGCGATATGGCGGAAGTGTAATTCACCCCACCCATATCTCATTTTTAAATCGGCAAACATTATGTTTGCCGAATCGCATTATTTAAGACGGATTATCTCACGATGACTGATGTCTCTATGGATGGCGTTGAACAGCTTCCACTTAGAAAGTTTACTGAAGACGCTTATTTAAACTACTCCATGTATGTAATTATGGATCGTGCCTTACCTTTTATTGGTGACGGCTTAAAACCAGTACAACGTCGTATTATTTATGCGATGTCAGAGTTAGGTTTGAGTGCCACTGCAAAATATAAAAAATCAGCACGTACTGTCGGTGACGTATTAGGTAAATTCCATCCACACGGCGACTCGGCGTGTTATGAAGCGATGGTACTAATGGCACAGCCTTTCTCTTACCGTTATCCGTTAGTGGATGGGCAAGGTAACTGGGGTGCGCCTGATGATCCAAAATCTTTTGCTGCAATGCGTTATACCGAATCTCGTTTATCGCGTTTTTCAGAAATATTATTAGCTGAAATAAATCAAGGCACAGCAGACTGGGTACCTAACTTTGACGGTACTATGCTTGAGCCTAAAATGCTGCCAGCACGATTACCGCACATTTTATTAAATGGTATTACCGGTATTGCAGTAGGTATGGCAACCGATATTCCACCGCATAATGTGCGTGAAGTCGCTAATGCTGCAGTGCATATGATCGATAATCCGAATGCTGATCTTGAACAACTGATGATGTTTGTTCAAGGTCCAGATTATCCGACTGAAGCTGAAATTATCACTTCAAAATCTGATTTGCAGAAGATGTATGCTACGGGTCGTGGCAGTATTAGAATGCGTGCGATTTGGCATAAAGAAAACGGTGATATTATTATTACTGCGCTGCCTCATCAGACGTCAGGTGCCAAATTATTGGAGCAAATTGCCGCGCAAATGCGTGCTAAAAAGCTGCCAATGGTCGAAGATTTACGTGATGAATCTGATCATGAAAATCCAACCCGAATCGTGATAGTGCCTCGTACAAATCGGATTGATTGTGATCAATTGATGAATCACTTATTCGCTTCGACAGATTTAGAAAAAAGTTTCCGTGCTAACATCAATATGCTGGGTTTAGATGGTCGTCCACAAGTGAAAGGCTTAGTGACTATCATTAAAGAATGGCTCGAGTATCGTCGTAATACGGTCCGTCGTCGTTTGCAGTATCGTTTAGATAAAGTGATTGCGCGATTACATATTTTAGAAGGCTTATTAGCGGCGTATTTAAATATTGATGAAGTGATTGAGATCATTCGTAGTGAAGATGATCCGAAAGCAGAATTAATGTCTCGCTTTGATTTAAGTGTTACTCAAGCTGATGCTATTTTAGAAATAAAACTGCGTCAATTAGCCAAGCTTGAAGAGATTAAGATCCGTGGTGAATTAGACGAATTAGCTAAAGAGCGCGATCAGCTTGAAAAGTTATTAGGTTCTGAGCGTCGTTTAAATACCTTGATTAAAAAAGAAATTATCGCTGATGCTGAAAAGTATGGCGATGATCGTCGTTCTCCATTGGTTGAACGAGCAGAAGCAAAAGCATTAACAGAGCGTGATTTAATTCCAAGTGAAACCATTACGGTAGTGCTGTCTGAAAAAGGTTGGATCCGTCATGCCAAAGGGCATGAGGTTGATCCTAATACACTGAATTATAAATCAGGGGATAATTATCTTGCCCATGCGCGTGGTAAGAGTAATCAGCCTGCTATTTTCCTCAGTTCAGATGGTCGTAGTTATGCGCTTGAATCGCATAGTCTACCGTCAGCACGTAGCCAAGGTGAACCTATTACAGGTCGTCTAAATCTGACTCCTGGCACCAATATGCGTCAGGTAATGATGGCGGATGATAATCAATTATGGCTAATGGCATCGGATGCTGGCTATGGTTTCATTTGTAAAAGCAGTGACATGGTTTCTAAAAATAAGAGCGGTAAAGCCTTATTAACCGTACCTGAAAAAGCACTGGTATTACCGCCTCAACCGATTGCTGATATTGATAATGATCAGATTATGGCGATCACCAATGAAGGTCGAATGTTATTATTCCCAATTAAAGATTTACCGCAATTAGGTAAAGGTAAGGGTAATAAGATCATTAATATTCCATCGGCACGCGCGAAAGCCCGCGAAGAGTTTTTATCGTACTTAATGGTGATCACTGCCGATAGCCATGTCACCTTGTATGCGGGTAAACGTAAGTTAGGTCTTAAACCTAATGATCTTGAAAACTTTCGCGGTGAGCGAGGTCGTCGAGGTTCAATGTTGCCACGTGGATTGCAACGTGTGACTGAGATTGAAATTGATTCACCACAAACTCTCAGTGATGATCAATTAACGGATAGTTAATTTCGGCTATACATACAATAAAGCCCTCATATTTATGAGGGTTTTTTAATGGTTTATTTGCGTCAATTGTGCTGCTGTCGCTTGAGTTGTCGATACACATAACAAGTGTAATTTTCCTTGCGGTGGGTATACTAGCGCACACTTGTACGCTGAGGAGTGTTTGAATGATTTATATTTTACGCATGATTGCGATCGCAATTTTTGCGATTGTGACCTTTGTCTTTGGCTGTGGTTATTGTTTATTTAGTCCACGTAATCCCAAACATGTTTATACTTTTGGGCGACTTTTTAGCAAAATGTCACGTATTGTTGGCATTAAACTAGAGATCCGTTATGCGGAAGGTGCTGAGCAAGTCGGCCCTGCGGTTTATATTGCTAACCATCAAAATACTTATGATTTATTTACCGTTTCAGGTGCAATTATGCAGCGTACAGTCACCGTCGGTAAAAAAAGTTTAGTCTGGATCCCATTGTTTGGGCAGCTATACTGGATCACCGGTAACATTCTAATTGATCGTGCAAATCGCAGTAAAGCGGTAGGCACTATTGGTCAGGTTGTTGATAAAATTAAAAAAAATAAAGTGTCAGTGTGGATGTTTCCAGAAGGTACGCGCTCTCGTGGTCGTGGTTTATTACCTTTTAAAACGGGTGCATTTCATGCTGCCATTGGTGCTCAAGTACCGATTGTACCGATTGTGTGTAGCTCAACCGATAAGGTAAAACTTAATCGTTGGGATAACGGGTTAGTGATTGTTGAGGTGATGAAGCCGATTGCGACTGTTGGTTTAGGTAAAGAAGATGTACGTAACCTACTAACCCAGAGTCGTAAACTAATGGCCGTTAAACTTGAAGAATTAGATCAAGAAGTTGCTCAGCGTAATAAACATTAAGCGTGTTTATTTAAAGCTTAATAATTATAGCTAAAAGATATAACATGAGCATCATTAACAAGGACATGTTTTATAAACATGTCCTTGTTTTGTTTTATTGTTAGCCAATAACAGTAAGCAATATTTTATATAAAAGTAGAAGATAATCATGACTGAAGAATATGTAGTGTTAGTAGATGAACAAGGCCATGAACTTGGTCTACAAGAAAAAATGCAAGCTCATCGTGATGGTGCATTGCACTTGGCTTTTTCGGTATTACTTTATCGAGATACTCCTTCTGGGCGCGAATATTTATTACATCAACGCGCATTAGAGAAATATCATAGCGGCGGTTTATGGACTAATACCTGTTGTTCTCATCCTCGTCAGGGAGAAACCATTTGTCAGGCTGGCATGCGCCGTTTACAAGAAGAAATGGGCATTACATTAACAACCACGTTAACGGATGTTGGTCATTTTTGTTATTACGCTAAATTGGATCATCAGTTGATTGAACATGAGTTGGATCATGTCTTGATTGCCAATGGTGAGGGGATGGTATTTACGCCTAATCCAGCTGAAGTGATGGCATATCGTTGGTGGTCTACTGCTGAATTACAGTTGCAATTACAACAGGCACCGCAGTTGTTTACTGCATGGTTTGCACAAGTATTAACTCTGGCAGAGCGAACACATAGCGAGTGGTAGGAACAAAAAGCGATCACTGATTTCAGTCTCGTGATCGCTATTTTTATAATTATTTACGTACTGCAATTGCTTCAATTTCAATTTTCACATCTTTAGGTAGACGTGCAACTTCAACGCAAGAACGTGCAGGGTAAGGTGCGTTGTGCTCATCAAAAAATGCACCGTAAACTTCATTTACCGCACCAAAATCATTTAGATCTTTGACAAAAACAGTCATCTTTACAATATCAGCCACTGTCAGCCCTGATGCTGCAACAACTGCCTTTACGTTATCTAATGATTGACGTGTTTGAGCTGCAATATCTTCTGCAACTTCACCTGTTACTGGGTTAACTGGGATCTGACCTGATGTCATTACCATATTGCCAAGATCAACACCTTGTACATAAGGACCGATAGCTGCTGGTGCTTGCTCTGTATGAAGAATTTTTGTCATGAGTTATCCTATTTTATGATCATTTAAAGGCACATGAATGGCCTTTAACCGTTAATTGATATGGGGGCAATAAACTTATATTCAACTAATCAGTATGGTTATCAATGGCTATTTAAGCCCTAAGCGTTGTTTTACGACCTGTAAACATTGGTTAATTCGCGTAATGTCTTTTGGCGCAACCATGACGGTATCATTACCACCAATGGTACCTAAAATATCTATATGGGGCTGTATATCAATTAATCGAGCGACTAATTGTGCACCGCCTGGATGAGTCTTAATAATCACAACTAATTGGTTATGACTAACAAATTCGATTTGTGATGCAATCGAGGCGTTAATTTTAATGGGTTCATTTTCAGTGGTTAGACAATAAATTTTTTTACCTGCGGCATTAGGAACTTTGGCAACACCTAAGCGTAATAATAGCCGTGATACTGTTGATTGACTGATATCGTGAAAGCCTAATTGAATTAATTGATACCGAATATCATCTTGCGTTGTAAAACTTTGTTGTTGTAATAAGCGTTTACATGCAGATGTCATATTATCATTACAATGATGATGATCGATGGCGAGATGTTCGGTATCCATTCGAGGTCACTCCTTGGCATGGTATGGTTCAATAACGAATTAAACAATATTGATCATTACTTTTGCATTGTGTTGCATATGAATAGTAGCAATTATAATGTAGTGTGGATATGACCATTATCACCAAATAACAAACGCCATATGAAGTTATGCTAGTGAATAATCGTAATGTGATGGCGATTAACGTTATAGATTACTTTGAGTCAGTCGTTAATTTTATGGTGGGCAAAAAAATACCCAGCGTATACGTATTGTTCTTTCTTGTTGAAAGTGTATTTGCTGGGTAGGGCAATTATAATGATTTAGCTATTACATTCAGTCACGATTTGACGAGAAAAGACTTTTTCACAGTATTTACATTTTAGTTGAATATCGGCGTTTTTAGTCAGCACTTTAAAACCACTATTAACCGGTTCACCGTGTGAGATACAGTTGCTGTTAGGACACTTAAAAATAGCACTGATAAATTCAGGTAACGATAAGTTAAGTTTCTTAACGACTTCATAGTTTTCAATTTGATTAACGGTTGCCTTTGGGGCATAGAGTGCTAATTGATTGGCTTGATCTTCGGTGACAAATATATTCTCAATTTTGATTAGATCTTTAGTACCTAATGCTGATGAGGGTAAATTAAGACCGATAGTGACACGCTCATTAGTACCATCAATATTGAATAATTTAAGGATTTTAATGCCGACATTAGCCGGAATATGATCGATAACAGTGCCATTTTTAATTGCTTCAACTTTGAGTTGGGTTTCTTTAGCCATGATCATTACGCCTCTTTATAGGTTTTCATTAAGTACAAGAGCAAGTAGCGCTTGGCGCGCATAAACACCATTTTCTGCTTGTTGGAAGAAGTAAGCGTATTTAGTCTTATCTACATCAACGGTGATTTCATCAACCCGTGGTAGTGGATGTAATACTTTTAAATTGTCGCGGGCGCTTTCTAGCATGCTGGCTGTCAGAATATAAGCTGCTTTCATATGCACATATTCAGATTCATCAAAGCGTTCTTTTTGAACCCGTGTCATATAAAGAATATCTAACTCAGGAATAACATCTTCCATGTTGTTGTGAAGGCTATAACTGATACCTGCATCATCCAATTCTTCACAAATATAATCGGGCATTGCTAAGACTTCAGGGGCAATAAAAAAGAATTTTACATCATTAAACTTTGATAATGCTTGGGTTAATGAGTGTACGGTACGACCATATTTTAAATCACCAACAAAGGCGATATTAATGCCATCTAATCGACCTTGGGTTTCATGGATAGTAAATAGATCCAACAAGGTTTGGGTTGGATGCTGGTTAGCCCCGTCACCACCATTAATAACTGGGACGCCATTGGAAAATTCAGAGGCTAATCGAGCCGCACCTTCTTGTGGGTGACGCATAACAAAGGCATCCACATAAGAGGTGATCACTTGCACTGAATCGGATAATGTCTCGCCTTTATTTGCTAATGAGGTATTACCAGGAGAGTCAAATCCCACCACTGTTCCGCCTAAACGCTGTATTGCCGTTTCAAAAGAAAGACGAGTACGGGTTGATGGCTCAAAGAAGCAACTTGCGACCACTTTATTTTTAAGCAAAGTCGGGTTTGGTTCGGCTTTTAGTCTCGCAGCAGTATCAATAATAAGCTCTAATTCAGCACGATTAAGCTCGGGGATGGAAATAATATGCTTTTTAAACAGCGAATTAGCCATGGCTTCTTTCCCTATGATGGTTTAATGAAATTAAAAACAGTTGTTTGCTAAATTTTAGGCAAAAAAAAGCCCCCTACTTAAAGGAGGCTTTTTTTTGAAAAATAGTAAAAATAAAACAACAAACCATCATCAATGGATGATTACTGCGAGTCAATGTCGTGTTCATGGCAGGGTTCATTTTTTATCTCTTGCTAGGCAAATTGCAAGGATTATACCTTCTATTTTTTATGGCGCAAGCGTTTGCGTTAACTATTCAATCTACGGATTTTTATGCAATTTCAGTTATGGGATTCTTGCTTTTTATTGGGATTATTTATATGAAAAATAAAGAAATTTATGTTTTATTGAATTTTACACCTGCAAAAATATGCAACTGCCGTTCAAGCGAACGGCAGGGCATTAAACGTTATTACAGCTGATATTGTCACTTAATTACCGAGTGTGGCGACCATCACCGCTTTAATGGTGTGCATCCGGTTTTCTGCTTCATCAAATACAATTGAGTGGGTGGATTCAATCACTTCATCGGTCACTTCAACCCCTTTAGATAATACGGGATAAGCTTGGGCTAATTCTTTGCCAACAGCGGTATCTTCGCCGTGGAAAGCCGGTAAACAGTGCATAAATTTAACGTGCGGATTCCCCGTTGCTTTTAACATTGCCATGTTAACTTGGTATGGCAGCATTAAATTAATACGCTCTGCCCATGCTTCTTTGGCTTCACCCATAGAAACCCATACATCAGTGTAGAGGAAATCACAGCCTTGAACGCCTTCTTGAACATCTTCTGTCATGGTGATTTTAGCGCCTGTGTCAGTGGCAATATCACGGCATTGAGCCACAAGTTCAGCATCTGGCCAAAATGCTTTTGGGGCGACAAGGCGAATATCCATCCCCATTTTAGCTGCGCCAACCATTAATGAGTTACCCATGTTATTACGCGCATCACCAAGGTAAGCAAATGACATTTGATGCAATGCTTTGCCACGGCCGTGCTCTTGCATGGTTAGAAAGTCAGCTAAAATTTGCGTTGGGTGGAATTCATCTGTTAGACCATTCCATACGGGTACGCCAGCGTATGCGCCAAGTTCTTCAACAATCGCTTGCCCAAAGCCACGGTATTCGATGCCATCGTACATCCGACCTAATACACGTGCGGTATCTTTCATTGATTCTTTATGACCAATTTGAGAACCGGACGGACCTAAATAAGAAACTTGAGCACCTTGGTCAAAGGCTGCAACTTCAAATGCACAACGAGTACGGGTTGAGGTTTTTTCAAAAATCAGTGCAATATTTTTACCTTTTAGGCGTGGTTGCTCATAGCCATTGTATTTTGCTTTTTTTAATTCAGCCGATAGCTCAAGTAAATGTTGAATCTCACGAGGAGTGAAATCAAGTAATTTTAGGAAGTTACGATTACGAAGATTAAAAGCCATGATGTATTCCTCTTAAGGTTCAGTATCTCTTCGACTGAATCTTGTTATGTTATGGTTGAGTTACTCGACAACGATCAATGTTAATAATATGTGTATCTTATTTTTTGCCGTTTGTGAATAATTATTCTATTTATCTGCGATAATATTTGTCCCAGCAAGCCCTTTGAGGATCTCTAATCCATCATCTAGTGCACCGATGCCGACTAATTTTCCGCCTTGGTTGATAAACTCACACGAGGCTTCGATTTTGGGTCCCATTGAGCCGGCATCAAAACTGTATTGTGCTAACGCTCGCGGGGTGGTGCTTGAAATTGCTTTTTGAGTTGCTTTGCCCCAATCAAGATAAACCGCATCAGCGTCAGTCAAAATAAGCAGTGCATCAGCATTTAATTGCTTGGCAAGGTATGCTGCTGACATGTCTTTATCTATTACTGCTTCGACACCAATCAGTTTGTTATTCTCACGTTTCACTGGAATGCCGCCGCCGCCAGTACAAATAACCAAATGATTGCGTTTAATTAAGGTTTCGATAGCATCGCATTCAACGATCCCAATCGGTTGTGGGCTTGGTACTACACGACGGAAATATTGACCGTCAGCTTTTACTGTCCATTGAAACTTCTCGGCTAATTCACGCGCTTCTGCTTCTTGATACACTGGGCCAATAGGCTTGGTTGGATCAGCAAAGGCTGGATCTTGTGGATCAACCAGCATTTGGGTGAGCATGCAAGATACATCTTGTTGTGGGAGTAAATTTTTCAGTTCTTGCATTAAGATGTAGCCGATCATGCCTTGTGTTTCTGAGCCCAATACATCTAATGGGTAAGGCATCACTTTTTTATATTCCAATCCTTGCAGTGCCAGTAACCCCACTTGTGGACCGTTGCCATGTACTAACACCACATTATATTGCAGTGCAATTTCAGCAATGGTTTTGGCTGCGGTGGCAATATTTTGGCGTTGAATGCTGGCTTCTAAAGGCTCGCCGCGACGTAATAAGGCGTTACCACCAAGGGCAATAACAACTGTTTTTTTAGTCATAGCTGTGTATCTCCGTATTTATTAGTGGCTGGTCGATAGGCGCACCAGCCTTTGTTATATGGGTTAAATACCATCACGTTCAATTGGGCAGCTCATGCAGCGTGCGCCACCACGACCACGACCTAATTCATCACCAGGGATAGGTAACACGGTGATCCCTGCTTTATCGTATTTTTCATTAGTGTAAGTGTTACGTTCATAACCAATAACCACTCCAGGGCTGACGGTTAGTACGTTGTTAGCATCGTTCCATTGCTCACGTTCTGCTTCAAAGCCATCGCCGCCAGTGGTAATAAGATTAAGTTGATCAACGCCTAAGGCTTTTTCGATAGCGTGAACAAAATAACTTTCTTCTTTGGCTTTAACGTCGCCATAAGCATCGCCAGTTAGACTCCAGCATTGGACGTCTTTACGAATAACTTCAGGGTAAACAGAGAAGGTATCTTCACGCATATGCGTCATAACCGTATCGAGGTGCATGCATGAACGGTGCTTTGGTAATTCCATTGCAATCACTTGCTTGGCTTGACCATGCTTAAATAAGCTCGCTGCTAACGCTTCAACACCTTGCGGGGTAGTGCGCTCTGACATCCCGATTAACACGCTGCCTTTACCGATAACTAAAACATCGCCGCCTTCAATGGTGGATTTGTCATAAGCATTTTGCTCATCACCAAAGTATTTAATGAAGTCTTGGCCTGCAAATGTCGGGTGCCAGCGGTAAATTGCCCGTAAGTGGTTGGTTTCACGTTGACGTGCTTCTTTAGCCATAGGGTTAATAGACACACCGCCATACACCCAGCATGAGGTGTCACGGGTAAAGAGATGATTCGGTAATGGCTTAATAATAAAATCACAAGGCGAATGCATTTTTTGCATAATCGATGATGATTGCAGTGGTAATTCGGCGTAACTTAGACCACCTAATAAAATAGAAGCGAGTTCTGCATGAGGTAAGTCAGCTAAGAAGCAGCGGATATCATTAGCAAAAGTATCACCAAAACGGTAATTTGATATTTGGGTTGATAACAGCCAATCTTTTGCTTCTGGAACGGATAATGTTTCAGTTAGCAGGGTTTGTAATAATAAAACTTCTACGCCTTGTTGACGTAAAGTATTCGCAAATACATCATGTTCTTCACCTGCTTTTTCAACAGATAAAACATCATCAAATAATAATTCTTGGCAATTTGATGGTGTGAGATTATTTAAAGCACGCTCTGGACGATGAATAAGTACGCGGCGTAGTTGACCTATTTCAGAACCCACATAAAAGTTACTCATGATAGTATCTCTCTTGTTTATGCCTGTTAATGATTGGCTGTGCTAAAAGTTACGAAGCGTTAAATAAGTATTAGGTGTTGTTTATGTGATTGATTTTACGTGGTTGGATTTATTTGTATAAGATCACTATCACACTTTAATTATTAATTACTTAACCTCTAGATAGTGGTTATTTACGGAGAAATAGCATCAATAAACAAATGGGTGCAGTGATTTATTATGTGTTCATACTGTTTTTTAAAGCAAGTTATGATTGTATGGTGTTGTTTTTATTTTGTATTTTATTCTTATATGAAATCTTATGCATTTGACTTTTTAAATTAAGTATTAATAGGTGCGAATATTATTCAATTAAGGTGAGTAGATATATTAAATAACGCATTTATTTATTTTTTAAAGAATATATTCAGGTGTTTTTTGTGATGAATGTTTATTGTTTATTCTATTTGTATTAATGTTATTTTTTAAATTTAAATATGTTTTTATTTAGTGTTTA
>CAMQXY010000023.1 GCA_947039005.1 uncultured Photobacterium sp.
TCATTGAAAAATAAGCATATAAAAACCCGCTATCATCAACTGACGCGGGTTTTTTATTAGTGGCTAATATTGTTAACGTTGAGTGGGTTTAAATTGGCTTAGCATAAATAACGCAGCCGCTGATACCACCACTGATGGACCTGCTGGCGTATCATAATGCCATGACATTGCCAGTCCGAGTACGACTGAAATTGAACCAATAAGCGAAGCAATAACCGCCATAGATTCTGGACTACGAGCAAAACGGCGCGCGGTTGCTGCTGGAATAATCAATAGTGATGTAATGATTAACGCTCCCACAAATTTCATTGCAACAGCAATCACCATGCCAACCATAAGCATTAATAATAACCGCATTAAATCGACATTAACGCCCTCAACTTGGGCCATTTCTTCGCTGATTGTCATTGATAATAGTGGTCGCCATAAGTAGATCAGTAGTGACAATACAATAGCGCCACCGCCATAAATCCACATTAGGTCATTAGTAGTAACAGCAAGTAAATCACCAAACAAATATGCCATTAAATCGATACGGACATTATCTAAAAAGCTCACCGCGACTAAACCTAGCGATAATGCACTATGGGCTAAGATACCAAGCAGGGTATCAGTTGCGACATAACGTTGCTTTTGTAAGGTCACCAAAAGAACTGCTAATACGAGACAACAAATCACCAATGCTAGGTTTAAGTTGATATTAAACAAAAAACCTAAGGCTATACCCAGTAATGATGCATGTGACAGCGTATCACCAAAATAGGCCATTTTACGCCACACTACAAATGATCCCAAAGGACCCGCTAAAAGGGCTATACCTATACCTGCAATTAACGCGGGAAGTAGAAATTCAATCATTATTTATTACTATCCTGATGATTATTGCAGCATGTTGATGGTGTTGCTGATTCATCGTGTTGATGGTTATGTTGATGTTGGTATAACGCCAATTGTTCACTGGCTTGACGACCAAATAACGCGATATATTTAGGGTGGTTAGTGACACTAAAAGGGCTACCTGAACAACAGATATGATGTTGTAAACAAATCACTTTATCAGTTTTTGCCATAACAAGGTGAAGGTCATGTGAAACCATTAATATCGCGCAGTTAAGCAAGTCACGTAATTGCTGAATTAATCGATAAAGTTCTAATTGACCCGTAACATCAACCCCTTGAACGGGTTCATCTAAAACTAATAAATCAGGCTTTTGCAACAATGCACGAGCTAATAATACCCGTTGCATTTCACCACCAGATAAACGATGCATATCGCTTTCGATTAAATGCGCACCATTGACCATGGTTAATGCTTCGCGGCGTTGCTCAATAGAATAGCGTCCCGCTAACCGCATAAATCGATCGACAGAGAGCGGTAAAGTGTCATTAAGGTGTAATTTTTGTGGCACATAACCAATGCGGATTCCTTTTTGACGCACGACTTTGCCTAACGTTGGTTTTTGTAATCCAGTGATCACTTTAACGAGGGTTGATTTACCAGCGCCATTCGGACCAATGAGGGTGGTGATTTCACCACGATCCAGTTTGAGCGCAATATTATCTAAAACATTGCGGCCAGAGAAGGCGACGGTTAGTGATTGTAATTCTACTAATGTTGTCATAAAGCGTGCTTAAAATAAGAATTTGCCAAAATGTGATGTTATATTATAACATCACTGTATTACATGTGTTACTGTTAATACGCGGTGATTATAGCCAATTGAGAAAAATTTTTTTGCTGATAATCAACAATTTTTGCTGCTCTACATTTTATGGAAAAAAATCATGCACCGTTTAACTTCTCTTTGTTGTGTTACTGCTATTGTTGCTTCTAGTTCAGCATTTGCAGCGGATACGTTTAATGTGGTCACAACGGTAAAACCACTGAACTTGATCGTGAGTGAATTAACTCAAGGCGCAGCGACCAGTGAATTTGTTATTCCTGCAGGTACGTCACCACATGATTATGCTCTGCGCCCTTCTGACGTAAGAAAACTTAAACAGGCTGATCTTGTGGTCTGGATTGGACCTGAATTGGAGTCATTTCTAGTTAAAACAATGGATTCAAAACCTGAAAATATTGCTTTAAGTCAACAGCATGATATTAGTTTCCGTTACTACGCAGAAGATGAACAAGAACATAAGGGACATGAAGCCGAAGTCGATCATGAATCTGAACATGAAGGGCATAATCATAATCATAATGGCATCGATCCCCATTTATGGTTAGGTCCAGAGCAAGCAATACAAGCGGCAAATGTCATAACTAAGGCATTGATCAAGTATGATCCATTGCATAAAAATACATATACGGCTAATCTTTCTACATTCACAACAGATGTTCAGCAAGCGGTAACTCAACTTAATAAGCAGTTAAAGCCGTTAAATAATAAAGGTTACTATGTTTTTCATGATGGTTACGGCTATTTTGAACAACAATTTAAGTTAGATAATCTTGGTCATTTTACGGTTGAACCGGATCGTCGTCCGGGTGCGAAAACACTGTTATCTATTCGTCAAGCATTAACGAATAATGAGGCATATTGTGTCTTTAGTGAACCTCAGTTTTCACCCGCTGTTGTGAAATCTGTGACCAAAGGAACGAATGTAAAAATAGGGACTCTTGACCCAATGGCAACTGATATCGTTGAGGGCAAGGGAGGATATGTCCGTTTTCTTAATGAACTTGGACAACGATTTAGTAAGTGTCTTAATTAATCATGAAATATTATATCGCGACAGTAGCATCATTAAAGATGTTACCGCTGCAGCATAAAATTGCGTTATTCTCGACCACAATTTTGATGATGGCTGCTATTGCATGGCAGCCTTCGAAATCGATCATACTTTTCCCCATATTTAAAAAACCACTACCGATTAATGTACCTATTAATATAACGACGCCTGAGGTTTTAGAATCTGAGAGCGAACCAATGGGGGCATCTTTAGATCAAAATGATCCTCAATTTCAGGCTCCAAAAGATGAAATTGAGCAGCAACTGGTGCAAGCGCATGCTGAAATGGAATCACAGCATCGAGTGGCGTCAGGGGAAACATTAGGGGCTATATTTTCTCAATATGGCTTACCTATTTCAGAAATGTATCGCTTAATTGACGCTAATAAATCAGTCCAGCAGTTACACGTTGGACAAACATTAAAATGGGATGTTGATGCTGATGGTACTTTGACATCACTGAGCATTATCCGCAGCAAAAAAGTGACAGATATTTATACGCTAGGTAAAAAAGGATATAGCTATAAAGAGGTGGTGCAAAAAGGTGAGATGAAGCCTGTTGCTTTAACTGGGCGAATATCTGGCAGCTTTTATAATTCAGCGCGTGATGCTGGGTTAACGCCAACTCAAATTGGTAATGTGGTTAAAGCACTACAATGGAAGATGAATATTGGCCGAGATGCTCGTGAAGGTGATTCATTTGGGGTGGTGTTAGATCGTGAATTTATTGATGGGAAAGCTGTAAGTAAAGGGAAAATTAATGCCTTTTACTATAAGAGTCAACGACGTGGACATTCAATTTTTATTGCTCGTGGTGACGATGACCAATTTTATGATCAAGATGCGCGTAGTTTGAATCGTGGTTTTCAACGCATACCAACGCTAAAGTCATATCGGATTAGTTCTTCTTTTAATCCTAATCGTTTACACCCTATAACTAAACGTCGCTCTCCACATAACGGGACTGACTTTGCCGTGCCTGTTGGTACCACTATTTTGGCTGCTGGCGATGGGGTAGTAGTTAAATCTCGTTATCATCCGTTAGCGGGTAATTACATTGTGATTAAGCATGGTCGTGAATATATGACTCGCTATTTACATTTAAGTAAACGCCAAGTCAAAGTGGGCGATAAAGTTAAAATGGGACAGCGAATAGCAAAAAGTGGTAATACTGGACGCTCAACAGGACCTCATTTACATTTTGAATTAATCAAAAATGGTCGTCCAGTCAATGCAATGAAAGTACCGTTACCACAAGCAGAACCATTAAGAGGCAGTGTGCGAACTCAGTTTATGCGTGATATTAAAACATATAAAAAACAGCTAAGTACACAAATGCCTGCGTAAAATAAAGGCTAAACGATCTTTTAAAGCGTACTGAAAAGTACGCTTTTTTTATATCTTAAAAATAAATCAGTTAAAAATAACAAATAATGTTAATTATTGGTTTTTTATATTGTTTTTAATGTTTAATTAGTAGTAAATAATTTTTTAAAACAGGGGTGAATTAATTGATTTAAGACAAGACTAATTTCGTATCAAAGTGTAAAATTTGCTACATCGTAATGAAAATAATTCTTATTAAGGTAGCCGTTTAGTTATGAAACTGTCAGATATGCCATGCGGTCACAGCGGTACAGTGATTAATATGTCTGCGTTGCCTGTAGTAACGCGCAAAAAATTAATGGTGATGGGGTTATTGCCACATACTGAAATTACTGTTGTTCGTTTAGCACCATTAGGTGATCCTCTTCAGGTTCGAGTGCGTGGTGTTGATATTGCATTGCGTAAAAAAATTGCTGAAGATATTGAAGTTGAGGTTAAATAATGCAATATGACATTCTTACCGTTGGTAATCCGAACAGCGGTAAAACAACACTGTTTAATGGATTAACAGGGTCAAAACAGCAGGTCGGTAATTGGGCTGGTGTCACTGTAGAGAAGAAAACGGGTCGTTATCAACATAATGGTGATGATTTTGCTCTTACCGATCTTCCCGGTATTTATAACCTTGATAGTGCTAATGATGCGAATAGTCTTGATGAAGCGATTGCATCACGCGCTATTTTGACAACACCGGCTGATGTCATTATTAATGTTGTTGATGCTTCATCACTCGAACGCAGTTTATACATGACGTTACAATTGCGTGAATTAGGCCGACCGATGGTGGTGGTGCTTAATAAGATGGATGTATTAAAGCGTCAGCAGCAAGTATTAGATCTTAAAGCATTAGAAAAAGCGTTAGGTTGTCCAGTCGTCGCGTTGTCTGCTAACAATATGGAACGTATTGGCGAGTTTAAATCAAAGCTACATAAAATGCTGATTCAAGGTATTGTTGTTGCAGATTTTTCACTTGATTATGGTGATGACTTTGAAGCTGCGGTTAAGCAATTAACGCCATTATTTATTCATGATGAAAAGCTTAGTCCTCGTGCGCAATCTATTCGGGTGTTAGAAAATGACACTTTAGTGATTCACACTTTATCAGAAGAACATAAACAACAAGCGTGTGCTATTCGTAGTAAAATGCTGGAGTTGGTTGATGCTGATATTCAAGTCGCTGACGTACGTTATACTTTTTTACATCAATTATGTCAGAAAGTACGACGCCAAGAAGGCCGTTTAAGCCATAGTTTAACCGATAAAATTGACCGTATATTATTACACCGTGCTATTGGTATCCCATTTTTCTTCTTTGTAATGTACGTTATGTTCATGTTTGCTATTAACGTGGGCAGTGCATTTATTGACTTCTTTGATATTAGTTTCGGTGCAATTTTAGTTGATGGTGGTCATTATTTATTAGATAACCATTTACCAGTATGGTTAGTGACAATTATCGCCAATGGTCTTGGTGGTGGTATTCAAACGGTCGCAACTTTTATTCCTGTGATTGCTTGTCTATATCTTTTCCTTGCGGTTTTAGAAAGCTCAGGTTACATGGCTCGCGCTGCTTTTGTGCTTGATAAAGTGATGCAAAAAATAGGTTTGCCGGGTAAAGCATTTGTGCCTTTAGTATTGGGTTTCGGTTGTAACGTTCCTGCGATTATGGCGACTCGGACTTTAGAACAAGAACGTGAGCGTAAATTAGCAGCTGCGATGGCACCCTTTATGTCATGTGGTGCACGTTTACCAGTATATGCATTATTTGCCGCTGCTTTCTTTCCTGAACATGGTCAAAATATTGTCTTTGCATTATATATCTTAGGTATTGTCGCTGCTGTTATGACTGGGCTTATTCTACGTAATACGCTTTATCCTGGTTCTAGTGATAGTTTTATCATGGAAATGCCAAATTATGAGTTACCAACAGTACGTAATGTCATTATTAAGACTTGGCAGAAATTAAAGCGTTTTGTGTTTGGTGCTGGTAAAACCATTGTCGTGGTTGTAACTATTTTAAGTTTCTTTAATTCACTTGGCACTGATGGCTCATTTGGTAATGAAGATACCTCAAAATCTGTGTTATCACGTGTAGCACAAGTAGTTACTCCTGTACTCGAACCAATCGGTGTCAAAGCGGATAATTGGCCAGCAACGGTGGGTATTATTACCGGTATTTTTGCTAAAGAAGCGGTCGTCGGTACGTTAAATAGTTTATATGCGCCAGCGCTTGATGGTCAGAGTGAAGAATATGATCTTATTGGTAGTTTAAAAGAAGCGGTTGCCTCTATTGGTGATAATTTATCAGCATTAAGCTTTAGCGATCCTTTAGGTATTGAAGTTGGGGATCTTGATAACACATCTGCTGTTGCTGAAGAACAAGGTGTTGATCAGTCTGTTTTTGGTAATATTCAGTCACGATTTGTGAGTGGTGCTGCTGCAATGTCTTACCTGATCTTCATTTTACTTTATACGCCATGTGCTGCGGCAATGGGAGCATATGTACGTGAGTTCGGTAAACCGTTTGCTGGTTTTATTGCCGGTTGGACCATGTTACTGGCCTATACTTTTGCGACATTGTTCTATCAAATTGCAGATTTTGCCCTACATCCAGCCAGTAGCTCGTTTTGGATTGCATTCTTCATTGTCATCAATGTTGGGATTTATTTGTTGATGAAACGGCAAGGTAAAAAGCAATCTCATTTAGAAGGATTATTGTTTGAATGATTTTACAACAGCTAAAACAGTATATTACTCAACATGGGCGAAGTAGCCGCAAACAACTGGCTCTCCATTTTGGAATGTCAGAAGACGGTGTTGATGCCATGCTTGCTGTTTGGGTGCGCAAAGGAACGATAGGTAAAGAATTAATTGGTTGTGATAGCACCCAATGTTGCCAGTCAGCTAAAGATGTCTGGTATCGATGCTTAGCCGCGAATGAGCTGTCAGTGACGGTGATGCGCTAACCTATAACAGTGATAATAAAAAACAGCCTGCGGGCTGTTTTTTTGTATCTGAAATAAGTGAATGATGCTCGGAGCCGAGAGACTTAGAATGAGTGCAACTCAGTGGGCTGCACTTCATTATAGTTTAATTGATCGCAGTAAAACCTGCGATGTTACTCAGTTCTTGGCGTAATTCTTCAGTAAGTGCAAGCTGTACAGCTTCACTACGTTGAATGCCTTTGGTATTACCCCAAACAGGGCCTGGCCATGCGATATCATCTTTAAAACGGGCGATATGATGAATATGAAGCTGAGGCACAAGATTACCGAGCGCACCAATATTAATTTTTTCGGCCTGATAGTCTTGCTCTAATAAAGCTGCAATGGCGGATGATTCACGCATCAGTTGTTGTTGATCTTGTTCTGATAAATGGTGAATTTCGCGTAGCGCATCATAGCGAGGCACTAAAATAAGCCATGGACCAAGGGCTTCTTTAACCAGTAATACACGACATAAAGGCAAATCGCCAAGTATTGTTGTATCTGCTGTTAATTGAGGATGAAGAGTGAAACTCATGTAATTATTCCTTAACAGTACATTCTAGCTCACAAGCTTGAGCAATATTTATTATAGTAAGCTTAATTTAGCGTAATTGGTATTATCCTTTAGAGGATACATAATCGTTGCTTAGCAGCTAATGATTATCCTATAAAAACGTGGTTAAAGTGTCTTTAATGGGGGGGATCTTAAATGGTAGCTGAGTATCAATTTATTCTTGATTACTGGTTTGGTGAGCTAGACGGTGAAGTGACCCGTGATAATAAACATGCACTGTGGTTTTTAGGTGGTGCTGATGTTGATGCTGAAATTGTTTCTCAGTTTCAACGTTGGGTAAGTATGGCGGGTAATGGTGAGCTTAATCATTGGAGTGATACGGCTCGTGGTCGTCTTGCTTTGATTATTTTATTAGATCAGTTTCCACGCAATATTTATCGCGGATTAAATGCTGCTTTTCGGTATGATTTATTAGCGTTGGCTATTTGCAAACGAGGGTTAGCGCTTAATCAAGATGTTGAGTTAACGGCAATCGAACAAGTATTTTTTTATTTACCGTTAGAGCATTCAGAAGACTTAGAGGATCAAGAAGAAAGTGTCTTTCGATTTGATGTACTACGTAAACACGTACATCCTGAGAATCGAGCAGTGTTTGATAGCTTTTATGATTTTGCCAATAGTCATTTACAAGTCATTAGTGAATTTGGGCGTTTTCCGCATCGAAATGCAGTGCAATGTCGTTTATCTACAGAAAAAGAATTAACATGGTTACATGATGGTGGCTTACGATTTGGGCAATAACTGTTAGATTTTATCTCATTAAAAAAGCCTTCACGAATGAAGGCTTTTTATTATATAGCTACTACAATAAGTCACTAGTGCAATAAGTCGTTATCACAATAGAGTGTAATTACATACGCTCTAGGGTTTCAATACCTAGTAGATCCAAGCCTTTCTTAATTGTGTTAGCAGTTAGTAATGCTAACTTTAAGCGACTTTGCTTAACGGCTTCTTCAGCGTTAAGAATTGGACATGCTTCGTAGAAGCTAGAGAACAGACCTGCAAGTTCAAACAGGTAAGTACACATTAGGTGTGGTTGACCTTCACGCGCTACAGATTGAACAGCTTCTTCAAATTGAAGTAACTTAGACAATAGTGCTTGTTCTTTTTCGTCATTGATAACGATAGGGAACGTTAGATCTTTTAGTTCAACGTTCGCACGCTTAAAGATAGACGCAACACGTGTGTAAGCATACTGCATGTAAGGTGCGGTATTACCTTCAAACGCCAGCATGTTATCCCAATCGAAGATGTAATCTGTTGTACGGTGCTTAGAAAGATCAGAGTACTTAACTGCAGCCATTGCAACTGTTGTCGCAATTTTTGCTTTTTCTTCTGCACTTAGATCAGGATTTTTTTCTTCAATTAGCTTGTTTGCACGCTCTTCTGCTTCATCTAGAAGATCAGCAAGACGAACAGTACCGCCAGCACGAGTCTTAAATGGACGACCATCTTTACCTAGCATCATACCGAATGCGTGGTGCTCTAGAGATACGCTTTCAGGTACATAACCTGCTTTACGTACAATAGACCAAGCCATCATTAGGTGTTGATGTTGACGAGAGTCAATAAAGTAAAGTACACGATCAGCGTGTAATTGCTCGTAACGGTATTTTGCACAAGCAATATCTGTGGTGGTGTATAAGTAGCCGCCATCACGCTTTTGGATGATAACACCCATTGGATCGCCGTCTTTATTCTTGTATTCGTCAAGGAAAACAACGGTTGCGCCGTCACTTTCAACAGCTAGACCTTGTTGTTTAAGATCAGCAACAACAGGAGCAAGCATGTCGTTGTACATTGACTCACCCATCACGTTATCATCAGTTAATGATACGCTTAGACGATCGTAGTTACGCTGGTTTTGCTTCAGTGTGATCGAAACAAGTTGACGCCACTTATCAAGGCAGTATTCGTCACCACTTTGTAGACGTACAACGAAGTTACGTGCAGTTACGCCAAACTCTTCGTCTTCATCATAAAGTACTTTTGATTCACGGTAGAAACCTTCAAGATCGCTGATGTTCATTGAAACATCATTACCTTGTTGCTCTTTACGCTGCATGTTAGCGATCAGCATACCAAACTGCGTACCCCAGTCACCAAGGTGGTTAGCACGAATAACGTTGTGGCCTAAAAACTCTAGCGTACGAACAACAGCATCACCGATGATAGTTGAACGTAAGTGACCAACGTGCATTTCTTTCGCTACGTTAGGTGCTGAGTAGTCAACAATAATTGTTTGTGCTTCGTCAGTTGCTACTGCTAGGCGATCGCTAGTTAGCGCTTCTTCACCGCGAGCAGCAAGCCATGCTTTATCAAGGAAAATATTGATAAAACCAGGACCTGCAATTTCAACTTTATCAGCAATGCCATCTAGTTCTAGGCAATCAATTACTTTTTGAGCGAATTCACGTGGATTCATACCCAATTTTTTAGCAACGCCCATGACACCGTTTGCTTGGTAATCACCAAACTGTGCTTTTGCTGACTGACGAACTGCTGCTGGACTACCTGCAGGTGCGCCTGCAGCTTCTAGTGCTTGTGATACTTTATTATTAATAAGTGCTTGAATATTCACTCGCTGTTCCTTAAATCGTTTGTAACGCCAATCATATATGTGGCAAAAACGTCTGCGTATAGCAAGATCTGCCGTCAAAAATACTCACGGAGCCAACGTGTTTTAGCTTAAGTAAAAAGCTACCAAAGCTACGTGAGTATTTTTTGATGGTGGCATTCATTTAGTTTAAACACCAATATCTTGAATAAGCAGCATGCGTTACCCTAATAATACCCACATAGTTAGGTACTTTGGCAACTGGAAAAAGAGATTGTAAGCAATTTTTTTTAAAGTTTTTCAAATAGGCTAAAATAAAGCCAAAATTCAGCACTGATAAGGGCTGCATCGTGGTAGTTTAGTCATTGGTAATGCGAAAAGTATGAGTAATTATGCGGTTGTTTATTAAATGTTACACAGTTGGAGCGACAAAATGCAAAATCTGAAACAATTAGGCTTACATCCTGAGCAAATGCTTGCTGATTTGCCTGCTTTTATGGATCGCATTATTTGTTTAGCCGATGAAGTTGGAATTTCACTGTCATCGTATGTAGCAGATCATATTGCATTGAGAGTTAATTCACAGGAGATTGCTCTGTCTCTCCATCAAGCATGGTTGGCCTATGGTACTGAATGGTCAAAGACGATAATTAATGGTCGTCCTATTGTGGTGATTGGGTTTGATGAGCCGCTACAAGTTGGTGATTGGACGATTGAAGCATTAGAACTGCCATATCCCAGTGATAAGGTTTATCCACAGCAAGGATGGGAACATGTGGAGTTTGTTATTCCAGGTAATGCAATGTCGATTGAACAATTACAACAAACAATCAATACAGCATTTCCAGCCTTAGATTGGCAGCAGCTAGCCACTAAGGGTATTAAAGTTAAAGCCAGTTCTCCAGCGGGTGAACATGAACGATTACCTAATCCGACTTATGCATTTAAAAAAGACAATATATGCATTAAATTACATTCACATTCTTTGGCTGCCGTGATTGCTAGTGAACAACAAGATCATTAACGAACTCTAATATACTATCGTAACGGTTTGAGAGATAAAAAATGCCACAGCCGATAAGCTCTGGCATTTAATAAGACAATCTATTCTTAGAGAATAACGGTGCGGTTGCCATAAACAAAAACGCGATCATCAACGACTAATCCAAGCGCCTTACTTAGCACTGATTTTTCAACATCACGACCTGATTTCGCCATTTCATCAGCATTGAAAGTATGATCAACCGGAATTACGTTTTGAGTAATGATTTGGCCTTCATCAAGATCATTGGTGACAAAGTGAGCCGTTGCTCCAATGATTTTTACGCCGCGCTCAAAAGCTTGTTGGTAAGGTTTAGCCCCAATAAATGCCGGTAGAAAGCTATGATGAATATTAATAATTTTTTGTGGGAATTGGGCTACAAAATTAGGTGTGAGAATACGCATATATTTTGCTAGCACGACATAGTTAGGTGAATATTGCTGTACCGCAGCTAATAATTTGGTTTCATGTTGTTCACGTGTTAGCCCTTCATGGCAAACATGATGAAATGGTACATCAAACTTTTCGGTTAAGTCTTGAAGTTTATCGTAGTTACCTACAACTGCTGCAATATCAATATCTAATGAACCATCAAAGGTTTTCATTAAAATATCGCCTAAACAATGGGCTTCTTTAGTGACCATAATGACCACTTTTTTACGCTCTGAACTAATTAAACGGCGTTTACTACCAGCAGGTAAAGCACGATCGAGATCTGCCAGTAAGGTTTCATCATTGAAATAACCTTCTAGTTCAGTACGCATGAAAAAGTGATTTTTAGCATTATCAACATATTCTTTATTATTAATAATGTTGAGCTGATGTTTGTGACATATATTGGTTATTTTTGAAATAAGACCCATGTTATCAGGGCATTCCGTTAATAATGTTTTCTTTTCCATGTCTATTCCTGATGGCGGCACCGTGGTGCATAGCCTAAAAATCATAATTTATCACTATGACTCTTATACTGTGTTGGGGTCAAATAGTTTCTTGGTTATGTAATTTTAGCCTCAAGAAATAGCCTCTGCCATCGCTGGTCGTGGCGAAATAAAATAGGCATAATAGAACCATTGATACTGTATAAATAACCAATAGTGCGAAGTAAATGATAGCCAAGTTTTTTGCTGCTGGTGGTGCGTTAGATAAAGCCATTCCAGGATTTCAAGCCCGACAATCTCAAATAGATATGGTAAAAGCAGTTGCTGATGCGATTAAGCAACAATCACAATTAGTAGTTGAGGCAGGCACTGGTACGGGTAAAACGTTCGCCTATCTTGTGCCCGCATTAGTTAGCGGCAAGAAAACCATTATTAGTACTGGTTCAAAAAACCTGCAAGAGCAATTATTTCATCGTGACTTACCCTTGATGGCAAGTGCATTGGGATTTACAGGGCGAGTGGCATTATTAAAAGGACGTTCAAACTATTTATGTGTTGATCGTCTAAGTCGTCAGATCACCGAAAGTCATGGTGATCATTCTGATCCCATCATGCTCAGTTTATTGATAAAAACCCGTCAATGGTCGTCATCTTCTAAAACAGGCGATCTGGGTGAATGTGAAGATATTGCAGAAGATAGCCCAGTGATACCAATGATCACTTCAAGTAATGATAATTGCTTGGGTCGAGAATGCCCATCTTTTGATGATTGCTTTGTTGTTAAGGCGCGACGTAAAGCAATGGAGGCGGATGTCGTGGTGGTGAATCATCATTTGTTTTTAGCCGACTTAGCAATGAAAGATAATGGTTTTGGTGAATTGATCCCAGAAGCTGAAGTGTTTATCTTTGATGAAGCCCATCAAATGCCAGATATTGCCAGTCAATATTTTGGTCAGAATCTTTCTAGCCGCCAATTAATTGAATTAGCAAAAGACATTGAAATTGGCTATCGCACTGAAGCGAAAGATATGCGTCAACTGCAAAAAGCCGCAGCACGTTTACAGCAGGCAACGTTTGAAATGCGGATTATTTTAGGGGATCCTGGTTTTCGAGGTAATTGGCGTGAAGCATCACAAACACCCGCAGTACAACGTGAATTAGTACGTTTAAATGATGCGCTTGATTTAATTTATGATGTGCTTAAATTAGCCTTAGGACGTAGTCAATTATTAGATGCCGCTTTTGAACGAGCAACGTTGTTAAAGGCGCGCTTAAAACGGGTAGTCGATACCAGTATTATTGGTTATTCGTATTGGTATGAGTGCACACCGCGCCAGTTTAGTTTGAATATTACACCGCTATCAGTCGCGGATAAATTCAGTGAACGAATGAAAGAGCAAAAAGGGGCATGGATTTTTACATCAGCGACATTGGCTGTCGATGATGATTTTAGCCATTTTTGTCATCGCCTTGGTTTACAACCCAAGCAACAATTTTCATTAGAAAGTCCGTTTGATTACTCAACCCAAGCCTTGTTGTGTGTACCACGGCATTTACCTGAGCCTAATAGCTATGGGTTAGCCGATAAATTAGTCGATATTTTAGCACCTATTATTGAAGCCAATGATGGCCGTTGTTTTTTTCTTTGTACTTCGCATCAAATGGTACGCGATCTTGCTGAAGGCTTTCGTGCACGACTCGATTTACCCGTATTAGCCCAAGGTGAAACTAGTAAGCAAAAGCTATTGGCTGAGTACCTTGAGCGAGGCAATGCATTATTAGTGGCAACGGGCGCATTTTGGGAAGGCATTGATGTTAGAGGCCAAGCCCTTAGCTGTGTTATCATAGATAAATTACCATTTACAGCACCAGATGATCCGTTATTAAAAGCACGTATTGAAGATTGTCGCCTGCGAGGTGGTGACCCCTTTGCTGAGGTACAAGTACCCGATGCAGTGATCACTTTAAAGCAAGGTGTTGGTCGATTGATTCGTGATACTCAAGATAAAGGGGTATTAGTGATTTGCGATAATCGTTTAGTCACTCGTGCTTATGGCGCTGTATTTTTGAGAAGTTTACCGCCAATTCCGCGCACGCGTAGTGTAGCTGGGGTTAGCGAATTTTTGTCGAACTTAACCGATACTCAGGTATCCGTAAGCGACGATATCCAACATTCAGAGGCTTGAATGAGCACCAAAATTCTGGCAGTAGATACTGCAACTGAAAACTGTTCTGTTGCGCTGATGATCGGCGATGACGTTATTTCTCGTTGTGAATATGCTCCTCGTGAGCACACCACGAAAATTTTACCTATGATTGATGCGGTACTGGCAGACGCTGGTATTAAATTAAAGCAGCTTGATGCACTCGCTTATGGGCGTGGACCGGGTAGCTTTACGGGTGTTCGTATTGGTATTGGTATTGCGCAAGGTTTAGCCTTTGGTGCTAACTTACCAATGATTGGCGTGTCTACTTTGGCCGCAATGGCACAAGGTTCATTCCGTTTACACCAAGCAGAGCATGTGTTAACTGCTATTGATGCACGTATGGGGGAGCTTTACTGGGCTCAATACCAGCGTAAAATAGATGGCGATTGGCTATTATTAGGTAATGAGCAAGTGATTTCTCCAGATGTTTTATTGGCGAATGTGCAAGCTGATCCTAATGCATGGCTAACAGCGGGTACAGGGTGGGAAGCTTACCCTGAACTGCTAAGTCAATTACCGTTTAATGCACAACGAGGCAGTGTGCTATATCCTGATTCACAAGATATGGTGCATTTAGCTAAATATGCATTTGCTCGTGGTGAAATTGTTACCGCAGAAGCAGCAAGCCCAGTATATTTACGTGATACTGTGACGTGGAAAAAATTACCGGGTCGTGAGTAATTTGACTTTAAATCAGCGTTGATATCTGTTGTTGATTTAGTCATGTAAATTAAGACGAAGAGTGACAGTCTATGTTGTTACTCTTCGTGTATTTATAACTGCAGTTGTAATACCTATTTCTTGGGTTGCAACGATTCATATCTATGCCATCAACAGCTATGCCATCAACCGCGACGGCTGTTGTCACCTCTGTTTTCTTTCAAATACTTTCAATACTTGCGCTATCAATAACACAACATTTAGCGTTATTTAGATCAAGTGTCATCAAGATTGATATTGTTATTAGTTGTCGCCGTTATTGATGATAAAAATCTATTAGGAAAGTGCAAACATACCGTTAATTTCTATTTAAATGTCATCCTACATCTGTAGCTGCAACATATTACAGCATGTTGAGGAATAGATGCTTTAGTGTGAGTGATGATAAAAATATTGAAAAAACTGCTATGACGTAATCAGGTTGATATAGGAATAAAGCAGTGATATATGTTATTTTTTGTTGAGTTATTAAACAAATATACGGAGGTTTTAGATGTTTGGTAAGCTATTTCTTGGGGTGATATTAGTGTTTATGGTAGGCTGCGCCAGCTTACCTGCAACTTTAATAACGAAGTCGAACGATCCCATTACCGATTTAACGGTTATTCTACAGCACCCAAAGGCGAATCAAGATAAAGAAGTACGTCTTGGTGGTGTGATTGCTTCGATTCGTAATGAACAGCAGCAAACTCGTATTGAAATGGTTGCGATGCCATTAACTGCGGATGGTCGCCCAATATTACATGTACAATCCCAAGGACGATTTATTGCGTATATTCCTGGTTTTTTAGAGCCAATTGAATATGCGAAAGGACGTCTATTGACTGTTGTCGGACAATTTTCTGGTGATGAGAAAGGAAAGATAGGTCAATACTCTTATAGTTTTCCTGTAGTGAAAGTCTCTGGTCAGCAATTGTGGCAAGTACAGCAGCAATTACAATTAGATGATCCTTTTTGGAATCGTCAACCTTGTTATTCTTTTAACTGTGATCCATGGGGTAATGATTTAATGATGCCTAATTTTGGGATTAACGGCCGAATTGTTGAGCGAGTAGTACCATCATTGCAATGAAAGAAATAACGCTTACATTAGCAGAGTATAAGCTCGCAGCTTGTAGCAATATTGATATAACTACAGCAAGGCTAACCTCTAAACCAATGTTGCTTTTGTTGCATGGTTGGCAAGATAACGCTGCGACATTTGCATTGTTATGGTCATCGCTAACGAAACATTATGATGTTATTGCGCTCGATTGGCCAGGGCATGGAAAATCGGATCATAAAAGTACGGATAATTATTATCATTTTGTTGATTATATTGATGATTTACATCAAGTTATCATGCAGCTAAAGTGTGAAAAAGTGCATATTGTTGGTCACTCTCTCGGTGCTATTGTTGCAGGTTGTTATGCCGCAGTATTTCCTGAATTTGTTGATAAAATTGTACTGATTGAAGGATTATCACCATTAACGGAACCGCCGCAAATGGCAGTGGATCGGTTACGGAAAGGTATTGTTAGTCGGCAACGTTATCGTCAACAACAGTTACGTTTAAAACAGCGATCGATGGCAACATTTGCAGAAGCTTTAACACTTCGGGCAACAGTTAATCGTTTACCAGTGTCGTTATTGGAAGCTGTAGTAAAAAGAGCGACGATTGAACGTGATGGACGTTGGTATTGGCGTCATGATCCTCGTCTGCGTTGTGATTCGTTATATCGTATGGCGCAGCAACATGCACAAGCGTTATTGAGTAGTATCCAAGCTCCAGTATTATCTATTATTGGTGAGGATGGTTATGCTTCTCTTTATCAATCAGATATCAACGGATGGGGTATTACCGATTTTACACAAGTGATGGTGTCAGGGGGACATCATTGTCATTTACAAAGTTCGGAGAGCGTTTATCGTCATATTCGAACATTTATCCCCACTTAATTAGATTAATTATTATGTTTTATACTTGGCATCAAATATTGCAGTGAAGTGTAATGCTTAAATTTTAATCAAAAATAAAATATGCGGTAATGCCGTTGTAAATATTCATTTTATTTATACTATTACCATTTTGTTAAGTTTATAGGCGCGTACCGTTGTCTAATTATAAGGAGAGTGCACGTGGATAAGGTTTGGCTTAGCCGCTATCCGGACGATGTACCGGCAGAAATTAACCCTGATGAATATTCATCTTTGGTCGACATGTTTGAACAAGCTGTACGTAAATACGCAGATCAAACGGCATTTATCAACATGGGGCAGGTCATGACCTTCCGTAAGTTGGAAGAGCGTAGCCGTGCATTTGCTGCATACTTACAAAATGAGCTTAAACTACAACCCGGTGATCGTGTTGCTGTTATGATGCCGAACTTACTGCAATATCCTATTGCACTGTTTGGTATTTTGCGAGCGGGGTGTGTGGTAGTTAATGTTAACCCACTGTATACACCTCGAGAATTAGAACACCAACTTAACGATTCTGGTGCAAAAGCGATTGTTATCGTGTCTAACTTCGCGCATACACTAGAAGCCGTGGTTAAAAAAACCTGTGTTAAGCATGTTATTTTAACCAGTCTTGGTGACCAATTATCACGACCGAAGGGAACATTGGTTAACTTCGTGGTGAAGTACATTAAAAAAATGGTGCCGTCATACCATTTACCTCACGCAACCTCTATGCGCATCGCTTTACGCAAAGGGCGCAGAATGCAATATGTTAAGCCACTTATTACTGGTAATAACATGGCATTTTTGCAATACACGGGCGGTACGACAGGTGTTGCTAAAGGTGCCATTCTTACTCACCATAATATGGTTGCTAATGTGATGCAGGCAAAAGGGGCTTATAGTCCTGTGCTAAGTGAAGGACGCGAATTAATCGTGACTGCACTGCCGTTGTATCATGTGTTTGCACTGACGGTGAACTGTTTATTATTGTTAGAAATGGGTGGTCGAAATTTATTGATCACTAATCCTCGTGATATTCCAACCTTTATTAAAGAATTACAACGCTATCCGTTTTCTGCCATTACTGGCGTAAATACCTTATTTAATGCGTTAGTAAATAATCCAGACTTCCATAAATTAGACTTTAGTAATCTTCATCTTTCTGTGGGTGGCGGTATGGCTGTCCAGCGTGCTGTTGCTGAAAAGTGGCAAAAAATCACCGGTAACTATTTACTTGAAGGCTATGGCTTAACGGAATGTTCGCCGTTGGTTGCCGCTTATCCGTATAACTTAACCTACTATAATGGTTCTATTGGCTTACCTGTACCGTCAACTGAAGTACGTATGGTTGATGATGAAGGGAATGTGGTTGGTATGGATCAAGTTGGTGAACTACAAGTCCGTGGTCCTCAGGTCATGAAAGGCTATTGGCAGCATCCAGAAGCGACTAAAGAAGTGTTAACCGAGGATGGTTGGCTTTCAACGGGTGATATCGTTAAATTTGATGATGAAGGTTTCTTGCATATAGTTGATCGCAAGAAAGATATGATTTTAGTGTCAGGTTTTAATGTGTATCCTAATGAGATTGAAGATGTCGTTGCATTGCACGATAAAGTACTTGAAGTTGCTGCGATTGGTCAAGCTCATGAAGTGTCTGGTGAAGTGGTTAAGCTGTGCGTAGTAAAACGCGATCAGAGTTTGACTCGTGATGAACTGATAGCACATTGTCGTCAACATTTAACGGGTTATAAAATTCCTAAAATTGTTGAATTTATGGATGAATTACCTAAAACTAATGTGGGCAAAATTTTGCGTCGTGTATTGCGTGAAGAGTCAGATAAAAAAGCTCAGCAAGTTACTAAATGATATTTCTGCTAACATAAAATGATGTTGGTTTGATAACATAATAGCAACAGATTGTGTTAGCACGTATCTAATGCCGGCTTTACGCCGGCATTTTACTATAAAATATTTAATAGGCTCTTAAATGGGGTCGTTCTGTCATCAAAAAGGTACATTGTGAATTTCGATATTGTTACAACAACCGAGCAACTTCGCCTGCGGTGTGAGTCGGCACGTCAACATTCAGCTGTGATGCTTGATACCGAGTTTGTGCGCACACGAACCTTATACCCGCGTTTAGGGCTTATTCAGATGTTTGATGGTGAACAGCTTTCATTAATCGATCCTCTTAGTATTGAAGATATGGAGCCGTTATGGGCACTGCTGCGCGATCTGTCAGTGATTAAGGTACTTCATGCTTGTGGTGAAGATCTTGAAGTATTTCAGCATCATGCTGGTTGCTTACCTATTCCTATGCTTGATACTCAAATCATGGCTGCTTTTTTAGGCCACGGTATTTCAACAGGTTTTGGGGCGTTAGTTAAAGAATATGTAGGGGTTGAGCTAGATAAAGGCGAAGCGCGTACCAATTGGCTTGCTCGCCCATTGACTGATAAACAGTTAGATTATGCAGCAGCAGATGTGCATTACCTTAAACCCTTATATGAAACGCTATTAGCGAAAGTTGAGGCGGCAGGATATATGGAAGCGTTACAGCAAGAATGTAATGCAATCATGTTACGTCGTACTAGGATACTTGATCCTAATAAAGCGTATCTTGATATTAAAAATGCTTGGCAATTAAATCCAAAACAATTAGCTATATTGCAACAATTGGCTGCTTGGCGTGTACGTGAAGCAAGAAAGCGTGATATTGCCCTTAACTTTATTGTTAAAGAGTTACACCTGTGGAAGTTAGCTCATTTAGAAATAAAGTCACGGACTGTGATGGAAAATGAAGGCTTCGAACCGATGGAGATTCAACGTCATGGTAACCGTTTATTAAAAATGGTGCATGACTGCGATGCGATTAATTGTGCTAATTACCCACTAACTATTGAGCGTCTTGTTGATTTTCCTGGTTATAAGCAGATGGTGAAGCGTTTAAAAGATGTGGTGACTGACGTTGAAAAAACAACAGGGTTAGCACCTGAGTTTTTAGCCTCTAAAAAGCAGATCCACCAATTGTTATCATGGGCATGGAAACATCAACGCGCTGATGAAAAGCGTCCAGAAATGCTTAAAAATTGGCGTCAAGGTTTATTTGAAACACGCGTATTAGCCATACTTGATGAAAACTAAGCGTTAAGGTTAGATAAGATAGTAAAATCCCCGCTAAGTCTCACTTAGCGGGGATTTTTTATTTTTCTTCGTCAGGTAATGTGACGTTAAGTTCTAGTACCGATAACTCATCACCGTTATGATCTAGATTTACTGAAACATGTTCAGGATTAATTTGAACATATTTACTAATAACCGCTAAAATATCGCGCTTTAATTGTGGTAAATAGGCTGGAGATTTTTGTCCAGCACTACGTCGCTCAGCAACAATAATTTGTAACCGTTCTTTTGCTACATTTGCAGTTTTCGCTCTTTTGGGGCGAAAAAACTCGAGCAATGCCATAATCCATTAGCCTCCAAATAGACGTTTTAGGAAGCCTTTCTTTTCTTCTTCTAAGAAACGGAAAGGACGTTCTTCACCAAGTAGACGTGCAACGGTGTCTTCATAGGCTAGTCCTGCATCAGAACCTTTATCAAAGATAACAGGCTCACCTTTGTTGGATGCATTTAATACTGCTTGGCTTTCAGGAATAACACCAAGTAGTGGGATGTGAAGGATTTCTTCAACATCTTGTACACTTAACATTTCACCTTGATTAACGCGTGCAGGATTGTAACGTGTAAGTAAAAGGTGTTGTTTAACTGGCTCTCGGCCTTTTTCTGCACGACGAGACTTTGAATCTAGAATGCCTAGAATACGATCTGAGTCACGTACAGAAGATACTTCTGGGTTGGTAGTTACAATTGCTTCATCTGCAAAATATAGTGCCATTAGAGCACCAGTTTCGATACCTGCTGGTGAGTCACAGATAATAAACTCGAAACCCATTTTAGTGAGTTCTTTAAATACTTTCTCGACACCATCACGAGATAAAGCATCTTTGTCGCGTGTTTGTGAGGCTGGTAATACAAATAGGTTATCAACGCGCTTATCTTTAATTAGCGCCTGACTTAGATTTGCTTCGCCATTAATAACATTAACGAAGTCATAAACGACACGGCGTTCACAACCCATAATGAGATCGAGGTTACGCAGGCCGATATCAAAATCGATGACTGCAGTTTTTTTACCGCTCAGTGCTAGACCAGATGCAAGAGCAGCACTTGATGTTGTTTTACCAACGCCGCCTTTACCTGAGGTAACAACGATAATTCGTGCCATTTACTCAATTCCTTCTTAAAACTTTTATAAAGCGAGGTGTTCTATACTGAGATTATTGTCTTCAAGAGATATGACAACACCTTTGCCCCAAAACTCTTCCTGAATGTTATCACTCAGCCAGTAGTTTCCCGCAACAGAAATTAGTTCAGATTGTAAGTTTTGACAGAAAATTGTCGCACTTTTCTCTCCACTAGCCCCCGCAATAGCGCGACCGCGTAGCGTGCCATAAATATGGATACAACCATCAGAAAGAATTTCCGCACCAGCACTGACATTACTGAGAATAACGAGATCACGATTACGAGCATAAATTTGTTGTCCGGAACGAACCGGAGTACGAATAATTAACGTTGGTTCTTTATCAGTACTTACTGGGGTATCTACTATTTCAGCTAAAAATTCAGATGGCTCATCTTTAACCGGTTTTGCCGCATTCATAATAGCAAAACCAGCTGCTTTTGCTTGTGTTTGCTGTGCTTTATTTTTACAACCACCGATACCAACAGGGATCATACCAGCATCAATAACACCAGCCTTTAGTTGTTCAAAATTAATATCAGTATCAACTTGTGATATATCAATCACAACAGGAGCAGAAGCAAAAAAATTTGGCGCAAGTTCAACTTTATCTTTTAGCTGATTAGTTACTTTACTAATGTCATTATCAACTAAATGAAGTGCTGAGAGCGTGAATGAGCTCCCTTTTAGTTCAGCTATCTTGGTCATAGGTATATTATGGCTAAGATTTTAAATTAACCATTTAGTTCATTATCACAAAGGTACTAGCATGGTATATTCACTAGCGGTTAGGGGCAAGCTATCCTTGCCCTGACGTTGGTTTTTCAGACAAACTTCTCACACTATTTACTTAAAACTGAGTCAATAGTGAATGATTGCTCGTAATAGTGCTCTAAAATGTATGGCGCATAAATGAAATAGGCTAATTATATGTTGTGTTCAATCTACAAAAGTTTAAAAAAAGACAATACTTATCTATACATTAATAAAAAAGATGATTTTGTGGATGTACCCGCACAATTAATGTCTACATTTGGTAAACCTCAATTTGTGATGGTGATCAAACTTGAGGGAAGAACATTAGCACTGGCTAATGTGGAAAAAGTAAAAGAAGCATTACGTACTGTCGGCTTTTATTTACAAGTACCGCCACCAGTGACTAATTTATTAGAACAATATAAGGCTGATAAAGCCGCTAAATAATAAAATAAGGCTATTATGCATAAGCGTTTGATATCGATATTTGTTGCCATCGGGATGGGGTTGTCCTCTTCTGCATTTGCCAGTGAAGAAGGATTCGATGCCTACGTAGATAAACTAAAAGTAGAAGCGCGTGGGAATGGTATTTCAGAGCCGATAATTGATGCTGCGTTTAAAGGTATCAAATATACAGCTCATGCAGTTAAAGCTGATAATAATCAACCAGAGAAGAAACTGTCATTAGAGCAATATATTATTCGTGCAGTGCCTGATTGGAAAGTAAAGCAGGCTAATCAACTTTATCAACAAAATAAAGTTGAACTCGAACGTATAGGTAAACAATATGGCGTCCAGCCTCGGTTTATTGTCGCGTTATGGGGTGTAGAAAGTAACTTTGGTAAAATCCAAGGTAATTACCACGTTGTCGAAGCATTGTCGACATTAGCTTATGACGGTCGCCGTGAAGCATTATTTCGTAAACAAGTCATGGCAGCATTAGAAATATTACAAGATGGTCATATTACTATTGATGATATGAAAGGATCTTGGGCTGGAGCCATGGGGCAGTGTCAATTTATGCCAACCTCTTACCTGACTTATGCTGTTGATGGTAATGGTGATGGTAAAGCGGATATTTGGAACACTAAAGCCGATGTATTTGCCTCTGCCGCAAATTATTTGAAGTTGTCTGGGTGGGATAGTCAATACACTTGGGGGCGTCCCGTTAAGTTATCACAAGTGTTAGCGGATAGTTATGAAGGTACTGAAACTGAAAAAGGGAAAACATTAGCCGAGTGGCAGCAATTAGGTGTGATGACGAATAGTAATAGCATATTACCTAATGTTGATATTCAAGCATGGTTAATTCAGCCTGATGGTGGTGAAGGTAAATCATATCTGATATATGAAAATTATCGAACATTACTAAAGTGGAATCGTTCGCATTATTTTGCTTTAGCAGTAAGTGCATTAGCTGATCGTATTCAATAATTTAATTACGATTAGATTTATATACGAACTTCAGTGGTAACTAAAAGTCAGGCATTAATGTCTGACTTTTTTGTTGATAATTATTTTAATGATCCAATCAGTATATTACTTTATTCTTATTGGGGATATTTATAGGCAAAATAGTAATCGTATTATTAATGTCAGATATAAAAAAAGCCTAAATAGCTTAGGCTTTTTTATTTATTCTTTTATATTAGATTTCAAACTCTTCAAGAGGTTGACCATCATCTAATGCTTTCTTTAGGGCGCTAGGTGTACGACCTTGGCCTGTCCATGTTTTTTCATCGCCATTTTCATCGATGAATTTATATTTAGCTGGGCGAGAAGCACGTTTTGTTTTTGGTGCTTTAGCTAAACTTGCTAGTAATTCTTCTGGGTCAATACCGTCAGCTAATAGCATTTCACGATATTGAGCAAGTTTTTCATTGCGCTCATTTTCTTTTTCTTGTTCTTCAGCTTCAGCATCAGAACGTTCAGTAACAACTGTTGTTAGTTTATCCAACGCTTCTTCAAGTTGTTCTAGTGTATATTCACGAGAAAGTGCGCGTAGGCTTCGAAGGTTTAAAAGCGCTTTCATTGCATCAGACATTTTATATTTCCTGTTATTTTTAATTAACTGTAAATAATAATAGCAGCGTTAAAACATTTTTTGCAATAGTAATACTTTTATACATTATGTGTAAAACATTTTAATCATTTCTTTATTTAAAAAGTATTTATGTTCGGTATATGAAGCTATTTATAAAATGTTTCTTCATTAAGTGTATAAATACAAGCTAAATAGTTTTAGTTATTGTTACAGCGTTTTATGTGTTAAATGAGAATAAAATTTAAAATGTTATGCTACTTTGTTGTTATTTGGTGGTTATAGTTATAGTTGGTCTATTTATCGTGATTATTGTTAAGTTTAAGTGTCATCAATGTTGCGGCGGCGAGTTGTTTACGTAGAATGATTTATTCCTCAACTAAGAAGGGTAAAGGTACTTTGTTTATCAGTAACTAATATGAGGGTGAGACCGATGACTATTAGTGAAAGGTCAATGCCGAAGTAAGAAAGGTATGTCAAATAAGCTTACTGAAGTTACATTGAATAAGTGTAACGCTACGATAGTAGATCAAAACATAATTGTGGAGTGCTACTGTGGAGGTTGGAGAGGTTAACCTTTTTTCTTATGCTCAAATTAATATGCCATTATGGTTATATCAAGCAGTAGATCTCCAACTAGAATTGGTTTTCATAACGAGCATAAACTTTGATAGATTATTCCTACTCCTTAATATCCATTATTCTGCCATTAGTTGCGCTTGGCTTGGCGATTTTAACCCGTAAAGTGTTATTGTCTTTGGGTACGGGTGTTTAAAATAACCCAATGGGTCTAAATTGAACCAGTTGATGTTTTTCAACTGGTTTTTTATCACAATAATAACAGTTGTTGATGTTGGTGCTTTTCATTGGCGATAATTTTATGTAGCATCGGCGCGATTTTTAAATGTAATCAGTATGACTAGGAAAGCTAATGGCCCAGATGTATTTCTATTACTCAGCAATGAACGCTGGGAAATCGACCACATTATTACAATCATCATTTAACTACCGTGAACGAGGTATGACGCCGATTATTTTTACGGCAGCGATTGATGATCGTTTTGGTAAAGGTAAAGTTAGCTCTCGAATTGGTTTACAAGAAGATGCCGAATTATTTAATTCGACGGATGATCTGTATCAGACATTAATACAATTTTCAGCCGTGGGTAAAATTGATTGTGTATTAATTGATGAAAGCCAGTTTTTAACTAAAGAGCAGGTTTATCAATTGACCGAAGTGGTCGATAAATTAGATATTCCTGTTTTATGTTATGGGCTACGCACTGACTTTCTTGGTGAATTATTTGAAGGTAGCCGTTATTTATTATCTTGGGCAGATAAATTAGTTGAATTAAAAACTATTTGTCACTGTGGGCGTAAAGCGAATATGGTTATTCGTCAAGATGCTGCAGGTAATGCGATTGCAGGTGGTAACCAAGTTGAAATTGGTGGTAATGATCTTTACGTTTCAGTATGTCGCGCTCACTATAAAGAAGCTTTAGGTCGATAATACGCATTTGAATGAATAAAAAGGAAGCATGGCTTCCTTTTTTTATCGGTAACGATAAATACTCTGTGCTAATAATAATTAACGATAACACATAGTGTATTTATGGTTATTGTTGATGCCGCTGCTTAAGTTTATTAATAACATCTTCAAGGGCGAGATCTTGATCTTGCAATAGAACTAATAAGTGATAAATAAGATCGGCTGATTCACAGACTAATTCCGCTTTATCACCCGACGTTGCCGCAAGCGCGACTTCAACCCCTTCTTCGCCCACTTTCTGCGATATACGCTTGGTGCCACGGGCGTAGAGGCTGGCGGTGTAAGAGGAATCAGGATCTGCACCTTTACGATCAGCCAATACTTGCTCAAGTTGATGCAGGAATACCAACGCAGGTTGATCATTAGTATTGTCATCGTTACCAAAACAGCTGGTGGTGTTTAAATGACAAGTAGGACCAATTGGATCGACTTGAATTAATAGCGTGTCTTGATCGCAATCGAGCTTAATACTTTTAAGCCGTAACACGTTGCCCGAGGTTTCGCCTTTGGTCCATAACCGATTTTTAGTGCGCGACCAAAAAGTCACTTGTTCTGTGGCTAAGGTTTTAGCAAGGGCTTCATCATTCATATAACCTAGCATTAAGACTTGGCCACTGTTGTTATCTTGAATAATAGCAGGGATCAATCCGGCTACTTTTTCCCAATCAATAGTCGTTGTTAAACTCATAGTCGAATCTCCAGCTGTTGTTGTTTAAGATAGTGCTTTAATTCACCAATATTAATAATTTGTTTATGGAACACCGAGGCAGCAAGCGCACCATCGGCATTCGCTAGTTGAAAGGCATCACGAAAATGGAACATTTCACCTGCACCACCAGAGGCAATTAAAGGCACTTGGCACACATTACGGACTTTATTTAATTGGTCTAAATCATAACCGTTACGAACCCCATCTTGATTCATCATATTTAATACGATTTCACCCGCGCCAAGACGTTGAACTTCTTGTACCCAATCACAAGTTTGCCATTGGGTCGCTTGAGTACGGTGTTCATCACCTGTAAATTGATAAACCTGATATTGACCTGTTGTAGCATCAAAGTAAGAATCAATTCCGACCACGATACATTGCACCCCAAATTTATCGGCAAGCTCAGTAATTAAAGCGGGATTAGCCAGCGCAGGGGAGTTAATCGAGACTTTATCTGCGCCAAATTGCAGAATACGACTCGCATCAGCCGCTGATTTAATGCCACCCGCGACACAAAATGGAATATCAATCACTTCAGCAACGCGAGATACCCAGCTTTTATCAACCACTCGACCATCACTTGAGGCGGTAATATCATAAAATACCAGCTCGTCTGCGCCTTCTTCCGCGTAACGCTTAGCCAGTGGGACGATATCACCAATGATTTCATGGTTACGAAACTGTACCCCTTTCACTACTTGACCATCACGGACATCTAAACAAGGAATAATACGTTTAGCTAACATGGGTTCTCCTTAGCTATTCCAGCAATTAAACGCTTGTTCAGCGGTAAACTTACCGTCTAATAATGCGCGACCAACAATGACTCCAGCCACGCCTGAACCTTTTAGTGCAGCAATATCGTCCAGTGAGCCAATGCCGCCCGATGATTGAAATTGAACTTGTGGGTATTGGCGGCATAAGTCGACATACAGTTCAACGTTTGAACCTGCAAGCGTGCCATCGCGTGAAATATCAGTACACAAGACGTGTTTTAATCCTACTTTTAGAAAGTCTTCAAGTAGTGTTTCAATCGTGACACCTGAGTCTTCTTGCCAACCAGAAACCGCAACGATACGGTTGCCGTTGTCATCAATATTAATATCAAGGGCTAATACAATGTGTTCAGCGCCGTATTTTTCGATCCAACCTTTGACGATTTCAGGCTGTTTTACGGCGGTTGAGCCAATGACTACCCGTTGTGCACCTGCATGAAGTAAATCACTAACATCTTGTTCGCAGCGGACACCGCCACCAATTTGAACATTGGCAGGTGTACTCGCAAGTAATTGACTAATTAGGCTCAGTTGGCGTGCTTGAGTATCTTTAGCCCCTGTTAAATCGACAAGGTGGAGCCAATGAGCACCTGCTTGGTGATAGAGAGCAAATTGCTCAGTAGGGTTGACGTTATATTCGGTGACCTGTCCGTAGTCGCCTTGGAATAAGCGCACTACTTGACCTTCAATTAAGTCTAATGCGGGAATAATCATCACACGTCCTTTTGTTATCGTTATTTTGTTATCGTTATAGTTCGAGGAAATTCTTTATCAATTGTGCGCCAGCTTTACTTGAACGCTCTGGGTGAAATTGAACCCCATAAAAATTGCCATTTTGTACTGCTGCGGTAAACGGCTGACCATATTCAGTGGTTGCAATGGTTGCCCCACCTTGGCTATCACGATGATCAAACACAGGCATGGCATAGCTATGAACGAAGTAAAAATAACTGCCGGCGGGAATATTGTTAAACAGCGGGTGGTTTACTTGTGGCGTAATGGTATTCCACCCCATATGAGGCAGTGGTAACTCTGGCGCGTTAATTTTCTCAACCATGGCATCACATAACCCTAAGCAAGGCACAAGTTCACTCCCATTTTGACCATGTTCTTGTGATTGTTTGCCAAGTAACTGCATCCCTAAACAAATCCCAAGCAGTGGTTTGGTTACTTGTTTTACCAGTGCGATAAGATCACGTTGTTTAAGATTGTGCATTGCTTCGCTAGCAGTACCCACGCCAGGTAAAAACAGCTTATCAGCCGCTAATACTACCTGTGGATCTTTACTTATTTGTACCTGATAGCCTAAGCGTTCAATGGCAAATCTAACCGATGATACATTGGCGCAACCGGTATCAATAATGACTACACGTTGCTCAGTGTTTACTGTTGGTGGTACTGGTGCTGTCATTACAACACTCCTTTGCTGCTTGGAAGCTCATTACCTTCCACTTTGATCGCTTGGCGCAGAGTACGTCCAAAGGCTTTAAATAAGCTCTCAACAATGTGGTGATCGTTATTGCCTGTTGACGATAAGTGCAGGGTACAAGCTAGGGTGTCGGTTAATGAACGAAAGAAGTGTGGCACCATTTCGGTAGAAAGATCACCGACACGATCACGACTGAATGTGGCATCAAATTTAAGGTAAGGACGACCTGATAAATCTAACGCGCATTGGGCTAAACATTCGTCCATTGGTAAGCTAAACCCAAATCGACCAATACCGCGCTTATCGCCGAGTGCTTGACGTAATGCTTCGCCCAAGGCTAGTGCGGCATCTTCGACACTGTGGTGATCATCAATGTGTAAATCACCATCGACCGTTAATGTCATTTGGAAACCACCGTGAGTGGCAATTTGATCGAGCATATGATCAAAGAAACCAAGCCCTGTTGAGATAGTATTGCCGCCAGTCTGATCTAAATTCACTTTGACACGAATATTGGTTTCTTTGGTGGTGCGTACTACTTCCGCGATCCGTGGCTGGGTAGTGAGATCGGTTACGATCTGTTGCCAATTCATGGTTTGTGGATGATATTGAATGCCTCTGATCGCCATATTTTCGGCCAATTGAAGATCCGTTTGACGATCGCCAATCACTGCTGAGGTAGCAAAATCAACTCGACCTTGCTGTAAGTAGTCTTTGACTAACCCTAGCTTTGGCTTACGGCAACTGCATTGCTGGTGGTCAAAGTGAGGGCAGATCAAGACGTCACTAAAGTGAATCCCTTGTGAGCTGAAAATATCCATCATCATCGTATGAGGGGCATCAAAATCAGCTTGGGGGTAACTGTTAGTACCGAGGCCGTCTTGGTTGGTGACCATCACTAAGGTATAACCGGCATTTTGAAGTGCAAGTAATGCCGGAATAACATTGGGTTCAAATTGTAGTTTGTCTAATCGATCAACTTGAAAGTCGACAGGCGGCTCAACAATTAAGGTGCCATCACGGTCGATAAATAGAATTTTCTCTTTGCTCACAATCAATGTCCTTATTAATTATTGTTGTAATTGGCCGCGAATAAACGCGAGGGTTTTTTCACATTCGTCGCGGTTACCAACACTGATACGAATGCAGTTCTCAACCGGTGAGCGGCGTAAAATAATGCCGTTATCCCATAGCGTGTTGAATAGCTTATCGGCATCGGTAAATTTGACTAATAAGTAGTTGGCATAACCATCAAATACGGTGACGCCTGCTAACATCCCTAAACCCGCTTGTAGATAAGCACGATTCGCACACAGATCTAAAACTTGAAATTTAGTCCGCGCACGACCTGCAATTGAGAGTGCTTGAAGGGCAATTTCTGTTACAGGTACAGGTACAGGGTAAGGGGCAATAACTTTGAGTAAGATTTCAATAATATCGCTATTGGCTAAGGTAAAACCACAGCGTAGTCCTGCCAGCGCAAATGCTTTAGATAAGGTTCGCAAAATAACCAAATGTGGATATGTTGCTAATAAATCTTTCACGCTATCTTGGAGACTAAAATCAATATAAGCCTCATCAATAACTACGAGTGCTTTATCTGTTGTCATCTCTAGCAGGGCAACAATATCTTTGCGGATTAATAGATTACCGGTTGGATTATTGGGGCTACAAGCAAACACAACTTTCACGCTTTCAAGGTTATTGGCGATAGCGTTAAGATCAAGTTGCCATTCAGGCGTTAACGGCACAACTTTAGCGTTAACATCGTTGGTTTCTGCACTGATGGCATACATACCATAAGTGGGTGGGCAATAGAGAATGCTATCGCACTTAGGTTCACAGAAGGCTTTTATAATAAGCTCAATGCCCTCATCCGCCCCACGCGAGGTTAAGACTTGTTGTGGTTCAACCCCTGCATAGTCAGCATAAGCGTTAATAAGTTCTGGTGGTTGGCACTCACTGTAACGGTTTAAGCCCGCAAGATTAAGCGTGTACTCATTGGCAAACGGTGATTCATTCGCATTGAGCCAAATATCACCTTTACCGCCTAAACGACGCGCTGATTGGTAAGGGGTTAATTCACGTACGGTTTTACGGGCTAGTTGAGCGATGGTCATAATGTATTCTCTTGTTGTGCAATTAATTTATTAACCCGAATAGTGACAGCGTGTTTGTGGGCGTCAAGACCTTCTGCTTCTGCAATTGTGGTCACTGTTTTTGCAATACCGAGTAAACCGTCGGCGGATAATTCTTGTACTGTCATTCGCTTGCTGAAATCGGCTAAACCGAGGCTGGAATAAGTACGGGTATAACCATATGTCGGCAATACGTGATTAGTGCCTGATGCGTAATCACCGACAGATTCTGGTGACCATTTACCTAAGAAAATTGAACCTGCGTTATCGAGCAATGACACTAATTCTCTTGGCTCACAGGTTTGGACAATTAAGTGCTCTGGACCATATTGATTAGAGATAGCAACACACTGTAGCAATGTTTCTGTCACAATTAATAAGCTTGATGCTAAGGCTTGTTGTGCAATATCAGCGCGTGTTAATTGGGTTAATTGACGTTCAATTGCAGTCGCTGTACGGTCAGCAATATCTTGGCTAGATGTCACTAATATTACTTGTGAATCAGGTCCGTGCTCAGCTTGACTTAATAAGTCAGCGGCAATAAATTCAGGATCGGCGCTGTCATCAGCAATCACTAACACTTCAGATGGACCTGCGGGCATATCAATTGCTGCGCCTCTAAAATCATTACTGACTTGGCGTTTGGCTTCGGTGACAAATGCATTACCAGGGCCAAAAATCTTATCGACACGGGTAATGGTTTCAGTGCCATAGGCCATGGCAGCAATCGCTTGGGAACCACCGACATTGTAAATATTATTAATCCCACACAGTTTGGCGACATATAAAATTTCATCGGCAATTGGTGGTGGTGAACATAAAGCAATATGACGACAACCAGCAATTTGTGCTGGAACGCCTAACATTAGTACGGTAGAGGGCAATGGCGCACTACCGCCGGGAATATATAATCCTACAGAGTTAACGGGGCGGGTGATTTGTTCACAAACGACACCTGCTTGGGTTTCAACCCGTAACGTTGGTTGCTGTTGAGCAAGATGAAACGTACTAATATTACTGTGTGCTTGCTCTAAAGCGGCTTTCATATTCTCACTTAAACGCTCACAGGCAGCATCTACGGCTGCAGTTGATACGTTAAGTGTTGCTGGGCGCTGACCATCAAATTTTTCAGTGAGTGTCATCAGAGCATGATCGCCTTGCTGACGTACTTGCTCAATAACATCACTGACAATGGCGGTGATATTTGCGCTATTAGTAACTGCAGGGCGAGCAAGCAGCTGCTGTTGCTGATCTTTAGTGAGAGATTGCCATACTACCGTCTTCATGCCTTACTCCATCATTTTTTCAATTGGCAGCACCAGAATAGAGCTGGCACCTAACTCTTTAAGTTGTTCCATGGTTTCCCAAAACAGATTCTCAGAGCTTACAAGGTGGATCGCAACGCGGCTTTTATCACCCGCTAGCGGTAATACGGTTGGATCTTCCGCACCAGGCAATAATTGTTTAATTTGGTCAAGGCGATCTGTCGGCGCGTGTAGCATGATGTATTTAGATTCTTTGGCTTGAATAACACCTTGCATACGGGTGAGCAGGCGATCAATTAAGGCTTGTTTGTCATTACTGATAGCTGTCGTTGATTGAATCAGTACCGCTTTAGATCGCAAAATAACTTCGGCTTCTTTTAAGCCATTAGCTTCTAGGGTCGCACCAGTGGAAACCAAATCACAAATCGCATCAGCAAGCCCTGCACGCGGTGCGACTTCAACTGAACCGTTAAGCATACAGGTGGTAAATTTAACCCCGATATCATCCATGTAGCGCTTAACTAATTGCGGATAAGTGGTCGCAATACGTTTACCATTAAGATCTTGGGGACCGTTGTAATCAGCGTCTTTATCAATCGCAATGGATAGACGACAACCACCAAAATCAAGGCGACGGAGTTTGATGTAATCACAGGCTTCGTTGCGAGCCGCACGCTCAAGGCCAACTTCTTCAAGTTCATTTTCACCAATGACGCCCAAATCCACTACGCCATCCATGATCAAACCGGGAATATCATCATCACGGACTAATAATAGGTCAATCGGCATATTTTCAGCGTGAACCACTAAACGTTCACCGACCATATTGAATTTAACCCCACAGCGTTTAAGTAGATCTTGGCACTCTTTGCTAAGACGACCTTTTTTCTGAATTGCAATGCGTAATCGTTGGGTTTGCATAGTTATATTCCTTGTCTAAATTCATTCATATAATCAAAATTTGAATTAAAAATTAGGTATAAAAAAACCCTCGAAAGAAGTTTCTTCCGAGGGTCTGAATGAGATATTCCGTTATGACCACTGGAAGAAAAAATGCGTCTTCCAGGGTGAGGCGTATCCTCCCGAAAGACTAGTCAGGATGATGATGGTGCTGAAATGTGGCCATTTGGATACGCATAAATATTTACTCAATAAGGTTGAACGCTATTCGTTGTTGTTATTCACACTAACTAAGCTGGTTGTTTTTTGCAACAATAATTTTAGCGAAAAGTTGAATTAAATGTTAATTGTTTGTGTTGATACCTTGAAGGGATGAGGCGACAATAAAACAGATTAACATTATGAAGTATAATAAGTTCTTTGATTTAGATGTAGTACGTTAGTTTTTATGCAGTAATAATAAGCGAGTGATTTTAGATAAAATTATCAATATTGTAACAATAGAGGGCAGGTAAACGGGAACCAGATGATCCCCATTCATTGATTATAGCGTGTGTTCATTGCTTATAAAGTGTGATTGATTTTGTCTAGCCACAACATTTTTTGTGTTTTTTACCGCTACCACATGGGCAAGGATCATTACGACCTACGGTTTTATTGCTAGTGATAGGTGCTGGTGACATTGGTTGTTCACTGGGTGGCGGTTGTGGGTATTCACCATCAATATAAAACCAGCATAGTTCATCGTTTATTGACTCTTGTACAAACCGAGAACGTTCTTGCAAGAGATATTCTTCACCTGCTTCTTTATAGCCAGCTTTAAACTCGACATAACCTTGTCCGTCAGCGGCTATTTCACTGCTTATAACCTCAAGACCGAGCCATTTTAGGGCGATAGATTCTGCAATGGCAGCGCGGTGTTGCTCAGCTTCACAACTTGAGTGATAAGTTTGCACCACGAAATCAACTAAACCTAATACATGGGCGCTGTAACGTGCGCGCATGAGTTGCTCTGGGTGAGTCGCTAATGCGTGATTGGCATGAATGGGTTTACAGCATTCAGTCAGAGGTTTATGACTGCCACAAGGACATTCATCATGATGTTTTGACATGTTTTTAGCCGATCTTAGTAAAGAAGTTAGCCCTAGTTTACGTTTTCACCTGTTGCATTGGCAATCAGTGTTTATATTTGCTGCAATATATTGATGGGGTGATTAAAACAATGGTAAGTCATTGCGTATAAGTACATAATATCCTCAATTGGGATAATACCCAATTATAATGCACCTTTTGTGCTCCTCGAATAACCCTCTTTGTGTTTAATAGTTGTTATGTCTATATTTACCTTGATACAAGCGGGATTGCTTGTTGGTGGCGGTATTTTTTGCTTTATGTTGTTTATAGCATGGCGAAAAAACCGTAAGCAGGAAGCTGATACACGTATTATCCCTGTTGCTATTGTCGGTGGTTTTGCCCACTTTTGTGACACATTAGGAATTGGCAGTTTTGCCATTATGACAGCAGGCTATAAACAGTTTAAGTTGATTGATGATCAACAGTTACCCGGAACCCTTAATTGTCAGTCAGTAATGCCAACTGTTTTTCAGGCATTTATATTTATGACTGCGGTTTCGGTTGATTCGGTAACATTACTGAGTCTAGTCGTTGCCGCTTGTGTTGGTGCAACTATTGGGGCGCGTTTAGTCTCAAGTTGGGATCGACAACATATTCGTATCGTAATGAGTGTCGCTCTATTAATTGTGGCGGGTTTAATGCTTGCTGGTCAATTAAAGTTGTTTCCACTTGGTGGCAGTAGTCTTGGTTTAAGTGGTTGGAAATTGGTTATTGGTATTGTCGGTAACTTTATTTTTGGTGCTTTAATGACCGTAGGAATAGGCTTATATGCGCCCTGCATGGTGATGATTTACTTATTAGGCATGAATCCATTAGCTGCCTTTCCGGTAATGATGTGTTCGTGTGCGTTTTTAAGTTTCTTTTCATCGGCGAGTTTTATGCGTCATAATCGTTTTAATAGTCGTGCGACAGTAACTATTGCGCTAATCGGACCTATTATGGTGATGATTGCTGCTTATTTCGTGAAATCATTAGATATGCATGTACTTGCGTGGTTAGTATGCGTGGTGGTGTTTTATACTTCAGTGACCATGTATCGGTCATGGGCTGCGGATAGAAAAATTATGCCGAGTGCAGTAATGAAATTACAATAAGGTTAATGATAGTAACGTATTATTAAGCTATAAAAAAAGGTACGTATATCGTACCTTTTTTTGTTTTTGTATTCTGGGTAGAAATGATCAATCTGAGCTTGGGATATTGAAATTACGGGTCTCTAGTTGGTAACCTTCGGCGTTATACACCAGTACCGAACCATGATCATACCAATCACCAAGAACGATACGCTG
>CAMQXY010000024.1 GCA_947039005.1 uncultured Photobacterium sp.
ATACTCAACCAACAACCGAAGTAGATACTAACGTTGCCGTTGATCCTAAAAAAGCCGCAGTTGCCGCTGCCGTTGCACGCGCTAAAGCCCGTAAAGCAGCCCAACAAGTACAATCTGTGACTGAGATAGAGCCAACAACCGAAGTAGATACTAACGTTGCTGTTGATCCTAAAAAAGCCGCCGTTGCCGCAGCCGTTGCACGTGCCAAAGCCCGAAAAGCTGCTCAACAAGCACAATCAAGCACTGAAACTCAGCCTGCCGTTGATACTCAACCAACAACCGAAGTAGATACTAACGTTGCCGTTGATCCTAAAAAAGCTGCGGTTGCCGCTGCCGTTGCACGTGCTAAAGCCCGTAAAGCTGCTCAGCAAACACAACCTGTGACTGAAATAGAGCCAACAACCGAAGTAGATGAAGTAGATGAAGTAGATACTATCGTTGCTGTTGATCCTAAAAAAGCCGCCGTTGCCGCTGCTGTTGCACGCGCTAAAGCCCGTAAAGCAGCCCAACAAACACAACCTGTGACTGAAATAGCATCAACAACCGAAGTAGACACTAACGTTGCTGTTGATCCTAAAAAAGCCGCCGTTGCCGCTGCCGTTGCACGTGCCAAAGCCCGTAAAGCAGCCCAGCAAGCCAATAAAGTACAACCCAACATTGAGGAAGAATAATCGTGGCTTTTAATATTGCCAGCTCACCCCATGCACATAACCGCCGCAGCACAAGTGCAATCATGCGTACTGTTATTTTATGTGCAATTTTTGGTGTTATTGCTCAATGCTACTTTTTTGGTTTGGGTACATTGATCCAAATTGTTTTCGCATCAATCTGTGCGATTGCCTTTGAAGCGATTGTGCTTAAATTACGTCAACGACCATTAGTGCCTTATCTGCGTGATAATACTGCCCTCTTAACAGGTGTCTTAATTGGTATTTCAATTCCACCGCTAGCACCATGGTGGATCACGGTGATCGGCGTATTCTTTGCTATCGTGATTGCTAAACACCTTTATGGTGGTATGGGGCAGAATCTGTTTAACCCAGCGATGGTTGCTTATGTGGTACTACTGATTTCCTTCCCTGTCCAAATGACAACATGGTTACCACCAATATCATTAAGTGCGAATCCCGTCACTTTTATGGACAGTCTATCGGCCATATTTACTGGCTTTACACCTGATGGTTTTAGTATTCAACAATTAAAAATGTCAGTCGATGGCTACACAATGGCAACCCCATTAGATACGCTAAAAACATCATTAAAAACAGGCATGACAATTGCGGAAGCTATGAAACAACCCGTGTATGGTACGCTGGCTGGTATTGGTTGGGAGTGGGTTAATGTTGGTTTCTTATTAGGTGGTTTACTGCTACTTAAATTACGTATTATTCAATGGCATATTCCTGTTGCAATGCTAACGTCGTTACTGATTATTAGTAGTGTCATGCATGTACTCGATCCAAGTGTTGCCGCTTCACCACTATTACATATGTTCTCTGGTGCAACCATGCTTGGCGCATTCTTTATCGCAACCGATCCTGTAACCGCCTCGACCACCATAAAAGGTCGCCTGATCTTTGGTGCTTTTATTGGCGTAATGATCTACCTCATTCGTACTTGGGGTGGCTTCCCTGATGGTGTCGCGTTTGCCGTATTATTAGCTAACTTATGCGTCCCTATCATTGATTACTACACCCGTCCGCGCACTTATGGACACTAATAATGAGTATGCCCATGTTTAAATCAATGAAAAAAAATGGTCTGATTCTGGCAGTTTTTGCTTTGCTATCAACAGCATTAGTTTCTCTTACTCACTATCTAACTGCTGATCGTATTTTTGAACAACAGCAACAACAATTACTGAATACTTTAAACCAAGTTATTCCAGTTACGAGCCACAACAATTTACTTTATAAAAACTGTACGTTAGTCAAAAACTTACAATATATCGGCACTAAAACAGCCATGCCCGCTTATATTGCGACTCAAGATGGTAAGCCAACAGGCATAGCTATTGAAGGTATTGCACCGGATGGTTATAGCGGTGCGATTAAACTGATTGTTGGGCTTGATACCAAAGGTGTTATTACTGGTGTGCGTATTTTAGAACAGCATGAGACACCGGGGCTGGGTGATAAAATTGAAACCTCAGTCAGTGATTGGATCTATAGTTTTACAGGTAAGCGTGTTAATGGTGCGAACGATCCTAAATTTCATGTCCGTAAAGATGGCGGTGAATTTGATCAGTTTACAGGGGCAACCATTACCCCTCGTGCTGTTGTAAAAGCAGTAAAAAATATCTCGTTGTACTGGCAAAATAATCAGCAGAAAATTCTGAGCCAGCCACTAGACTGTCCGAGTGAATAATTATGACAACATCTTATAAAGAGTTGATGAAAAATGGCTTATGGTACAACAACCCAACAGTAGTACAGCTGTTAGGTTTATGTCCATTACTCGCGGTGTCATCAACCGCGACCAATGCGCTCGGATTAGGGCTTGCCACTACCATGGTATTGGTAATGTCTAATTTTACTATTTCAGTCATTAGAAAATTAGTCCCGTCAGAAATACGTATTCCTGTGTTCGTGATGATCATTGCGTCACTGGTAACTTGTGTACAGTTATTGATGAATGCTTATGTTTATGGTTTATATAAATCGTTAGGTATCTTCATTCCTTTGATCGTAACTAACTGTATTATTATCGGTCGCGCTGAAGCTTTTGCTTCTAAAAACAAGCCATTACCTGCTGTATTAGACGGTTTATGGATGGGACTCGGCATGACATCTGCCCTATTTTTACTGGGTGCGATGCGTGAGATTTTAAGTAAAGGTTCGTTATTTGATGGCGCTAACCGCTTATTAGGTAACTGGGCATCAGTGCTACATATTCAAATCTTTCATTTTGACAGTAGCTTTTTACTTGCGATGCTACCACCAGGTGCCTTTCTTGGTGTTGGCTTTATGATTGCACTTAAAAATATTATTGATAAATACAAAGCAGACAAACAATCGGCGTTAGAGAAACAGCAGCCACCGAAAGTTGAACGTGCGCGTATTACAGAGACTAAATAATACCGTTGTAGTCACTTATCAGTAATAAACAATAAGACTGGCTTTCGGGCCAGTTTTTTACTATTGATATCACCATCATTATAATCACAAATGTAACTATTACCGCTCGGTGCTCACCCTCAACAATATGGTGATATTTACATTACGTTTTGTCAGGAAAGACTATGAATAATCAAAAACGGGTTCAGATATTAGAACGATTACAAGCTGAAAACCCACATCCACAAACAGAACTTCATTGGACAACACCGTTTGAGCTTTTAATTTCAGTGCTACTATCAGCACAAGCGACTGACGTAAGTGTCAATAAAGCAACAGCTAAACTCTACCCTATCGCTAATACGCCGCAAGCTATCTTTGATCTTGGGGTTGATGGCGTTAAACAATATATAAAAACCATTGGCTTATTTAATTCTAAAGCTGAAAATGTCATCAAAACCTGCCGTATTTTACTCGATAAACATAACAGCGAAATCCCAGAAGATCGCGAAGCGTTAGAAGCCCTACCCGGTGTCGGTCGTAAAACTGCCAACGTCGTGCTAAACACAGCCTTTGGTTGGCCGACAATTGCTGTTGATACCCATATTTTTCGCGTGTGTAATCGCACTAAATTTGCGATGGGTAAAAATGTTGAACAAGTAGAAGAAAAGCTGCTAAAAGTCGTACCCGCTGCATTTAAGGTTGATGTCCATCACTGGCTTATTTTACATGGTCGCTATACCTGTATTGCACGTAAACCCCGTTGTGGTAGCTGCATTATTGAAGATTTATGCGAATTCCCAGGGCGACAAGATATCGTCGATAATACTTAGAGCAAGCAACTCAGCAACCGCCTTTAATACACAGATTAAATACTTGGTTGAATGATGCCTATCTGGCATTATGCGCCAAAGAACGCCGTGGTCAGTCAACGGTACAAAGAGTGTGAAGGTAGTCCGTGGTAAAAAATAGCCAACAATTAAGTAACAGTTACAACGAACAGGGTTACTTTGTTATTAGAAATTATTTCGATGAAGTTCAAATTTCATCGCTTAGAAAAGTCGTGTTGAAATTCCATGAATTGTGGAAAGCTGACAACAAAGAGTTCTATCAAGACGAAGCGTTTAATTCGTCTTTAATTACAGGAAGCGAATATTTACCTGCCGACGACAGAACGATACTTTTTGACTTTATCAGCTCCAAAAAAATCATGGATGTCGTCGATGCGGTAATACCAGAAAATCCTGCATTCATGAATACACAGCTGTTCTTCAACCCAGTAAATCCGCGACAAAAAGACTTCTGGCACCGTGACTGTCAATATGACTATGACATTGAAGACCAAATGAAAGTCATACTAGAGACACAAGTATTACATCTTCGTATCCCCTTATTTGATGAGCCCGGCATGGAGATCATCCCCGGAACACACAAACGATGGGACAATGAAGAAGAGTATAACGTCCGCCAAGAAGTGAATGGCAAAGTAAGCAATGATAGTATTTCTGGCGGTAAACAGATTGCGTTAGCAGCAGGTGACTTGTTGGTATTTTCTGCCGATATGATCCACCGAGGTTTATACGGATTAGATCGTTTGGCGTTGGATATTTTGATTTTTGATTCAGCAGCGGATTATGTCGACTACGTCGATGACGATTGCCTACCAACGCAATCAATGTTGAATAATATTGCTGATCCAAGATTATTTATGAACACCTTGCACCTGAAATCAATGGTGTGTTGTTAACAAATAACCTATGTATCATACAGTTGAAACAAAAAAAGGAGCACCTCGATGCTCCTTTTTTATTAGTCGCTAATGTCTAACTCAGACTGCACTACGCCCTAACGAAATAACCACTCGGCGATTTTGATTACGACCGACAGGAGTTGAGTTATCAGCAATCGGTCGCCGTTTACCATGCGCTTCGACTTGGATTCGATTTTCAGGTAATCCTAATGCTTTAAAATAGCCTTCAATTTTAGCTGCTCGTTGTTCAGATAGCCGTTGCCCTTCAACCGTGCCCGATGCTGAATCACTGTATGCCGCCACCAGCACTAAATCGATATCATCTGAATAACGTACATAATCCGCAATTTGCGTTAACCGCTTTTGCGACATATTATTCAATTCATCACTATCGCTATTATAATGTAAAATAGTAAAAGCAATATCGTCAAAACTAAACGGCATTAAACCATTCAAGCATTGGCTAAATAATTGATATGATTTATTGAAATTTACCGCAGACAAACCGACTTCTAACTGACGCTGTTGTTGTGTCGGCCAACTTTTATAGTTGAAGGTCGGATTACGTCCATCTTCTAATTCAGCCAACATTTGCCATGCCGTATTTCCTTCAATATAACCATCAAATTGTTTGAAAAATTTCAGATTAACCATCGCATGCGCAGCATCACCAGGCATCCATGATGGCGGCATTGAGGTTAATTTAACATTGCGCGTAGCTCCTAGCTGACGATTCATTTTCAATTCAAAATGAAGATTCATTGTTTTACTAGAAAGAGCTGAAAATTGCGCATTCCCGTAGCCCGGAATAACATGATTAAGACGACACTCTAAAGGGGTATCAACCGTTACTTGCCACTGTGATTGGCTCGGCTGTGCCAGATAATTCTTAGCCACAGCCATAGGCATTGAGAAAAACACACTCACGACTAATCCAATTCGCAACCAAGCTGTTAATAATTCAATTGAATTCATTTTATAACCAAACTAAAAGAAGATAATACACTGACGATGACAACGTTATGCTTCTATATCGGCATTAATGCAGTGAGCTTTAGTCTTCTCTTCTTTGATAGGATCATCGACTCATCAAATCATACTGTTGAAAGCCTAACAGCAATGAAATTAGCGCATTAATCTGCCATAATATCCGATTCTATTATTTTGACAGCAGTGCTATGAGCCAAGATAACCAATTTAATACCCTAAAAAGTCGCTTTCGCGGCTACTTTCCTGTCGTCATTGACGTTGAAACAGCAGGTTTTAATTCAAAAACAGATGCCTTATTAGAAATTTGTGCTGTCACTTTACAAATGGATGAAGATGGTTGGCTAAAACCAGCAACGACCATTCACTTCCATGTTGCCCCTTTTGAAGGCGCGATCTTGCATAAAGAAGCGTTGGAATTTAATGGTATCCGCGACCCATTTAGCCCATTACGTGGTGCAGTATCAGAAGAAGTTGCACTCAAAGAAATTTATAAGCAGATAAGAAAAGAACAAAAACACACTGACTGCACACGTGCAATTATGGTGGCACATAATGCGACGTTTGATCATAGCTTTGTAATGGCAGCATCAGAGCGCGCGAAACTAAAACGCAACCCATTCCACCCTTTTGCAACGTTTGATACCGCGGCATTGAGTGGTTTAGCCTTTGGACAAACAGTACTGGCTAAAGCCTGTCAAACAGCAGAAATTCCATTTGATAACAAAGAAGCACACTCAGCACTATACGATACAGAACGTACTGCGGAATTGTTTTGCAAAATAGTCAATAAATGGAAACAACTTGGCGGCTGGCCACTATTTACCCCTGAAACTGACGATAATAACGCAGAATAAAGACAATATTGCATAGCCGTGAGAACAACAATGAAAGCCCATAGTAAATGGGCTTCTTATTCTATATAAACAAAAAGCCAACAAACGCCATTCAAGTTTAACATATTGTTAATATCGACTTATACTTTCTCTACATAATATCTTTATATTCATAAAATAAAGCGTATTTTTATTTGGAGAGAGGCAATATAAATGTTCATAAAAAAAACACATCTTACCCTCGCAATCATCGCTACCCTTACCTCTTTACACTTACAAGCAGCTGGATTTCAATTAAATTCACAATCTGCAACAGGATTAGGACGCGCATTTTCTGGTGATGCGGTTATTGCAGATAATGCCTCTGTTATGGCAAAAAACCCCGCGGCTATGATGCTATTTGATACTCCAGCTTTATCTTTAGGGCTTATCGCCATTAATTCAGATATCAATATTCAAAACACCAGTATCACTGCACCAACCCCTGCTGGAATAATGTCATTTCCAGTTGAAAATGCATCTATTGGTGATGCTAGCTATGTTCCCAATATTTATTATATCTATCCTCTCAATGAACAGATTGCCATTGGTGCATCACTCTATTCAAATTTTGGAACAGTTACCAAATTTCCCGATAATTACGGAGGAAGTTTACCGGGAGCATTAAAAAATAGTGCGGATATTTATGGCGGAACAACTGATGTAAAAAGTATTAATTTCGGCTTAAGTGCCGCTTATCGACTTAACGCTCAATTTAGTGTTGGCGCTGGCATTGATATTATTTACGGTCACGGTAAGTTCACACGAGGAAGAGGACTATCGACAACATTACCAAGTTCATTAACGGGGACAACTAACCTTGTAGATATTGATGCCGATGGCTTTGCTGTTGGTTTTAATCTCGGCGCAGTGTATGAAATAAATGAAAATCATCGCTTTGGTTTAAGTTATCGTTATAGCCCAACATTAGAAGCTGACGGTGATATTACTTATATTCCCAATGCAGCTCAGGGAAAACCATTTAATTTAAATAATGAAAAATTAAAAATACCATTACCTGATATTATTGAGTTTTCAGGCTTCCATCAGCTTAATAATAAATTTGCAGTGCATTACAGTATTCAATGGATAGGTTGGGATAGCTTTACTCGTTTAGCCACAACTGATGGGACGGTTATTAAAGAATATCAATGGCAAAATGGCTGGCATTACGCTATTGGCGCGACCTATTATTTAAACGAGAAATGGACGTTACGGGCGGGTTATATGTATGATACAAGCGCTCAAGATCAACTGACTTCTATCTCAGTGCCTGATTCGGATCGGAATTGGTTTTCCGGCGGGTTTACTTACCATCTCAACGCACACTCTAATATAGATTTCGGTATTACCTATTTAACCGGTAAAGACATTAATGTTACCGAATTATCAACTGGAGCACCTCAACTGAATGCCACCACTCATGCCGACGCATGGTTATACGGTCTACAATATAGTCTCACTTTTTAATCATTCACTTTATATTACGGTATAAAACAGCCAGTCGCTAAATATAACGGCTGGCTTTTATTTTATAAGTATTTGATAAAATCGGTAAAATAACGATTATGTCCCAAATAACATTACTTCAACTATAAAATACCTGAAAATCATTAAAACAATTACCGAGTATTGTTACCTTCGTGCATTTATTCCTCGACAAATACAAAAAAACAAGCAAACTGTGATAATTGAGATATAGATCTCATTTATATTATGTTGGATGTTTCATTGCTTTTAATAGTAACAACAGAAGCAGCAACACAACTACACACAACCGACGGATAAAATGTTTTATGAACCCTGTCATTATCGCCGTATGCATCATGCTGGTACTCGCTTTAATGCGCGTCAATGTCGTGGTTGCTCTTACATTCAGTGCCATTGTAGGTGGTCTTATCGGTGGTTTATCCCTCACCGATGCAGTTTCTGCTTTTGAAGGCGGCTTAGGTGGCGGTGCCACAACCGCATTAAGTTACGCCATGTTAGGTGCTTTTGCCGTCGCTATTTCGCGATCAGGCATTACTGATGTCCTTGCTCAAAAAGTTATTAAGCGCATTAGCGGCCACGAAAATATCGCGGCAGCGACAGGTGTTAAATATAGCGTTCTTATCATTTTAGTATTACTTGCCATTTCTTCTCAGAACGTCATTCCTGTCCATATCGCCTTTATTCCAATTATTATTCCACCGCTATTGCATGTTTTTGCCAAACTTAAACTTGATCGTCGATTAATTGCGTGTGTATTAACTTTTGGTTTAGTCACACCTTATATGGTGCTTCCAATTGGTTTTGGCGGTATTTTTCTCAATAATATTTTACTTAAAAACCTACACGATAATGGTTTAGATGTTGTTGCAAGCCAAGTGCCTATCGCGATGATTTTACCTGCTTGTGGAATGCTGTTTGGTTTATTAACTGCTATTTTTGTGAGCTACCGTAAACCTCGTGAATACTCAGAAGAAAAGATTCTAGCGAGTGAACCAGAAAAGAAAGAGATTGATATGCGCCATGTTTATGTGGCTGTCGGCGCAATTTTTGCCGCATTAGGTGCACAACTCTACAGTGGCTCAATGATTATCGGTGGTTTAGTCGGTTTTATGGTGTTTACCTTTACCGGCGTTATCAAATGGAAAGAAACCCATGATGTGTTCACTCAAGGTGTTCACATGATGGCGATGATCGGCTTTATTATGATCGCAGCTGCAGGTTTTGCTGCAGTAATGAAAGCAACAGGTGGTGTTGAAACTTTAGTTAACTCACTAGAAGCTATTATCGGTAACAACAAGCCATTGGCGGCATTGTTAATGCTCGTCGTGGGTCTATTAGTCACCATGGGGATTGGTTCATCATTCTCCACTATTCCTATCCTAGCGACAATTTATGTGCCTTTATGTATCTCTTTTGGTTTCTCACCAATGGCGACTATTGCAATAGTTGGTACTGCCGCAGCTCTGGGCGATGCGGGTTCACCAGCCTCTGATTCAACCCTTGGTCCAACATCGGGTTTGAATGCCGATGGACAACATGATCATATTTGGGACTCTGTAGTACCAACGTTTATTCACTACAACTTGCCATTGATTGCCTTTGGCTGGATAGCATCTATGATCCTTTAGTGATTATCAGTTAAATATAACGCTATTCATTTAAGATAAATAAAAAAAACCGCCAACGGTGAACGTGGCGGTTTTTTTATAAGTGCAAAATAACACACTTAATAGACAAGCTTACTCTGTAGCTTGTGCATCACGGCGTGCAGCCGACTCTGTAATTAATGTCTGTAACTCACCTTTTTGGAACATTTCCAAAATGATGTCACAACCACCAATTAGCTCGCCGTCAATCCATAATTGTGGGAATGTTGGCCACTGTGCATAGATAGGCAATTCAGCACGAATATCTGGGTTTTGCAGAATATCTACAAACGCAAATTTTTCACCGCAGTTCATTAACGCTTGTGATGCTTGTGATGAGAAGCCACAGCTTGGTAATTTTGGAGAGCCTTTCATGTACAACAAAATAGCGTTATCTGTAATTTGTTGTTTAATTTTATCGATAGTTTCCATCGCTTCCTCGTCCGATTCTAATAATCATTTATTATAAACCCTACCATTCTACTTGGTTATCGTCACCAATAAAAATACTTTCAAATTATGTTTCACTACTCTTTTCAGTAATAAAGCGCAATCTTAGTTATATTGATATCTATTAAGTGGTTATTGATCTTACCAATAACAAGGTATAGGGTATTTTTTTAAGCTTAATGCTTTTAATAAACTAAAAACTTGCTAAAATAAAACGGTCAGATTCAAATAATAAGTAGGCGCCAACGTCTACTAGAAGTAATGTCGTGGGCATATGCCCAATAACAACAATTAAAATGGAGAATTGAGCAATGGCATTTGAACTACCCGCTCTACCGTACGCAATCAACGCCCTTGAGCCACATATCTCTCAAGAGACACTAGAATACCATTACGGTAAGCATCACAACACTTACGTTGTTAAGCTAAACGGTCTTGTAGATGGTACTGACCTTGCTGAAAAATCTCTTGAAGAAATCGTACAGACTTCTACTGGTGGTGTTTTCAACAACGCAGCTCAAGTATGGAACCACACATTCTACTGGCATTGCCTAAGTCCAAATGGCGGCGGCGAGCCAACTGGCGAATTAGCTGATGCAATTGTTAAAGCATTTGGTTCTTTCGAAGAATTCAAAGCTAAGTTCACTGATTCTGCAATTAACAACTTTGGTTCAGGCTGGACATGGTTAGTTAAAACTGAAGATGGCGCATTAGAAATCGTTAACACTTCAAACGCGGGTTGCCCTATTGCAGAAGAAGGTCTAAAAATGACTCCACTTCTAACAGTAGATGTTTGGGAACACGCTTACTACATCGATTACCGTAATGTTCGCCCTGATTACATGGCTGCATTCTGGGCATTGGTTAACTGGGATTTCGCAGCTAAAAATCTAGCAGCTTAATTTACAGTAATAAAAACACTAAAAACCCGCTTATTTAAGCGGGTTTTTTTATTGCTCTAATATTTAAAATTAGGCTTTTGCTGCCAGTAAAATACGCAGTGTACGACGTAACGGCTCTGCTGCTCCCCAAAGTAACTGATCGCCAACAGTAAATGCATTCAGGTATTCATCACCCATTGCTAATTTACGCAACCGACCCACAGGCACTGATAATGTTCCTGTCACTTTTGCTGGGCTCAATTCTTGCACCGTAATGTCGCGTTCATTCGGGATCACTTTTACCCAATCATTATGGGATGCAATAATCGCTTCAATTTCATCTAGCGGAACATTTTTCTTGAGCTTTAATGTTAACGCTTGGCTATGGCAACGCATTGCACCAATACGCACACAAGTACCATCAATAGGAATCGGGCTATCTTGAAGACCTAAAATCTTATTAGTCTCAACCGATGCCTTCCATTCTTCTTTGCTTTGACCATTATCACGTTTAACATCAATCCATGGAATCAATGAACCCGCCAGTGGTGCGCCAAATTCTTGAGAAGGGAAATCTGCCGAACGCAGTGTTTGCGCAACTTTACGATCAATATCTAAAATTGACGACGCTGGATTCGCTAACTCACTAGCAACGGAATCATTAACCACACCCATTTGGCTGATTAACTCACGCATATTCTTGGCACCAGCACCCGATGCAGCTTGATAAGTCTGTGATGTCATCCACTCAACTAAGCCTGCTTTATATAAACCGCCGACTGCCATTAACATCAAACTAACGGTACAATTCCCCCCCACATAGGTATTAATTCCGCTATGAATACCTTGTTGGATCTGATCAAAGTTCACCGGATCAAGGGTAATAATGGAATCAGACTCCATGCGCAATGTTGATGCAGCATCAATCCAATAGCCCTTCCAACCCGCTTGGCGTAATACTGAATACACTTTTTCAGTATAACTACCCCCCTGACAGGTAATCACAACATCAAGTCGCTTTAAGGCTTCAATATCAAACGCATCTTGCAATACACCCGCATCTTTTCCAAAATTAGGTGCTGCTAAACCCACTTGTGATGTAGTAAAAAAGACCGGATCAATAACAGCAAAATCCCCTTCCTCTACCATGCGCTGCATTAATACTGAACCCACCATGCCACGCCAACCAACTAAACCTACTGTCATCATTTGCAACTACACTCCCTGTGGTATTGAAATTTCTTTATCCATCTATAGAGATTTACACGATTAAAAACAAGCATAATTTTCAATTATAAATAAAAAATACTCCCTCTTAAACCCAACCATATTTTACTGTTTTATTATCATTTGAGTTTCTTATCAGTCACATTAGGTTTTATTATCACAACTAACATTTCAAAAAAAAGAACAAAAATCAGCCATTAACCCCACAAAAATAAGACTTAATGTATATTTAAAGAGCTTATTTCTAAATTATGAAACTAAGTTAATAAAAAGTTCACAACGGTATAACTTTGAAAAAAAAGCCTTTCCCTGATAATCTCCATGACTGTGATTAAGTGGCTAGATAATTCATAACTGTTCTTATTAATAGATTTTTATACTTTATCTATCGCTTTTTGTAAGATTTTTGTAGACACACTACGACGTTACAAAAAATATAAAACACAACAAAAGAACCATCAATTAACACTAAAAGAACAAATAAAGTCAGTGTTTTACGAAAGATCTGTATCAAAAAGACTTAGATCACAGAAAGAAACATTATTTATCACGGTGATAAATCAATTTGCTAAAGTAACGCCGCTTCAGTCGCCGTCTTTTTCAATCCGATTTAAAAACCAATGATAAATAATATTGATTGGTTGGGTTGGACCCAATTTCAACAAGCTCGATAAAACAAGGTTAGAAGTATGGAAAAACAGACAATAGTGAAACTACCCTCAGTAATGCAAGTCATTATTGCCTTAGGTATTTTCCTTGCCCTTGCATTCTCTTTTACCTCAAAATTGAATTTGCCAATCCAACTAGCGCTATACATCGGTTGGTTTGTGATTATTGCATTAGGTATTAAACTCGGACACGATTACAAATCATTAGAAAAAGCAGCCACTAAGGGCATCGCTAACGGCTTAGGTGCGGTACTGATCTTATTAGCTGTTGGTTCACTGGTCGGCACTTGGATTGCTGGCGGTATTGTTCCAACTATTATTTACTACGGTCTTGAAGCTATTCACCCTTCCATTTTCTTGCTAGCAACAATGATCATCTGTTCATTAACAGCATTAGCAACAGGCACATCTTGGGGAGCAGCAGGTACCGCAGGTATTGCAATGATGGGTATCGGTCAAGGTCTTGGTATTCCACCACCAATGACAGCTGGTGCAGTACTTTCTGGCTGTTATTTTGGTGATAAAATGTCACCACTATCAGATTCAGTGATCCTTGCTTCTTCAATGTCTAACGTTGAAATCATGGAACACATTAAAGGCATGCTGCCAATTGCACTGATCAGCTATGTTATTACGGGTATTTTATTTACTGCCGTTGGTTTCCACTACGCTGGCAGCGTTGATATGACACAAGTAGATTCTGTGATTGCGGCAATGGATAAACAATTTGTTATTTCACCGTTATCATTTATCCCTGTCATTATTGTTCTCGTATTATTAGCGTTCCGTTTACCGTCTTTCCCTGTGATTTCATTTGGCTCACTGTTAGGTATTGTGTGGGCAATTATGGTTCAAGGCATGGATCCACTTAAAGCGATTAACGCAGCATGGGCTCCGTTCTCTATTAGCTCTGGGGTTGAATTTATTGATGCGATTCTAAACCGTGGTGGTATGTCATCGATGCTGGGTTCAGTAGCGGTTATTATCTTTGGTTTAGGTTTTGGTGGCTTACTTGATAAAGTCGGCGTTCTACAAACCATCGCGCGCTTATTTGAAAGCAAAGTAAAGTCAGCAGGTAGCCTTGCGGTTTCTACTATCGCAACCGCGTTCCTTGGTAACGTTTTTGGTTCAGCAATGTACGTATCATTAATTCTAACACCAAAGATTTGTGCGAAGAACTATGACCGTCTAGGTTACCAACGTAAGAACCTATCACGTAATGCTGAATTTGGTGGCACGCTTACCTCTGGCATGGTGCCTTGGAGTGATAATGGTATCTACATGGCGAGTATTTTAGGTGTCGCTACCTTCTCTTACGCGCCATTCATGTGGTTAAGCTTTGTGTGTATTATCGTGACGATTGTAACGTCTTACATGGGCTGGTTTGTGGATCGTTGTCCACCAGCAACTGCAGAGCAATTAGCTGAAGATGACGAAGATGAATTAATGACAATAAAGAAACTTACGTCATAATTTATTAACCATCAAATGAGAACATGATAACGAACCCCTTTATTTTATATAGAGTCGCTATTTTATATCGAGCAGCTCTTTCATATAGAATAGCTAAAAGGGGTTCTTTTTTATGACCTCAATGTCAACATTCCCTGAGTCAAAATAAAATCAATAATAGTATCCAGTCCTTGAGATTTTTTAAGGTTAGTAAAAACATACGGCTTAGTCGGACGCATTCGTTGCGTATCTGATTCCATAACCTCAAGCGATGCACCAACATAAGGGGCTAAATCTATTTTATTGATCACCAATAAATCAGAGCGGGTGATCCCCGGCCCACCTTTACGCGGGATCTTTTCGCCTTCAGCAACATCAATAACATAAATAGTTAAATCAGCCAGCTCAGGGCTAAATGTGGCACTTAAATTGTCGCCACCACTTTCAATAAACACCACATCTAAATTTTGATGCAATTGAGCCAATTCTTCCACCGCGGCTAAATTCATTGAGGCATCTTCACGAATAGCAGTATGAGGACAGCCGCCAGTTTCAACCCCAATGATCCTATCAGGGGCCAACGCTTGGGCTTGCGTTAATATCTTGGCATCCTCTTGGGTATAAATATCATTGGTTACCACCGCAATATGTAATTTATCGCGAATAGCTTTACATAATACTTCTAATAATGCTGTTTTCCCTGAGCCAACAGGACCACCGACACCAATACGTAATGGTTGTTTATATTCCATCATGATCTTCTCCTTAAGATTATTATTCCTAGCTTAATAACAAATTATGAACGAAATAAACGGGTATATTGGGTTTCATGTCGACTACTGGCAATCGCACCAGAGGGAAGATAACTGCCAATATCATCATCTTTAATTGTCTCTGCTTGCTGTAACGCTAACGGAAAATGTTCAGTTAGCTGTAATAACGTTTGTTGCCCAGCAGTTTGTCCTAATGGCACTAACTTAACCCCTGCCATCACCATATTTTCCGCCCAACTCCACATATATCCTTGTAACAATTTATCCAGCGGTATATGCCAATAAACCGCCGCAATCGCTAACCCTAATAATTGATTGGTATGGGTCGATTGGTATGGTAATGGCATATTTTGTAATACATCAAGTTGCTTTAATAATGTAAACAGTGCCCGACCACGCTGTTGTTCTTCTGCTCGTAATTCTTTGGTCTCTCGACACGAATGAAAATAATCATTCCAGCGATCAATAGCGTTAATATCTTCTGCTATTACCGCCTGATAATATCGATGCAACAAGGGTAATTCTAAGGTGGTAATACTTTGTTCAAGCACCACCGCCAGCCAATCAACTAAACTTTGTTGCGAGTTAACCCATTGCGCTTCAACTGCCCACTCAAGCCCTTGAGAATAAGTAAAACCACCAATGGGTAACGATGGGCTAATCAGCTGAAATAATCGATACTGCGCGACAGACTCATGCTGTAATGCTTTATTTTTTAACATAAGCATATACCGAACCGCTAATGACAATAATCAACAACAGACTCAATATTAATAAATGACTATTACTCAAAAAAGAATGCTCAACTTCTGTCGTAAATAAATGTGTATGTAATTTTTGTGCAATATAATGACCACTATGCGCCCACACTGAGGGTGATATAAATAACATCACAATATATAACATGCTATTTTTCATAATTAATATCCTTATTTTTGAAATAAATATCCTATTAATATTAATGATTATGGTGTTTAGTTATCGCTGCGCCATAAGCGCCACCTTCAGGTTCAAAAGGCTCAATTTCTATCTTTACCTCCCCCCCTAAACCCAATACCATTTGATCTAACACATGATCGTGTTGATAACGTAGCCATTGTTCGGTGATTTGTAATGGCACATGACGGTTACCTAAATGGTAAGCAATTCGACTCAGTAATAATGGATCGCGACAATAAACCGTTGAAACTGATTCAGGAGCAGCTTTTATTTCGATGGTTAATCCACATCGACTTAATAATTGTTGGCCGTCACGTAATATATGTCCTCGTGGTAAAAATACCCCGCCACAACGGCCATCATCTAACGTCACTTTTAAACGGCTTTTAATTCGACTATCAATGGGTAAACTTAAATAACCATGGGGATCATTGATGTTATTCACTTTAATTGCGACTAATTCAATCATCATTTATCTCCTTTAATATGCTGATAAATAAAATCTCAAAAGCATTAAAATAAAAAGCATTAAAATAAAAAATACCGTTGTGCCATCGGTAATATTTCTGCGGGTTCACACACTAATAATTCGCCATCAGCCCGTACTTGATAAGTCTGAGAATCGACCTCGATATGTGGTTGCCAACTATTTAAACGCATGTCACTTTTTGAGATTGAACGGCAGTTATTAACCGTACCAATTAAACTTTCTAACCCTAATTCTGACGCTAACTGCTGTTGCTGAGCTTGCTGTGAAATAAACAACATCGAGGTCTGTTTATTTGCTTTTCCGTAACTACCAAACATGGGGCGGTAATGCACAGGCTGCGGGGTAGGTATCGAAGCATTTGCATCCCCCATTGATGCCATCGCAATCATGCCGCCTTTAATGATCAAACTCGGTTTCACCCCAAAAAATGCGGGTTTCCATAACACTAAATCGGCTAATTTACCGACTTCTATTGAGCCGACTTCGTGTGACATTCCATGGGTGATCGCAGGATTAATGGTATATTTAGCGATATAACGTTTCAGGCGAAAATTATCATTATCATCACAATCTTCAGCTAAAGGTCCACGTTGAACTTTCATTTTATGTGCTGTTTGCCAAGTCCGTAAGATCACTTCTCCCACTCGTCCCATTGCTTGTGAATCTGAGGCAATCATTGAGAACGCCCCTAAGTCATGCAAAATATCTTCTGCTGCAATGGTCTCACGGCGTATTCTTGATTCAGCAAACGCAACATCTTCCGCAATCGAGGGCGATAAATGATGACAAACCATCAGCATATCCAAATGCTCATCAACAGTATTTATGGTGTAAGGTCGAGTAGGATTGGTTGAGGAAGGTAATATATTGGCAGAGCCACAAGCACGAATAATATCCGGAGCATGGCCACCGCCCGCGCCTTCTGTATGATAGGTATGAATCACTCGATCACCGATAGCATCAAGGGTTGATTCAACAAAACCCGATTCATTAAGGGTGTCAGTATGAATCGCAACTTGAACATCCATTTCATCAGCCACCGATAAACACGTATCAATTGCTGCGGGGGTTGTTCCCCAATCTTCATGGAGCTTTAATCCTACCGCCCCCGCCACCACTTGTTCACGTAAGCCTTCTGGTTGACTACTATTACCTTTGCCTAATAACCCAAAATTCATTGGAAAATGATCTAGCGATTGTAACATTCGATGCAGATTCCAAGGTCCAGGGGTACAAGTTGTTGCATTGGTTCCCGTTGCGGGTCCAGTTCCTCCCCCGATCATGGTTGTGATGCCTGAAGCCAACGCTTCTTCAATTTGTTGCGGACAAATAAAATGAATATGGGAATCAATCCCTCCAGCAGTAAGAATATTGCCTTCGCCAGCAATGATCTCTGTACCGGGTCCTATCACAATCGTTACTTCTGGTTGAATATCCGGATTACCTGCTTTGCCTATCGCCGTAATACGACCATTTTTTACCGCAACATCAGCTTTAACGATCCCCCAGTAATCTAAAACAACCGCATTAGTGATCACTAAATCGGGTGTTTCAGCACTGGGTCGTTGGCTTTGTCCCATTCCATCACGGATAACTTTCCCGCCGCCAAACTTCACTTCATCACCATAAACGGTATAGTCATGTTCAACACTCAGCCATAACTCGGTATCCGCTAAACGCATTTTATCGCCAACAGTCGGACCAAACATTTCTGCATATGCTTGTCTTGATATACTCGCCATTACTCATCCTTAAGGCACGCTACATCACCCATTATTTTCCCTTGAAAACCAAAAATCTGTCGTGTTCCCGCATAAGCAACGAGTTCAACTGTACGTTTTTGTCCAGGCTCAAAACGAACCGCAGTGCCAGCAGCAATATTTAATCGATAACCTAATGTTGTTTCTCGAGTAAAATCTAATGCATTATTTGCTTCATAAAAATGATAATGCGAGCCAATCTGAATCGGTCGATCTCCCATATTAATAACGCTGATCTTGACCGTATCACGATGTTGGTTTATTTCGATTTCCCCTGCTGCCACACAAATCTCTCCGGGGATCATCGTCTTTGGTTCAATCGCCATTATTGACCTCACACTATGGGTTCATGGACGGTAACGAGTTTGGTGCCATCAGGAAATGTTGCTTCAACTTGCACATCAGGGATCATCGGCGCAATGCCATCCATAACATCAGCCACGGTTAAAATAGTTCGACCATAATCCATTAACTCAGCAACGGTTTTTCCAGCTCGTGCGCCTTCCAGTATTTCAGCGCTGATCAAAGCTATCGCTTCAGGATAATTCAGTTTAACGCCATGCTGTAACCGTTGTTTTGCGACTAATCCTGCGCAAAAAATAAATAGCTTATCCTTTTCTCTTGGGGTCAATTCCATAATGATCTCCTTGTTTAATTAGCAACTTTAATTAACCACAACTTTAATTAAAAACAGCGTAAAGTAATCATCTTCACTATGTCGCCCAAATTCGAGGGATAACAGGCGTATAACCTAACCATTGCTCACGGACTTGCTGCCAAACTTTCACAAATACATGCATGATAGTTTCACTCCAATTTGCTAATGCCCGTATCACAATTAGCCCTTCTATTTGGGTCACAGCTACCACTAACTGTTGCGATGAATAATACTGTTGTTGTTGATCCAGCAAGGTCTGTACCATTGCTAATAATTCAGGCGAATCATTGGTAATAAAAAAACTAGCCGTTAAACTAAAATCTTGTAAGCCATTAATAAGAAACCGTTTATCTTGACCATCCATAGCAACTCGTTCAGTTAAAATCCGTTTGTTTGCTATCCATATTTCAGTTTTCCCTGTCACAGTTCCACAGCCTAAGCCCTCATTCAGTGCAGGGCGTCCAAAACAGTGCAGCTCCCACCCCATAAATCGAGCCGTTGTGGCTAATTCAATTCGTGTGATTAGATGCACCTTCGCATCAGTAAAGAAAATATTTTCCTGAGGTAACCACTCTAAATAACTATTTTCTTCAACGACCAATGTTTGGCTTTGGTGGGCAATTTTCCCTTCGCTACTACGATAAAACTTCGTCGCACCAGGTGTCGTCAATAGACTATGCGCACAAGGCGCTACTCGAGCCGTAATCGTTAAACTATCACCACCAACAACCCCACCAGGAGGATGCAATACATAAGCATGACAAATATTCCCTTCAGGATAGAACGGACGCTGGACAGCTAATGGTCCTTGCTGTTTTTTATGTAATAAAATGGTTTTATTGCCACGAGGATAAAAACTTAAATTAAGGTGGGCTTGCCAACCTTGAGTAATCGCAGCGGTTGATGGTGTCAGATAAGAGGTTTGAGGTTGAGATTGAGGTAACTGGGGATCAATCATACTGTGAGATACTCCGTAATCAGTCCTTTATTCAATGTTGCCATTTCTCCAGCAGCAACATTACGACCACGATCCAATAAACAAAAATGATCCCCAACCTTGCGAGCAAACGGTAATTTTTGTTCAACTAATAATACCGTTAGACCATATTGCTGATTGAGCATTTGAATAATATCGCCAATTTCATGCACGACATTAGGTTGAATACCTTCCGTGGGTTCATCAAGGATCAATAAGCTAGGATTGACGACTAAGGCTCGTGCAATGGCTAATTGCTGTTGCTGTCCACCAGATAAATCGCCACCATAACGATATTGCATCTGCTTCAGTACTGGAAATAACTCATAGATAAAGTCAGGCACAATACGATCCCCTTTTGCCCTCACTGGCAATCCTATTGCTAGATTTTCTCCTACGGTTAACATCGGAAATATTTGTCGTCCTTGAGGAACATAACCCACCCCTAAATGTACCCGTTCTTCTGCTCGACAATGACTAATGTCTTTACCATCAAGTTGAATTTGACCTTTATCTGTTGCTAATAACCCCATAATACATTGTAATAATGTGGTTTTTCCTACGCCATTCCGCCCCATAAGTACCGTACATTTACCTTTAGGAACATGAAGATCAATATCCCATAAGGTATGGCTCTCAGCATAATATTGATTTAAACGCTTAATCGTTAACATTATGATCCTCCAAGATAAACATCAATAACTTGTGGGTCTTGCTGTATTTTACTCATGCTACCTTCTGCTAATACATGTCCTTGATGCATCACTGTTACCTGACTGGCAATCGAACGCACAAAATCCATATCATGTTCAACCACCACTACCGAATGTTTACCCGCCAACCCTGTAAGTAACTCTGCGGTACGATCCATTTCTTGATGTGTCATTCCCGCAACAGGCTCATCAACCAATAATAATTTCGGATTTTGCATCAACAACATCCCAATCTCTAACCACTGCTTTTGACCATGGGATAAATTTCCAGCAGCAACATCGGCATGATCTTGTAGTTGAATTAGGGTTAACACTGACGCGAGTTTATCTTTTTGTTCTCCCGTTAACTTAGCGCGAAATGTCGCCCAAACAGTACGGGGACCGGTCATGGCTAATTCTAAATTGTGCCATACGGATAAACAGCCAATCACCGTTGGTTTTTGAAACTTACGCCCGACACCCGCATTGGCAATTTGTGCTTCATTCATCGTCAGTAAATTTAAACGAGAGCCGAGCCAAACCTGCCCAGAATCAGGACGGGTTTTGCCGGTGATAATATCCATCATGGTTGTTTTCCCTGCACCATTAGGACCAATAATGCAGCGTAACTCTCCCTCTTTGATATATAGATTAAAATCATCAATTGCTTTAAAACCATCAAAGGTTTTATTTACCCCCTCAAGATAAAGCAATATATTATGGCGCGTATCAATTAATGGGTGCTGTTGAGGTTGCATAAAACCAAAAACTTTATCTCTAGAAACTAAATCTTTAATTGATGCGGTAAGTTTTAATTGATCAGTAATAATAGTCACCTATTTCTCTCCTTTTATTATTTACGTTTTAAACCCACGTTTGATCCATCCCCTAACTATTTTAGGAGAATGATTAAATAAGCCCGTAACACCTTGCGGTAAATATAAAGTCGATAAAACAAATAAACTACCAAGAGCAAACAACCAAACTTCTGGTAATGCCACCGTAAACCAGCTTTTAGCATAGTTAATAATAATTGCGCCAATAATAGCGCCAAATAATGTTGCTCTTCCGCCTAATGCAACCCACACCACAACTTCAATAGAGTTTAATGGCGAAAATTCACCAGGATTAATAATCCCAACTTGAGGCACATAAAGTGCACCAGCAATACCTGCAATAACCGCAGATAAAACAAATACCCATAATTTTATATTATCAACATCGTAACCCATAAATCGGGTCCGTAATTCTGTGTCTCTAATAGCAATCGCAACTCGACCTAAGCGACTATTAATTAACACTTTACAAACTATATAGGCAATAATTAACATCAAGGCTGAGCAGACAAACAACATCACTTTGGTCGTATCATGTTGTAAACTAAAACCTAAAATTTCTTTAAAATCCGTTAAACCATTATTACCACCAAATCCCATTTCATTACGAAAGAAAGCCAACATTAAAGCGTAAGTTAATGCTTGCGTCATAATCGATAAATACACCCCAGAAACGCGAGATCGAAAAGCTAATCGTCCAAATAAATAAGCTAATGCGCCGGGAATAAGAATAACCATCAAGCAAGCAAACCAAAATTGATCAAATCCATGCCAAAACCACGGTAATGATTGCCAATTAAGAAATACCATAAAATCCGCCAAGATTGGATCGCCATAAACCCCGCGATCACCAATTTGGCGCATTAAATACATGCCCATCGCATAACCACCCAACGCAAAAAAAGCACCATGACCTAAGCTGAGAATACCTAAATACCCCCATACTAAATCAACCGCCAATGCCAATAATGCATAACTTAAATATTTACCTAATAACGAAACAGTAAATGTATCAATATGCAGAGGGTGACTATTAGGAAGAACTAAATTACAAAAAGGAACAATAATTGCGATGAAGAATAAAACACTCAGAGTAATAGTTCCCCCCCGGTCTTTATTCAATACAGAACTAAAAAACATAACCACTCCTTAGTATATTAACTATCGGCAGTTCGACCGCGTTGGGGAAATAACCCTTTGGGCTTTTTTTGAATAAATAGAATAATAAAAATTAATACCATTATTTTGGATAATACCGCACCAAACCATGGTTCTAAGAACTTATTAAAAATCCCTAAACTTAATCCTGCGACTAAAGTACCCCATAAATTACCGACCCCACCAAAGACCACCACCATAAAGGAATCAATAATATAGCTTTGTCCCATATTAGGGCCGACATTCGTTAACTGAGATAATGCAACCCCTGCAATGCCGGCAATCCCTGAACCTAAACCAAACGTTAACGCATCAACACGTTGAGAATGAATTCCCATCGCTCTCGCCATCGGCCTATTTTGAGACACTGCCCGCACTTGTAATCCTAATGGCGTTTTTTTCAAAATAGTCAGCAATAATAAAAACACCGCAAAACAAAAGAAAATAATATAAAGCCGATTATAGGTAAGTAGTAGCATCGGATTTAAGGTTAATGAACCCGACATAAATTCAGGGGTGATCACCGAACGATTTAACGGGGAAAATACCGAACGTACTGCTTGCTGTAAAATCAAACTAATACCAAATGTCGCTAATAATGTCTCTAAAGGACGTCCATATAAATGCCGAATAACACCTTGCTCGATCATGATCCCAATGCAACCCGACACAATAAACGCAGCAGGAATAGATAAGATTAATGCGGCGGCTAAATGATTAGGCATTAATTGCTGTAATACATAGGTGGTATAAGCCCCTAGCATAATCAACTCACCATGTGCCATATTAATTACGCCCATCACGCCAAACGTAATCGCTAAACCTATCCCAGCAAGAGCCAATACTGAACCTAGACTCAAACCAAAAAAGACGGTTTCTACCCCTGCATAAAGATGCTGTTGTTGTTTATAAGCCTTTAAACCATTTTTAGCAGCCGCAACAACGTGTGGATCTTGGCTGTTAGTAACGACCTCTGTTAGGGTTTGATACACAATCGGATGCTTTTCCTTGCCTAAAAGAACGACAGCATTACGTTGTTCTTCACCAAGACTGTTACGTGCTTGATAATTAGCAAAAGCAAGTTGATATTGTTGCTTAACGATCGTACTTTTTTCTGTTTCATTGTGCTTTTTCATTACGGTATATAAATGAAAATCCACTTTATCCATTAATATATTTATCGCTTGTTCGCGTAACGATGGGCTCTTATTCGTTAAATCAAGTATTGCCAATTGTATTTTTAATCCATTACGTAATTTATTATTTACGCGTATTTTTTTAAATCCCCGCTTATTTACAATTGTTGTACTTTGTCCAGTATCAATTGAAAAAGCATTCATTTCTGAGTGTGATTTTTCAATTCTATATAATTGATTATCTGTTTTATTTATATAAAGCTTACCTTTTATCCAAGCAGAGAAAATTGTTTTCTGACGCATGGTATTATCTGTTTTAGATAGCCATGCTATAGCGTTATCCTTGGCTTTATTATTCTTCCCAGAAATAGTACTAATAAACGAACTGTACGAATTAATTTCAATAGCAGCATGGACTTTCAGACTTATTAGACAAAGAAACAAACTAACACATAATATGTATCTCATTGGCATCACTCCATTGTGAACTTAAATAACTAAGCCCCTCGAAAGAGGCTCTGTCATTCTATTAATGGGTACTGCCCGAACATTTCTTATCAATTACATTATAACTACCACAGGCAAACGGCTTGCTCCAACTTGAAAACAAATCACGCGATCCAGGTAAATAATTAGACCACGCATCACCATTTACAAGCCCCGTTGTTTCCCACACGACTTCAAATTGACCATCATCTTGTATCTCACCAATTAATACAGGTTTGGTTATATGATGATTAGGTAGCATAGTTGAATAACCACCAGAAAGATTAGGTACCGAGACCCCAATTAATGCATCTTGAACCGCTTCTGGATCAGTGGTTCCCGCATTAGTAACGGCCTGTGCCCACATATTAAACCCAATATAATGCGCTTCCATAGGATCATTGGTAACGCGTTTTTCATTTTTAATATATTTCTGCCAAGTCTCTACAAATTCTGAATTTTTCACGGTATCAACACTCATGAAATAATTCCATGCGGCTAAATGCCCCACTAACGGTGATGTATCCATACCGGATAATTCTTCTTCACCTACCGAGAATGCAATCACTGGGATATCATCAGATTCAACCCCCTGAGCGCCAAGTTCTTTATAGAAAGGTACATTGGCATCGCCATTAACTGTTGAAATAACAGCAGTTTTTTTACCTTGCGCCCCGAATTTTTTAATATCAGAAACAATTGATTGCCAATCTGAGTGCCCAAATGGCGTATAGTTAATCATGATATCTTCAGCTTTTACGCCTTTCGCTTTTAAATAAGCCGCTAAGATCTTATTTGTCGTGCGAGGATAAACATAATCGGTTCCAGCAAGTACCCAACGTTTAACACCTAACTCATTCATTAGATAATCAACCGCTGGAACGGCTTGTTGATTAGGCGCAGCGCCCGTATAAAATACATTTTTTGATGATTCTTCACCTTCATATTGTACGGGGTAAAATAAAATACTATTAAACTCTTCAAATACTGGCAGCATTGATTTTCGAGAAACAGATGTCCAACCACCAAACACAACATCTACTTTTTCTTTTTCAATTAACTCACGAGCTTTTTCTGCAAATAATGGCCAATTAGAAGCAGGATCAACAACAACAGCCTCTAATTGCTTACCTAATAAGCCCCCTTTTTTATTCTGTTCATCAATTAACATTAAAACAGTATCTTTCAAGGTGGTTTCACTGATTGCCATCGTGCCTGACAATGAATGTAATACCCCTACTTTAATCGTATCCTCTGCTGCAAGGGTGATCTGAGAGAAACATGTAAGAACAGATAGGACACTTAGCTTGATCAACTTTGATTTGATTGGCATCTTTTTACTCTCCTTGTTATGAACAATAATTTAATCCAAGATGCGTACCATAAATAAAAAACAACAAAATTAATCATAACCATATGATTTAAAATTAAAAATTATTTACTTGTTTTCTTTTGGTTTATTTTAATTGATAGAGGATGGTGCAAGTTTCTGTTGGTATCACACTAATGGTGCAGTCCCACGATTATTAACAAACAACTAAATAGCAGTAACCGCCACCACCTATTCATTCACCGTAGGCATAGATTGACCCAAAATAGTGCTCGATATCGATGTAGCTCACAAATACGAGATCCATATTTCATCAAACTTACTTTTCAATCCAACACCTTGACCCCAATCAATATTTCAAAATCATTTTTAATGAAAATACCGCTATTACCGAATTAATCACTAAATGCACAACTTGAAAATGTCACTAAAGAAATAATCATCGGCATTAATTTGGTGAAACCCTTTTTTATCTTTCCGTTTTATAAGGACATAACTATGAGCAACAACGCGATAGAAGGTCGTAAAGTTACCATTGGCAGCTACCTTGCCCTCGCTTTTGCGGTGATTTTCTTTTCCGGCGCACTGCAATCAAATCAATGGTATGGCGTATTTGACTTCACGACCCTGAACGGATCGTTTGGTAATGTGGTTTATTCAGTTAACGATACTGCAGAAGGCGTTGAAGCGGCTTCAACATCATTCCGTGGTAAAGGTGGTAGCGGTGCGCGTGATGGCTTTATTTTTGCTTTAACGTTAATTCCAACAGTGATGTTTGCTTTAGGCATGATCAATGTGCTTGAACATTACGGTGCGCTCGATGCGGCGCGTAAATTATTAACCCCGTTACTACGTCCATTAATGGGTATTCCGGGTAACTCAGGTTTGGCTTTAATTGCCTCACTACAAAGTACAGATGCTGGTGCTGCTATGACCCGTCAGTTACAGGATGAAGGTCATTTAACCAAGCGAGAAACGGATGTTTTTACCATGTTCCAATTCTCTGCTGGCGCTGCCATCGTTAACTTTTTCTCATCTGGTGCCGTACTCTTTACCTTAACCACAGCATCAGGTGAACCCGCTGTCACCTCTTCTATCGGTCTTGCGGTTGCGATTATGTTTATCTTCAAATTTGTTGGTGCCAATATTTTCCGCGTGTACCTAAATATCACTGAAGGCAAAGAAAACAAAGACACTAAACCAACAACTGTTGCTCAGGAAAACGCATAATGACTATTACAAAAAAACCTATGGTGACTGATATTTTTGTTGAAGGCGCTAAAAAAGGCTGGGTAATTGCAACCACTTCAACAGTGCCTAACGTATTAATGGCGTTCGTGATCATCAAAGCACTACAAATCACCGGTGCACTAGAATTAATGGGCACATTATTCTCACCTATTATGTCTATTTTTGGTCTTCCTGGTGAAGCCGCTGCGGTATTGATCGGGGCATGGATGTCAATGGGCGGCGCAGTAGGTGTGGTTATTACCCTGTTTGACCAAGGTATTTTAAATGGCGAGCACATTGCGATTCTTGCTCCTGCTATTTATTTGATGGGCTCACAGGTGCAATACATGGGTCGTATTATGGGTCCAATCCGTACTGAAGGTCGTTACATTCCAGTGATGATCGCCATCTCAGTATTAAATGCCTTTGCAGCAATGTTTGTAATGAATGTCTTAGTGTAATGACTTAACACACTGGAGCTGTCTTAATTCCAGTGTGCTTCTCTCTTTGATTACCGATAAGCCACCAATGGCTTGGAGCCTTTACTATGTCTTTTTCTCTCAATAATTATCTCGAAGAACTACGCCCTCTTATTAATATTGATTGCGGTACATTAACTGTTGATGGTATCGATGTGGTTGCCACTATCATGGCGCAGAAATACCTAGATTTAGGTTGGAATGTTAAGCGTATAGATTGTGGCATTGCAGGCACAGGTCTTGAAGTGCGTAACAAGCCACAAGCTGATCATATTGATGTGATGTTAATTGGTCATATGGATACAGTATTCCCAGTAGGCACTGCTGCTGCTCGCCCAATGACTCACGATGATGAGCGTGCTTATGGTCCTGGTGTTTCTGACATGAAATCAGGTTTGTTAAGTGTGGTTTATGCCTTACGTGATCTCGATCCTACTGCACTTGATGCATTATCTATTTGTGTGTGCATGAATCCTGATGAAGAAATCGGTTCGCTGCATTCAGAAACATGGCTAAAAAGCGTTGCCATTAATGCTAAACATGTTTTAGTGGCAGAAGCTGCTCGTGCTGATGGATCACTCGTTAAAGCCCGTAAAGGCATGGCACGTTACCGTTTAAGTTTCCACGGTAAAGCGGCTCACGCTGGTAACGAACCTCAAAATGGTCGTAGTGCGATCACAGAAATGGCGCATTGGATTTTAGCAATTAACGCGATGACTGATTTTGAATCTGGCACCACGTTAAATGCAGGGGTTGTCAGTGGTGGCGCAGGCGCTAACATTGTGCCTGATTTTGCAGAAGTCGTGGTTGATGTTCGTTTCTGGGATAACGATGAGTATGCCGCTGTTGATGCTCAAATTCGCGCATTAACAGAAACACCATTTATTGATGGCGTTACGATTACTGTTGAGCGAGAAGCGCATAAGCCTTCAATGGTGCCAAGCCCACAAACTGAAGTGTTAATGGCGCAAGTTGAAGCAGTTGGTAAAGAATTAGGTATTGATATCACGTGGCAAGCGGTCGGTGGCGGTTCTGATGCCAATCTAACTGCAGTATTAGGTATTCCAACCTTAGATGGTTTAGGACCTATCGGTGCGGGCTTTCACAGCGAAGACGAATGGTTAGATTTAGCTTCGATTGAACCACGTATTCGATTATTACAGCAAGTACTGGTGAAAATCGCACAGCAATAACCGATAGCAAATAACCAATAAAAAAGCATTAAAAAAGGCTGCATTTCTGCAGCCTTTTCTCCTTTTAAATAACGCACAATGGCATTACTAAAGGAGGCACAATCGTTTCAGTTGTTAGGTTAAATCAATATCTGTTTAACGAAATCGATATGGATTTAACTCGTTTTTGCAAGAATATTGGCTTTCGCAGCTGACATTTGGACACTACGTAAATTGTCTAACTTAAAGTGTATAGCCCGAAATGGATGATGCCAAAAATAACGTGGATATGTCCAACGTAAAACATGGATCATCTGAAGACGCTTGGCAGATTGATAGCAATGCCCAATACAATGCACACAACTTGGTTTCTCTTCACCAAGACGACAACCTGTTACTCTCTCTTCAACATACTCGATAAGATTTTCACATTCAGGGCACATTACCGCCCCACGGTGCAACGTTTTACAATATAAGCGAATCATCGCCTTCACTGTTTTCAGTTCACGCTGCGAACGAACTGAATGATTGTTAATAACTATCATAGTTGTGCCATTATCCATCCCTCTGTTGCAGTGCCAATGATAAAAATCAAATTTATGCAAAAATCAGAACCTAATGGACAAAAATCATAACCACAATCATTCTAGTGGTGATTTATCACACTTTAATACATTGTTCGAATAAATTACGAACAATGTACAAATATAAACAGACAAGAATAACTGCTGCCATTCCCTTTTTAAATAGCAAAAAACCACTGTGATATATGCAAATATTAGTAAGCACATACTCCACAGTGGCTTTATTTCTTATCAATAACGCTACATAACAACCGTTATTAATTATCGCTATTTAAACGGCGTAATAGCTGATCTTTCAAATTGGGTGGCGTGCCTTTGATGGTTAAGGTATCAGTTTCCGCATCATAAAAAACACGTTCACCTAATAACATACTGTCAAAATTAAGCGTCATGCCGCCACCAGAACCCACAAATTTAGTCAATTTACGCATAGCTGTGCGATCAGCAGGGAAACTTTCTTCTAACTCATAGCCTTGCTTAGCCGTAAAATCATAGAAGTTAGTACCATTATCAGAAGTCGGTAATTCACCTGATAACTCTTTAACTGTAACTTCATCACCAGCTTGAAGTTGACCATTACAGTAATCATAAACTTGTTTACGATATTGCTGCTTTTCTTCTTTATCTAAACGAGAATCCGCACAAAAATCTTCAACCGCTTGCATCAAGACTTGGTTCTGAACTTTAACGTCTAAACCCACTTCTGCTTGCATAAAATCAAGGAAGAAATCAGCAATCTTACGGCCAACGCGTCCTTTGATAAATGTTAAGTAACGCGTTGATTCAGGATTAGTTTCCCATGATGATAAATCAATACGTGCCACAATATCCATCTTATTAATATCAAGATAATCAGTAGCACTAATGCCTAATTGATCAGTCACTTTCATACTATGACACGTCGGTAACATGCCAATAAATAAATAATCAGTTGCTAATGACTGATATTCAGCCATTACCAAAGTACCCGCTTCAGCAAACGGATATTTTACTAATTCAGCCTGTAAACGTTGCACTGCTTGATTAGAAAAGGTGAGGAAATCTAACTCGCCTTGACGAAATTGTTTCAACCAATGGGCAAACTCACTATCTGTTGCAAAATGAGCAAAGCCTTTTGTGCCTTTACTACTATAAATTCGATGTAATTCAGCAACAAGATCTTCAGTCGCAGAATCATTATCAAGCGTTTGATTTCTAAGATGAATTTCTAGCTCATCTTGGTCGTTTTTTACTAATTGGTGTAGAATGACGTTCGAAAGTGTAAGACTCATAATGGAAAAGGTTTTCAGGAAAACTGAACTCTAGGTTATCATAAGTCGTTATCCTAAACATTAAACAAGATTTCTTATGCCTATTACTTCAAAATACAGCACTAAAAAAGTTGAACAAATCATCGATGATATGTTCGATGTTCTTGATAAACACAATACATCACCAGAATTAGCCTTAATGGTCGTTGGTGATATTGCTACTAATATTATCAATGCTAATATACCTGTTGCACAACGTGAAGTTCTTGCACAGAAATTTGCAAAAGCACTACAGGCCTCAATTAAAAAAGATTAAGTTTAACGTTATATATAGTTAAACGTAGCATTGAAGACTGAGAAGAATTGACATTTATGGTCGCCAGCACATACAAAGACAAAGTTTCCCTGCTAATAAGTTGGGGACACTGGTTTAGCTTTTTCAATATCATCGCTGCCATGCTACTTGGCACGCGCTATATTATCTATTCAGAATGGCCGACGACAATGATCGGGCAACTGTATCTAGGATTAAGCTGGATCGGACATTTCGGTTTCCTTGTTTTTGGTATTTATATACTGATCCTCTTTCCTGCCAGTTTCCTTATCCCTTCACAACGCTTAATGCGAGTGTTTGCGGTATTAGTTTCAACGGTAGGATTGACGACACTGCTGCTAGATACTTACGCCTATCAAAGCGTCGACTTACATTTAAGTCCGTTAGTATGGGATTTGCTATTAAGCGGTGAAAAAACAGAATTAAATACACGCTGGCAATATCTGTTTATTGTCGTTCCAGTCATATTCCTGATCGAGATGATATTCTCGGAGTGGATCTGGCGTAAACTTAGAAAGCTAACCCGTAAAAATATTGGTGGCACTATCGCCATTATATTTGGTTTATGCTTTCTAAGTAGCCACATTATTTATATCTGGGCGGATGCTAACCTTTACCGTCCAGTAACTATGCAACGCTCAAATTTTCCATTGTCATACCCTATGACAGCAAAAACGTTCATGGAAAAACATGGCTTATTAGATCGCCAAGAATATGCAAAGCGTCAGGCACAGCAAGGCATAAATAACAGCGAAATCATGCGCTACCCTATCAATAAAATTAATTTTATTGATAAAGGTTCTCGACAAAACCTTCTGATTATTATGGTAGATAGTTTACGCAGTGATATGGTAAACACTGATACCATGCCAAATCTTACTGCTTTTGCTGATAACAATATTAATTTTACTGATAATTACAGTACCAGCAATAATGATAGCGGTGTATTTGGCTTGCTATATGGTTTACCCAGCGGTTATGCCAATAGTATTCGTGCCGAAGGTAAATCACCATTACTGCTCGATACCTTACAAAATCGAGGCTACCACTTTGGCTTATTCAGTGGTGAAGGTTTTGAACAACCAATGTACCGTGATGCTATTTTTTCTAAAACTCAGCTGGCAACAATTGACAACCTAGACAATGGCAAGCGCACCCCAAGTGATCGCTTAGCATATAATGATTGGCACCGTTGGATAGAAAAACAAAAAGCCGATGATCCATGGTTTAGCCTGCTTGAATTAACATCGGTTGATCAATATGAAGAAAGTAGTGACTACCCGACTAAATTCACGCCATCTTTAGGTAGCAATCTACTCCACGATAAAAAAATAGATTCCAATATCTTGCTCAAAAACAGCTATCGTAATGCGGCTTATCATACAGATGCCATCTTAGGTAAAGTGTTTGCACAGTTAAAAGCGCAAAACATGATGGACAATACCATCGTTGTTATCACCTCAAACCATGGCACTGAATTTAATGAAACGGGTAACAATAGCTGGGGCTCTGACAGTAATTACAGCCAGTACCAAATAAAAGTACCGATGATCATTCACTGGCCACAGCATGCACCTCAAGTCATTACTCGTCCAACCAGTAATCTTGACTTAGTCCCCACGTTGATGGAGTCATTATTTAATGTGGCATCTAACCCATCCAATTACAGCTCAGGCATTAGTTTATTTAATAATGACAGTAATCGACGTTGGATCTTAGCGGGTAATGATAATGATATCGTGGTCATTCAAAAAGGGACCACTACGGTTGTCGATAAATACGGTAACTACCGCGTCTATAACGATCATTATCAGTTAATGCCGCAAGATAAACCTAAACTATCGACACTGATTCAGGTAATGCATGAGTTAAAACGATTTTACGTCCCGAATGATCTCAATAATTAATATCAAATAACAAAAAAGCAGCTTTCGTAAGCTGCTTTTTCTATTTCAATATTAATTATATTTATCATTAAAAATAAGTATCACGATCATCCGCATAGCACTGCTCAAATCCATCTTGCCATCCAGAGCGATATTTTTGTATTGTCACCATTCGCTCTGGATCTCGTCGAAAGCCATCGAGATAACTATTCCCTGCAACTGAACGGCTATAGCAACCATCTTGATAACCATCAAGATACGCACGGCTAAATCCTAATTGGACTAATTGTTGATGGCGACTACTACTGCAGCCATTCAAGACACAAAGACTAATAATACTCATCAATAATAACTTTTCCATCTTCGTCATCCTTAAACTCACAGTGGTTATAACCCCACTCAAAAATAGTCGTTTTTAGCATTAAAAAAGTCATCTTCAACAATGAGTTAATAATAGATAATGACGCTTGATTTAAGCTGTAAAATTAATAAGAATAATTGCCATAAAAAGATGTATTAGATCTCAATTCTTTGTGTAAAAAAGAAGATATCACTAACTTGTGGTATATATCCTGCTAATTTTCAAGAGAATAGTTAACAATAACACCGCCACTTGCTAACTGACTCATGGAATAGAGTATTAATGAACGAACAGATTGCCGTTTTCTATCAAACAGTTGCTAAACAATGCAGTAATGCCTATGGTCTTAGAACTATTTGCGAACTCATTTGTCGTAATCTTATTCAAAACTTTTCAGTTAATCATCTCCAACTTATTATTAAATATAATAGTAAGTGGCAATTATTATTAGAACTAAATACTAAAGGGATCCAATATCATTTCCCGCCAGTAATAATACCAACAACGAATGAATATTATTATAAAAACATTCATTATTATGCGAATAAAACTGAAGCATCTATTGATATATTACCTAATTATCGCTACGTCTTAATTCCATTAAAGCATCGTTCCATTATTATTGGCCACTTAACTGTTGCTGTTCCATTAACATCAAAACTACAACCAAAACACCTATCAATACTGGCTTCATTACTCACGGCAGAAATTAAAGCAGGATTAATAAAACAAACCACCAAAAATCATAGTCTCAGTCGCATCAATGCCGAAAAAGAATTAGTCTCAAGTAAAAAACAACAACAGTCCTTACTAAACCACTTACAAAGTATGCATGATATTTCTTTTCAGTTATGGCGCAGTGATTCAATGAAAGATATGTTATTTATTGCTATAGATGAAGGGAAAAAACAATTAAAAATAGACAGAATGGCTATTTTTCTATTTGATGAACAAAAACAAATGCATGGTACTTTTGGCACAGATATTCATGGTAATACTGTTGATGAATTTTATTTCAAAGCCGCAATCCCAAATCAATGGTATGCAGCTAAAACATTAAAAGATAAAGAATATATAGCAATTCAAGAGGACACTCCGTTATACCATGATTTACAACAAATAGGCTTTGGTTGGAGTGCTTATATTGCTTTATGGGATGAAGATACCCCGATTGGGTGGATTGCTTGCGATAACTTAATTACTGGACAGCCATTATGTAATTATCATCATCAACTGCTTAAACAATATGGTTTTATTGTTTCACAACATATTTTGCGTCTACAGGCTGCGGATAACCTTATAAAACTCAATTATGACCTAGAACAACGAGTACAAAGCCGTACCAAAGCACTCAATAAAGCCAATGCACAACTACAAAAATTATCACGTATTGACGCATTAACCAATATCGCTAACCGCCGTGTATTTGATGAAACAGTGACGACTGAATGGCGACGAGCAAATCGACTCACATTACCACTATCGCTACTCATCTTGGATATCGATAATTTCAAAACTTATAACGATAAACTAGGTCATGCCGCTGGCGATCAATGTTTAAAAACGATTGCGTCCGTACTGTCCAAAGTTGAGCGTCGAGCAGGGACACTGTTTGCGCGCTACGGTGGCGAAGAATTTGTCCTATTACTACCAGGCCAAGATCAACAAGCTGCCATTCACAATGCCAAACGCTTAATCGATGCTATGCATCAGCTGGCACTACCTTTTCCCTGCCTAGTCTCGAATAAAGATCACCAGCCTATTGTCACGGTTAGCATTGGTGTTAGTACTATTATTCCTTCTCAAACAACAACCTATTGTGATTTTTTCAAACACGTTGATACAGCACTTTATCAAGCAAAAGCTGATGGTAAAGATTGTTTCCGTGTTCTTTTACCAGATTAACCAACCCATATAAACAATAAAGAATTATCAAATAAAGATAATTCTTTATTCTGATCCCAATTTTAGTCTGCTATTTTTGGTTAACAGTAGAGACACCCTATGATTTTTAAGACATATGGGCATTATACAAACATCGTTTAATATTAATCA
>CAMQXY010000025.1 GCA_947039005.1 uncultured Photobacterium sp.
AGATCTGTTTTTTATAAAATTAAAACTAGCCTAAGTTTTAATTTAAATATTATTTTTATGCAGCAATTGCTATTATTTTTTTATCATCAAATGCAATATGAGTAGCAACGTTTATTTCTGACAACAATAAATAATTTTCTAATTTATTATTGGTATTCACTTCAATCACAATTTGTAAATGGTATTCAATCATCTCTCTAAGGAATGAATAACAATTAATGGTATTACTAATATTTAATTGTTTATAGCATCCTTCCTTTGCATATACCCAAGCATTGTATGTGCACTTATCATTTTCGAGTTGTGCAATAAATTCCGTAATATTTTTCATCTTTAATCCTTTAATGAACGAATCTATGCTATAGACCTAATTAGTATGCAGTAAAATTACGTAACTAAAAATATATATTTTTAGTTAATATAAAGAATGTGAGATAGATAAGTATTTTGAAGTAATAATGATGCTTACGAATAACGTGTATTAAAATATCTTAGAATTAAAGGGATTTAATGTTAGATATATTTATTAATGGTTGGTTTTTTTTATGATGCAGATGGTGCTTAATTGTTAACATTAAGGTTGACATTGTTATGAAAGGTCTGAAAAGTTGCTGTGCTTGGGCACTTAACTCTGACATAGAGCGTCAATATCATGATAATGAGTGGGGTGTATCCCATAAAAATGATAATTATTTGTTTGAATTTTTAACATTAGAAGGCGCTCAAGCAGGGCTTAATTGGTATACTATTTTAAAAAAGCGTGCGAGTTATCGAGATGCCTTTGAAGGGTATGATATTGATAAACTTGCGGCCTATAATGAGCAAGAAATCGAGTTACGGATAACGGCAATCATTGCTCATTATGATGTTGTTCGCCATCGAGGTAAATTACGTTCTGTATTTACCAATGCCCGTGCCGCTAAAGTATTACAAATCCAATATGGTAGTTTAGCTACGCCATTGTGGCAATTTGTGAATAATGAGCCACAAATTAATCATTGGCAATCGAATGATCAAGTCCCAGTCACAACAGCAACATCACTTGCTCTTAGTCAATTTCTAAAACAGCATGGGTTTAAATTTATTGGTAATATAACCTGTTATGCATTTATGCAAGCGGTAGGAATGGTGAATGATCATACGATTAATTGTCATTGTTATCACCGTATTGCAAACGGCATAATAAAGTAAGCAGGAAGGTAAAAAAGATCACATTTTGTGAGTTAAATTCGTTATCATAATCGCATCCATTTTTCTTATTTTATGGGGCGTTATGTCAAAGGCGGCAGTTAAGTTAATTCAGAAGGTTACCTGGGTTGGGTCTATTGCAAACATTGCTTTAGCATTTATAAAAATTACCATAGGTAAACTTACTGGCAGTCAGGCGCTTATTGCCGATGGTGTACACAGTTTTTCTGACTTGGTAACAGATACTGCTATTCTAATAGGCTCTCGTTATTGGACGGCACCTGCTGATAAGGAACATCCTTATGGGCATGGTCGTTTTGAAACATTAACTAATATTTTTATTGGCTTTATTTTAGCCATTGTGGGCATTGGTATCGGTTGGGATTCATTACATTCAATTAGTAGTGAATCACACTCAGCCCCTGGTATGTTAGCGTTTAGTGCTGCTGTGGTGTCTATTGTTGTCAAAGAAGCACTTTATCGTTGGACGGCAATTCAAGCCAAAACAATTAATAGTCGTGCATTGTATGCTAATGCTTGGCACCATCGTTCTGATGCATTAAGTTCATTACCCGTTGCTATTGCAGTGATAGCAAATTACTTTTTTCCAACCTTTCATTATTTAGATCAAATTGCGGCATTGATTGTCACGGCGATGATTTTAAAAGCGTCGTTTGAAATTTTATGGCCAGCTATTTTAGAATTGACTGAAGCAAAAGCTGATTCTGATATTGAAAAACAAATTAAAGCGTATGCTGCTGAAGATAAAAATATCAAAGAAGTACATGCAATAAGAAGTCGTCGTACGGGTAGTACCATTTTATTGGATTTTCATTTATTAGTTGATCCTGAAATGAGCGTTGAACATGCTCATAATATTACCGAAAACTTTAAAACTCATTTATTGGATGAGTTAGATGAAGTTGTGGATATTATTATTCATATTGAGCCCTATAATTGCCAAGAACGAAAGGAAAATTTGTGCGGTGATGATTGCGATAAGATAAAAAAATAGCAGCGGATAGTTTAAGCGATAACAAGACCGATTATTAAGTCGGTCTTGTTATTATCTTAATCATTGTAATCACGTTAGTTAATGGTGTTGTGTAACCAACTATCAATATCCATTAATACATCATTATAGTGCGGATATTCGATAGTTAAATTATTAATAACAGTACTAATCGCTGCTGCATTATAAGGTTGGTTGATTAATTGCTGTTCTAATAGTTCTAATGGTGCTGGATCTAAACTGTCGCTAAACAATTTTACATCAGTAATGTTACCTTTATTAATATCGAGATGAAGCTCAACGCCGCCCCAAATAAAACGCTCATCAAGACTATGTGTAAATTGAGGTGTATTGCCAAAATTCCAGTCCCAGCGACTAAATTTAGCAAAGGTTTCATTAAAGCCCGTTAATTCAGGTAGTGCTTGTGGCGAAATATGTTCGGCTGCAACGTGTTCATTATAATAATCACAAAATGTCTCAATAATGGCATCACAGACCATTTTATGATCAATATTATTGACGATTTGGTTAAGATTTGTCACACGTGAACGTACCGAGGTGATCCCTTTAGCTGCGAGTTTCTTTTTATCAGGATTAAGATAATTTGCTAATCGTGTTAAATCGGCACTCAGTAATAATGTGCCATGATGAAAACCACGATCCATTGTCTCACGGTATGCTGAGCCTGAAAACTTACGTTCTCCCTCTGCATCTTCAACAACCAAATCATTACGGCCTGTTGCTTTACCATTAATACCAAGTTGTTTAAGTGCGGTAAGGACAATATCGGTTGATATTGTTTTATTGTAATCAGGCTTTCCTGCCATAAAGGTAAAATTGGTATTACCAAGATCATGAAATACCGCACCACCACCACTTTGGCGACGGGCAAGGGTAATACCATCTTGCTCCATTTTAAGCGTATTACATTCTTTCCATGGGTTTTGTGCTCGTCCGATGACAACAGTATTGTCATTTCTCCATAAGAAGAGTACCCGTTGCTGGGGCGACATTGTCCGGAAAATAGCATCTTCTACAGCAAGATTGAACCATGGATTGGTTGAGTCTGAAATCAGCACTCTAATTTTTGATGACATCATGCATACCTGACTAAATGTGGATGCAATGAATTTACCCTGTGATTCGAAAGAGGTAAAGCGTGGTTAATATAGAAGAGGATATTTTGTTTAATAGCGGCAATAAAAAAACCAAATCACATCCTATAAACTGGAGCAGATATGATTTGGTAACATGTTTTTAATTATGGCTTGCCTAGAGAATCTTGTTGTTTTCTAGATCATGAAATTAGAATAGCATTACAAAATTGATATAAAAATAGCGATAATTGCAAGGTAAGGTTACTGTTTGTCATTGTTTTATAAAAAGAATATTAGTAAATCATAATAAATAAAACAGCAAGCTAACGAAGAATATTGAGAATGACAAGAAGGGAATATAAAGGAAGTAAATAAAGCAGTAAGAGCATGGATTGATCACCATGCTACCTTTAATCTATTTATGGTATCAAAAGATATCCACCATTAGATTTGTTACTGATTGCTTGTTGTTTGTTCTGTTGGTGTTGGTTGACTTACTTGGTTAAAGACATCATACGTGATGAAGTAGCCAATCAGTAAAATGAGGGGGATGAATTTTATCCACTTGTTCATAATTATACCTAACCCAAAAATGTTCGGCTACCATACCAGCCTTCTTCATTGGGTAAATAACTATTAATGAAAAATTAGGTTTATATTATCAGATCAGCAAGATAGAAAAATAAATAACACAATGAATTGAATGCTTTTTTTTGCTTCTTTCATTAAGTGGTTGTAATGAGTAATTGTAATAAATAGATAAAAAGCCGACGAGTCGGCTTTTTGGAAACAGGTATAGGTGTTCTGACTGTCAAATTAGAAATAAAGGCGCATGACTGATTCAGCAACACAAGCTGGGCGACGGCAGCCTTCTATTTCAACGGTAATTTCTTGGACTATCTCTAATCCACGTTTAATGGGGGTTACCGATTGAATTTTTGTTCTTGCACGAATATTAACCCCTGTTTTTACAGGATAAGGGAATCGAACTTGGTTAAGGCCATAATTGACAGTCATTTTTGCAGATGGAAATTTTGGACTAGCAGGATCGACACTGTCAGTTAAGACTGAGAGGAGTGAAAGCGTTAAAAAACCATGTGCGATGGTTGTTTTAAATGGAGATTCTGCGGCTGCTTTTTGTGGATCGGTATGGATCCATTGATGATCGTCAGTAACATTAGCAAAGTTATTGATGCGTAACTGATCGACGGTTAACCATTCACCGACATGAATTTCTTCACCTAATGATGCAGTAAGCTCAGCCATAACTTTAGTCGCTTCTGGGTGCATCTCAAGAACAATCGGATCAGAGACGGTGTCACCGTTAGATATTGATACGAGGTTATGATCTTTTACCCAAGTTGCAAAATGGCTGCTATTGGCTTTATTGAGGAATTCGATCCAATAATCACGGATCGATGGTGATAGCCAGTCTTTAAATTCAAACTGGTGATGTGATAACACGTCACGTTTACGTTTGATAAAATCGACTACTTTTACTTTCATAGAGCATAACCTTAGTTTGAAATGCCACATCTGGGTTTGAGGCAGGGCATTGTAGCTATTATTTACAGTAGTACAACTGGTATTTTTTATAAAAAATACTTATAAAACTCATCGGATGAGTTGATTTTAAAGGATGTTGATACCGTTACGCAATAATTAAATGGCGTTTTTTAACGATTAGTATAAAACACTGAAGTTAACAGTAAAAAGCATTGCTAAATATTACTTATGAGGATAATAAACCATGAGGTCTTAACTGATACTGAAAGAAGGACAATAGCCACACGCTATAATAATAGTATCTGCTTATATTGATCATGGAGGAAGTGTGGATGATTGCACATGAAGCTAATTTTGATGGGTTAGTTGGACCAACACATAACTATAGTGGCTTATCGGTGGGAAATATTGCATCGGCAACTTACAGTCATCAAATATCAAACCCTAAGAGTGCGGCATTACAGGGTCTGAATAAAATGAAAGTGTTAGCTAATCTAGGATTGATCCAAGGGGTTATTGCTCCTCAGATGCGGCCGGATATAAAAATGCTCCGTCGATTAGGCTTTAATGGTAGTGATCGTTGTGTATTACAACAAGCATCACAACATGCTCCTAAGTTATTGACCAGTTGTTATTCAGCGTCAAGTATGTGGGCTGCCAATGCTGCAACAGTATCTCCTTCAGCAGATACTGCGGATAAACGTGTACATTTTACCGTCGCTAATTTAGCTAGCCATTTTCATCGCTCAATCGAACATCAAACCACATCACGTATTTTGGCTGCGATGTTCAATAATGATAATTATTTTTGTCATCATCAACCATTACCGGTATCGGCACAGTTAGGTGATGAAGGCGCAGCTAATCATAGTCGTTTTTGTCATCAGCATGGTGAACCAGGGGTCGAAATGTTTGTTTTTGGACGCTATGGTTTTGATCAACGGCAACAAGCCCCAACACGTTATCCTGCACGACAGACCTATGAGGCCAGCGCAGCTATTGTGCGTTTACATCAATTAGATCCACAACGTGTTGTAATGGCACAACAGAATCCATTACTGATAGATCAAGGTGTATTTCATAATGATGTTATTGCCGTTGCTAATCAGCATACCTTATTTTGTCATCAACATGCTTTTTTAGATCAAGCTGATGTTTATCAGCAGTTACAGCAAAAAATGGGGATGGCACTTTCTATTATAGAAGTACCCAATAATGTGATCAGTGTGGATGATGCGATTAGTAGTTATTTATTTAATTCGCAATTAGTGACCTTACCTAATGGTGATGTCAGTTTAGTTTTACCGCAACAGTGTCAACATAATCCACGGATATGGCAGTATATACAGCAGTTATTGCAAACATCGTCGGACATTAATCGAGTTGATTTATTTGATTTGAATCAGAGTATGCAAAATGGTGGTGGGCCGGCATGTCTACGTTTAAGAGTGGTATTAACCGATCAAGAACAGCAAGCGGTGAATCCTGCAGTATTATTAACGGATACATTATTTAAACGCTTACAAGTGTGGATTAACCGACATTATCGAGATCAGTTAGTAGAAGCTGATTTGGTTGATCCAGAGCTATTACATCAGTCACAAACAGCATTAGATGAGCTTACCCAGATCTTAAAATTAGGTGCGGTCTATGATTTTCAACGAGTATAATCCGCAGGTGAGTGTATAGATTAACTGCGAATTATAAACGTAGGGCATTATTTTTTGTTAAAGATAGTTGAAGCGAAATTTTTCAGATTATTAAGATCCATTAAATCATCAATACTATGAATTTCACCTACGGGTTGAACCAGTAAATTATGGTCAATATCACCACCCGGACTAGCCTGATCGATCATGGTAGGTAAAGCGTCTTGTAGGCCAACAATGACATCTTGCTCCTCCATTTTAAGTTCAGAGGCTAACGCGGCAAGTTTTTCTGAACTAAAGATAGTGGTTATGTGGGTGGCTGAAATATGGGCGTTAACATCGTTGCTAAGCCAAGAGGTGGCTATGTGGGATAAATCAGCTTGATGAAGATCTTGAATAATAGCTTGGAGGTTAACGTGTTGGCCTTGGGCGTTACCACTTAATAAACGAGACAGTGCTGCAAAAATACTATTTTCATCGGTAAGTTGGGTATTTGCAGCTGATTGATTAAAAAATTGTGCTCCAATACGAACTATTTCTATTATATTCATGACTAAAATTCCTTGCTTGATAAGATCATTATGCGGTTACTAAAAATAGTGATAAAGATGTCACGCATAAAATCTAATAAGCGCATGTTATATTTCCTATGGTGTCTATTTCAAGTGCTTATTAATAAACATGTGGTTAATAATACAAAAAGTAGATCAAATTATCAGCATTTTCGGACATTTTAATGTGAAAAAAGGTTATTGCAATGTACAGCAATGCTTGACCTATTTTAGAGCAAACAGAGATAATGGTACTCATTAATCAATGAGTGAAATAATTACTCATCGCCACGAATAATTGATGGAGTTTCAATGGCAAAGCTAAGCCTACAAGAACAAATGCTAAAAGCTGGTCTTATTGATAAGAAGAAGCTAAAAAAAGCCGGTAAGACAACCAAGAAATCACGTACACAAGCAAAAGAAGCAAAAGCTGCTGTTGAGGAGAATCGTGTCTCTCAGTTAGAGAAAGATAAAGCACTTAATCGTCAGCGAGATGAAGACGCACAACAAAAAGCATTTATCTCACAAGTAAAACAATTGATAGAGATGAACCGCCTAGATCGTAATCATGGCGATATTGGCTATAACTTTACCGATGGTACTACGGTTAAGAAAATTTATGTTGATAAGATAATCCAAACTCAGCTTGTGAATGGTCGTCTTGCGATTGCACGTTATCTTGATGGTTATGAAGTTATTCCTGCGGCTGTTGCCGATAAGATTGCGCTTCGTGATCAAGAATCGATTGTACTGAATAATGTGGTTGATAAAAGTATTGTTGATGAAGATGATCCATATGCAGATTTTGTTATCCCTGATGATTTGATGTGGTAAAAACCATTCAATACAGAAAGCCTCTATTATAGAGGCTTTTTTTATAACTAAAATATTTGGCGAAGGGATGTTTTAGGTATTACTGTTTTAAATGAGCCCACAAAAAGGGTAATGCGTCTTAATTAAAGTAATCGTTTGCTCATTAAATGTTGGTTAAAGGCGGTTGTAATTCAATGAAATAGGGAATATTTTAATGAGAGTATTTATCATTTGCATTGTTGATACGATGACAATGATAAATAAACGCATAATGATAATGTCAACAGTCAACAAAATAGCTCTGACGTTATTATTGAGTTGTGATGATGATAAACGTACTAGGATAACCATAATGAATAATGAAATCACACGTTGGTTACAACGTGACCCTGACCCTAAATCACGTCAAGAATTACAACAATTAGTTGCCGAGAATGCGACGGCTGAATTAGCGGATCGTTTTAATGGGCGGCTAGAGTTTGGCACTGCAGGTTTACGTGGTGTTGTGGGGGCTGGGCCTAATCGTATGAATCGATTAGTTATTCAAGAAACGGCAACTGGATTAGGTCAATATTTATTACGTACAGATAGCGCCGCTGCTCATAAAGGGGTGGTGATTGGTTATGATGGCCGACCTGATTCGCGTCAATTTGCTCACGACACGGCGGCGGCATTAGTTGCACAAGGTATTAAAGTTTATTTAACCATTAAAGTTGCCGCAACACCTATTGTCGCTTTCGGTGTTAAGCATTTACACGCAGCTGCTGCCGTGGTTGTTACCGCGAGCCATAATCCGCCCGCTTATAATGGCTTTAAAGTTTATTGGAATAATGGTGCTCAGATTATTCCGCCTCATGATGCAGGTATTGCAGCTGAAATTGATAAAGCTACCCAATCTGAATTACACCTTATGGATTTAGCTGAAGCCGAAGCAAAAGGCTTATTGGTTTGGTTAGATGAGGCATATTATCAAGATTATCGTCAGGCAATAAATAACAACCCATTATTAAATAATCACCATAATCCACAAGAGATTCGTCTGGCTTATACTGCAATGCACGGTGTTGGTGCTGAAATGGCTGAAACATTATTAGCAGATGCGGGGTTTGAGCATGTTTATAGTGTTGCTGCTCAACGTGAACCTGATGGGGCTTTCCCCACCGTTAAGTTTCCTAACCCTGAAGAGCCTGGTGCGATGGATCTTGTTATTGCCGAAGCAAAACAGCATGGTGCAATATTAGCGTGTGCTAATGATCCCGATGCTGATCGTTTTGCGGTGGCAGTACGTCGTAATGATGGCGAATATCAGATGCTTACAGGCGATCAGGTTGGCACATTATTTGGGTACTATTTGCTTACTCATGTGCAAGCATCTACCAGTTTAGTTGGTAATACCATTGTATCGTCAACGTTACTCGGTAAAATTGCAACGGCACTTGGGGCGCAATATTATCAAACGCTAACGGGTTTTAAATGGCTAACCAATGTCGCAATGGATCGTCAAACACCAGAGCAACAATTCCTTTTTGCCTATGAAGAAGCGTTAGGTTATACCATTGGTAATACAGTATGGGATAAAGATGGATTATCGGCATTAGTTGCATTTTCGCAATTAACCGCAGAATTAACGGCTAATGGACAAACTGTTTGGGATCAGCTGGAAGCTATTTACCGTGAATATGGTTTATATATTAATGCTCAACGCAGTATTGCACTTGATCCAACCGCTGCGCCAATAGGTGATTCGTTACGTGCAATGCCACCACAAGCGATTGCAGGGTTGGCTATTCATAGTACTGAAGATTTTAAAACCTCATTGCGTACTTTTGCTGATGGTTCTGTTGAGGCGATTGATTTACCGATCAGTGATGTATTGATTTATCATCTTGAAGAGGGGGCGCGTGTTGTTGTTCGCCCTTCAGGTACTGAGCCTAAATTGAAATGTTACTATGAAGTTGTGGAGCCAATGAGCCAAGAAGAGACATTTGAACATGCTCAACTACGAGCACAAGAAACAATGGATCGATTAATTGCTCAACATCAAGCATCATTATAATTCAGACGATGGTTATATGGTAAAACTGAACTCTGGTCGATTTTCAGTGTATAATCGCAACAGATTGAATTTATTTTAGATAACCAAGGGTTTACCATGCACGATCTTAATTTATCGTTACCTGATGATTATGAAAAAGAGCCAGAATTGCCGATCCCATCGATTGACGATCAAAAGAAAATTGTAGCAGAGCTTAAGCGTTTAGAAGCTGCGGGTGAATTAACCCCTGAAATCTTACATGCATTTATGACCGGTGAGCGTTTACCCGAATAAGGTAATGTGATCTTTGCAAAATAAAAGCCTCTTGCTGTACTTCATTTGTTATTGAAGCAGTAAGAGGCTTTTTTTATTCGGTAAGAATATAAGATAAAAGAGCGTATTGATAACCCCAATTATCGTTACGCTTTTATATCACTAATTTTTTACTGCTGAATCTAAACGGTAATCAACGATATTGAACTTGCGTGCTACTATCGGTAAACGAGCCATTACGGTTGTCACAAATAAGATCAGTAATGTTGGTAATAACCAACTAGCATGTGCTTGATATAGCGGTAATGTATGATTGAAAAATTGATTAAGTTCTGTTGGCATTTTACCTAAAATACTGACGGCATCAACAGTACCAAATACTACCGCAGTGACTAATACAGAAGTATGAGTCAATGTTGAAACGTGAATGGTCGAAGCGGTTAAAGAGGCAAATACTAATGCAATCGCGACGGGGCATAATACTAAGATAGCCGGTAAGCTAACTTTCAAAATATCATTAAGACCAAAGTTAGCAATCATGCCAGTCAATACCACAATAATTGTTGCGGTAAAACCAAATGAGGCTTTGAATGTTTGTTGGTAATATTCAGCGCAGGCATTGGTTAAGCCAACGGTTGTGGTCAAGCATGCCATGATAATAATTGCCGCCAGTAACCATTGACCATAGATTCCAAATTCACCCGCAACATAACGAGTCAGGATCACACTGCCGTTCATGCCATGGGTCGCAATAGACGTTGAGGTTGCACCGACATATCCCATCGCAATATAACAACTGCCCATTAATACAAAATAGATCATTGCGACTTTAAATGAGACGCTAGCGATCCCTTTTTGTGATACCACACCTTTAGCTTTAATCGCTTGAATGATTACCCAACCAAACCCTACTGCCGCGATAGCATCCATGGTCATGTAACCTTGGATTAAACCACTGGTTACAGCGCTATGTTGATAATCACCATAAGGTGCTGCTGGTACACCAAGCGGTGAAATGAATGCTGCTAGTCCTAAACCGGCTAATAATAAAATTAGCGCAGGTGTCATGATTTTACCGATGTAATTAACAAGGTTACCGGGTTTAAACGCTAAAATTAACGTTAAGGCAGAGAATACGATAGAGAAAGCAACTAGATGATCTGCTTTGAAAAAAGGTTTTAATCCCATCTCATAAGCAACAGTAACGGCACGTGGCATACCAAACGCTGGACCAATTGCTGTAAATAATAGGATCCAGAATGTGGTTGCTAACCATTTAGGTAGTGCTTTAGTGAGGTTTTTAGTGCTGCCAATACGGCCGAGTACAATAATAGTAAAAGCGGGTAAACCCACAGCAGTGACTAAAAATCCACTCATTGCTGATGTTAATGATGTACCTGCATCTAAACCCATCGCTGGGGGGAAGATCAAGTTACCAGCTCCTAGAAAGAGTGCGAAGGTCATTAGGCCGATAGCGAGTAAGTCTTGTGTTTTCAAATGTTGTACCTGCATTGTAGTGAATGTCGAACAGTAATTAATAACTTAAATAGATAAGTATTAGAGTGCTGTCGCTTCGTTAATAATGGTTCCGCAGGTTTGCTGAAAGAAGATATGAAGAGTTGAAACAATCCTCCATCAGCATGGCTGACGGAAGCTTGCCCGCCAGCCTAGCGAATAATCACTAGGATAAAAGCGGAAATAATTCGAGATGCTTTTTTTATTACTATAGAAGTAACTTCAATCCAAGCATTAGCCGCTTGTATTGATGCTAAGTGTTTTTGTTCTCTATGTTCAAACGCTGTTGAATACATACTTAACAACTTCTATTAATGAATAAGTGAAATACAGGTTAAAAATATAAAGAAAACGGAGTGTTGTAAATAACTTTCTTCATTTTTTTTTTAATAATTGTGAAAAAATCTGATTAAAGCGTTTAATGTTAAATAGTTACTGGATTGTAGGGGGTTTATTTTGAGTTATCGTAACAATATCGATTGGTTATGTTGTTAGTTGTCGTTTTTTTAAATCCAAAGTGTCAATAAGAAGGGCTAGAAATTTACTAGCCCTGTAATGACTATTATTTAGATGGTGTTAGCTTGCAATAACACTTTCGTGACTTTTATATTCACGTGCACACACTTTACTGATGAGAATAGTGATGGCAACAGGTACTAACCAAGATGCATGTGAGTTAAATAATGGTAACCAGCGTTCGGCACCAAGGGCTATTGTTGCTGGTAGCTTACCTAAAATATTTAATGCATCAATACTACCAAATAGTGTTGCCACGATGACTACTGTTGTCTGACTAATCGAAATCCGGCGTTGTTCTGGCGTTGAGTGATTTCGAATGAAAAATGTCGAGATAATCAATGAAATTGAAATAGGGCACAAAATTAAAATGGCAGGAAGGCTGACTTGAATAATGGTTTCCAATCCAACGTTAGAAATAATCGCCGTTAGTACCATAATTATGGTGGCACTAAGTTTGAATTTTACGCCATAGGTATTTTTATAATATTCACCATTGGCATTGGTTAGACCTACGGTGGTCGTTAAACACGCCATTAATGTAATCGTTGCTAACAATAGTTGTCCCATCGTCCCAAATTCACCCGCCGCATAACGAGTAAGAATTTCACCACCATTAGTTGCTTGTGGCGCAATCTGAGATGACGTTGCCCCTAAATAACCCATAGCAAGGTAACAAAGTGACATTAGAACGGCATAAATAAGTGCGATACGAAGAGTATAGTAAGAAATGGCTTTGTTGCATGTCACACCGGTATTACGAATAGTTTGAATGATCACCCAGCCAAAAGCGACTGCCGCAATGGCATCTAATGTCATGTAGCCTTGGATTAGTCCATTAACAGTAGGCGCTTGGCGGTAGGTTTCAATTGCTGCTGTTGGTGAGCCTAAAGGATTAACCACCGCTGAAATAGCCAGTAAGGCTAACATTGCAATAAGCGCAGGCGTCATTACTTTACCAATATAATCAACGAGTTTTCCGGGTTTAAGTGCCAGTACTAATGTTAGTGCACAGAAAATGGCGGAGAAGATCATTAATCCGTTACCAGAATAAAAAGGTTTTATTCCCATTTCATAGGCAACGGTAACGGCACGCGGTAAAACAAAAGCAGGGCCAAGTGTTGTTAGCACTAAGAACCAAAAAGAACGATCCATCCATTTTGGTAATGCAGCAGTTAATTTGTCAGCAGAAGATAATCGTCCAAGAACAACCAGTGTTAATGCGGGTAAGCCAACGGCAGTTAGCAAAAATCCAGCAATAGCAATTAACCAGTTTTCACCCGCTTGTTGTGCCATAAGAGGGGGGAATATTAAGTTACCAGCACCGAGAAATAATGCAAAGGTCATAAAACCAATGGCTGCAAGTTCTTTTGTTTTCAAATGACATACCTTATTCAAAATAAACAGTTTGAGTCAGTATGCTGGAAGAGATAATTAGAAGTGAAATTCATATCCGCCAGCGTTACTGACGAATAAATTAACCGTCAGCGTCAGAAAGTGACGACGACGACAGATTTTAGCGTACAAGCAATCGGTCTGGTTGCTGTAGCAATAGCATCCTGATTGTTGTTAATGTTCTGAGACATAGCTTATACGCTCTAAGAAAAATGAAGTTTAAACTTAATCGGAATTGATTCAATTGTAAAGCGTGATGAGAAAATAAACGACGTTTTTTTAATGATTATAAATCAGATGCCATATAAATAACTGAATTATAGTCATTATGTAATGGCAACTGGTTGTTTATAAATATTCACATAAGTAAAAGCGTTTGTAATTCAGCCAATGAGGATACGGTATAAGTGGGGGTAATACCTATTGGTTGTGGTTTTTGTTCAATATTGAGCCAACATGTATCCATACCGGCATTAATTCCACCTAAAATATCAGAGTGTGGGTTATCACCAACCATTAATATCTGCTGCCGTTGAGTCATATTCATTTTCTGACAGGCATAATCAAAAATCTGAGTATCAGGTTTTGCTACACCGACTTGCTCTGAGATAATGAGCACATCAAAAAAATTCGTAAATCCCGTACGTTGTAAACGAATTTCCTGTAACGCAGTAAAACCATTAGTAATAATGCCTAATTTTGCATGTTGACTTAATGCTTCAAGTAGCGATTTAGCCCCCGCTAATGGTGTACAAATATCAGCCATCGCCATTAAGAAATCGTGATTAAGCTGTTCTGTGGATAGAGAAAGTGCGGTTGCCCATGTTTCAAAGCGAATATTTTGTAATTCAGAGGCTGAAATGATGCCATTTTGATAATCCACCCACAATGGTTTATTAATCGCTTCATATTGCTCGAAATCAGCATTAGTAAAGGTAATATTATGACGAGAAAACATTAGCTGAAGACCACGAAAGGCATCAAAATGAAACAAAGTTTCATCAGCATCAAATAAAATCCATTGGTACTTCATTACACGTAATTCTCTATTTCAATGATCGAAAATGCTATTTCATTAACTCTTATTAAACGGCTGTAGTTTACTTGAAATAAGTAAGTACAAGCCAGTAAATTGCGATGAATAAGTACAATATATGGTGTTATTTCTATAAATATGAAATTTTTATTGAACTCAATAGTGTGATATATGTCTACTTATACCATAATCACAGCATCTCTTTTTAAGAGTGAAAATTTAGCTAATTGAGGAAAAAAAATGGGTATTTTATCTTGGATCATTTTAGGTTTAATCGCTGGTGCATTAGCTAAATGGTTAATGCCTGGTAAAGATGGCGGCGGCTGGATTGTGACAATGGCACTAGGTATTGGTGGTGCTTTTGTGGGTGGCTTTGTCGGTAAATTTATTGGTTTAGGTCATGCTAATGGTGTAAACCTAGGTAGTATCATTACTGCGACATTAGGCGCTTTCATATTACTATTTGTTTATAATCGATTTATTCGTTAATAAGCATAGTATTAACGTTGTTATTAAAAGTCATAAGCGAGCCGTTTTGTACGGCTCGCTTTTTTATTCTCTTATTTTTTATTAGAACAACGATCATCCTTAAAAATCTCCTCTTAGCTTTATAATGATATTTTTATATAAATATTATCTTTGTATATCTTGCTATTTTACATTTAAAATTCCTGCTTTTTTAGATCTTGTGGCTAAAAAGTAATGTTATTAGTGTAACTTGTTGCAATAATGTTAGGCGCAAAACCTAAATTTGTGTTTTTTTTTCGCTAAACTAAAAAAGATCAATCACACTGTGTTCTGATTCTTAATGACAAAAATCATAACGAATCGTTATAAAAATCAGTTAAATCTATAAAAACTGATAGAGCAATTAGCGCTTAATCATAACGTGGAGCACAAAATGGAAAAGGGATTTAATAAAACCAAAGTTGCCGGTATTGTTGCAGGCTTGTTGTTAGCAAGTACGGTGACGCAAGTACAAGCGGCACCGACCCATGATAAAAATGTGATTGGTTATTTAACTCAATGGGAAGCATGGAAAGGCACTAATGCAGGTTTTTCTGTGAAAGGTGAAGCGACCCATTTGAACGTAGATATGGATATTTACTCTATTTTAAACTTCTCATTTTTTGGGGTTGCAAAGGACGGTTCATTACACAGTGGTGATTTACGCAATAAACAAATTTATAAGCCAGGTAGTGAGCAAGAGCCGGGATCATTATTACATCCTGATGTGTATTCAAGCTGGGATTTCCATATTTTGTGGGGAGAACTGGAATATATTCACCAATACCCCGTTAATGAACCGTGGGATGCTGAAAATTTAGAGAAAGTAAAAGCACAAGGTTTTGTGAAAAGTGGTAAAGGCTGGCGTCATAAGCCAACAGGTATTGAAGGTAATATGCCTATTCCTCTTAAAAAAGAAGGTGGCGCTCCAGGTTTGATTGATCTTGCGAACCAAAAAGGCGTTAAAGTTATGGCGTCGTTAGGTGGTTGGAGTATGTCTAAGCACTTTCCTGAAATGGCGGCAGATCCGGTAAAAAAGGCACGTTTCCTTAAAGATTTAGATAAATTAATGGCATTAGGCTTCCATGGGATTGATATTGATTGGGAATACCCAGGATTTGGTGGAATGAACTTTGCGGGAGATCCGGCTGATTTCGCTAACTTTGAACAATTAATGGAAGACATTCGTAAACGTATTGGTCCTGATAAATTACTTACCGCAGCATTCTCTGCTTCAACAGCTAAACTTGAAGGGTTTAATTGGCCACGTCTCGTTAAGTCAATGGATTACTTTAACATGATGACGTATGACCTTAATGGTTCATGGTCAAATGTAACGGGGCATAATGCACCTTTGTATCCATACCCAGAAGAAGAATTTAAAGGGCTTGATTTAGAAACTTTACGTATTTGGATGGCTGATAAAGGGATCCCATCAGATAAAATTAACTTTGGTGCAGCATTTTATGGCCGCGGTGTTCAAACCACTGAAACGGATGCTTATTTAGGTGCGCCAACTGATAAACGTATGTATACCATGTCAGTAGACGGTCCATTGTTAACCGCTGTTGATGTTGATAACTGGAAAGAATTTGAAGGTTCTCCAAACTATAACTACATTGTTAAAACCCCAGGCTGGGAACATAAGTGGGATGTAAATGCAGAAGTGCCTTATGCAGTTAAAGGTAAATATTTTTTAAGTTATGATGATGTTCCTTCTATTAAGAAGAAAGCACAATACATTGTTGATAATGATTTAGGTGGCGTGATTGTTTGGCAAGTACATGGTGATATTCAATGTGAAGGTACTTTTATTAACCATGGCAGTAAACTAAAAGAATGTACTAAATTAAGTTCGCCATTGGCTGAAGCAATTGATGACGTTTTTAGTGCCAATACAACCCCGAATGCAGCCCCTGAATTAACTGTACCAAATGCTCAAGTTGCCACTGCGGGTGAAACTATCAGTTTTAGTGTTTCAGCAACAGATGCTGATGGCGACAGCTTAATTTTTAGTTCAGTAGAAGCACAAGTTACCGATAATGGTGATGGTACAGCAACCGTGACTTACACTGCACCAAATTCGGCGACAGATATTGTGACATCAGTAATCATTAAGGTGACTGATGGTCGTAAGAGTGTAACTAAAGCTGTGGTAGTAAACGTTAAAGGTTCTGGAGTAGTCGAAAATACAGCGCCAGAGCTGACTGCACCGATAGCTGTTGAGGTTGAAAGTGGTCAAGATGTCGTTATTACTGTAACAGGTACGGATGCTGACGCTGATGCGTTGACGTATTCTTCTTCTATGGGACAGGTTGTTACTACGGCGACAGGGGCTGATGTTACTGTAACAGCACCAACAACTGATATTGATATGGTTATCAATGTTGTAATTATGGTTACTGATGGTCAAGCATCAGCACAGAAAACGGTTGTGGTTAACGTTAAAGCTGAGGCTGGTGTTGTTGGTGATACGTGGGATGTAAATACTATTTATAACTCAGGTGATACTGCGGTCTATAATGGCATTACTTATACCGCCCAATGGTGGACTAAAGGTGAAACACCAGGAATATCATCGGTATGGGTTGAAGCAGATACGGGTGAAGTTGGTAGTTGGTCTGCATCTAAAACCTATAATAGTGGTGATGAGGTTACCTTTGACGGCAATAGCTATAGTGCTAAATGGTGGACTAAAGGCGATCAGCCGGGTAATGCCAATGGACCTTGGGAGCGTATTTAAGCTTATTGTTACTATTAAATAATAAAAAGCCCAGTTATTGTATGTGATAAACATATTTAAATAATTGGGCTTAATTTATATTATGATTATAGTTGATATAATTGTTTTTTGTGGTGTTTGGTTGTTTAATCATCTTTGGCATGTTGAATGCTAATGTATAGCGTAGATATTATTCATGTGGATTATTTCATTGTTAAATATAAATTATTTTTAATAAAATGACATAAAATTGATTGTAAATATAAATTATTAAATTATTATATTGCTGATAATTTTACATGTATATATTTAATAAATCCTTGAATTGTTATTATTTTTTCTATGTTTTATTTTTATATTGTTGTTGGTATTGATGTGTAAAATAAATTAAGAATAACTAAACGAGGTATTATGAAGAATAGTAAATTACGCCGTACTATTTTTGAAATAAGAGCAAATCTAAAACATTTCAAATATGGTCTAAAAAATAAAGGTTCATTTAAGTGTAGTAATGAATTAAGTCCTATTACTGGGCGGTTTTGGACGCATCAATATCAATTAACCTCTGGTATTCAGTCGGATAAGTATTTGTCTGAAACTTTCTATCATAATAGAGTCGAAGGTAAGTTAAACAATTATAATGTTGCAGGGTATTTCGATCATAAAGGTTATTTTGATACTGTACTCGGTTCGCATACTATAAAATGTTTGATAAATAAAATTTCTGATTGTATTTATGATGAACATGGTGAAGTGATCACCATTCAACAGATGGTTGATATTTTAACAGCTGATGAGAAGCTTGAATTTGTCGTTAAAGTGAGTTCAGGAACTGGTGGTGGCGTTGGGGTAACTATTGGTACTTTCTCTGAAGTTAAAAGCACCATTGAAAGTTTGTTAGATGATAAAATAGATTTTATTATTCAGCCGCTTATATACCAACATCATGAATTAAGTAAGTTTAATCCGACATCAATTAATACACTCCGTGTAATGACAATGCGTTGTCATGGTGAAATTCATTTTATTTCATCTATTTTACGAATGGGTAATGGCGGTCGTGTAGATAATGCATCTAGTGGTGGTATTTCAATTGGTATGGACCACACTGGAAAATTAAACAAACGTGGTTTTAATTATGCATTAGATAAAGTGTTTTATAATCATCCATTTTCTAATATTGATTTTTCTGATGATCATCACGTTCCATTTTTTGCTGATATTATTGAATTAGCAAAAGAAAAGCATAAAAAATTAAAAAGCCAAGATTTAGTTTCATGGGATCTCACTGTTGATCAAAATGGTGTTATTTCTATTATTGAATATAATATTCTTTGGGCTGATATTAGTTTTCATCAGGGAAATAATGGTCCTGTTTTTGCTCCATTCTTTGATTTTATTAAAGAAATAAACAGTAAGACTAAGCCTAAAAATATATTATAGCGTTAATGTAATAACGAAAAGCCCGTTATCTTATTTATTCTTATGAAACTTAAGACCGCGGGCTTTCTTGTCTTTAAATATCATCATTATGCAGCTTGAGGTTGTAAATAATCTAGCCATGCTGTTTGGTATAGCTGGCAGGATTGTTGACGTAACTTATTGATCTGTGCTATTTCAAATTCAGATAATGGACGCTGTTGTTGCTGTGCTAAACGTTCAATATGTTGAATTTTTTCGTAAAGGTCATGCTCTGGACCATTTTTGATGGTAGATATATTATTTAAATGTAGCTGAACTTCAGTAATAATTTGACTGTGAGGTAAGCGTACTAAGACATTTAAATCACGGTAGCCTGATGGGGTTGGATTTTTAAAACGATTTTTTACACTAACGATTGTTGCTTCTTTTGCCAGTAATTCATAAGCTTGAATTAATGCGGGAATATTTTTTGCAACAATAGAGCCACGTGCTATATCAGTGATTTTGTCTGTCTCGCCTTGCAGTTCTGTGGCGATTTTGTATTGTGCACGTTGTGCTGATTTAATACTAGGAATGATGATATTAGTAGTTGATGCAAGACTGACACTTTGCAGTAATGTTTGTAACTCAATTTGTGCGTCAGTCGCCGCTAAATACAGATCATCAAAATTATTAAAGGGTTGACGGAGATTATCATCTTTCCATGATTGAATACTGTATAAACCACTTAAGTCGCGCTGAAAAGCTTTACGACTTGCTTGTGCTTGGCGTGTTGGTGATTGGTCATGGGTATTAAAAGCGGGAGTAATAGCTGGTGCAGCCACCACAGAGCGGCTGAGCATGCAAAAAAGAACAAAACTTGTACGTAAAACAGATTTTATGTTCATTAAACAACTCCTAAAAATACTGCAATTGCAATATCAAAACATACTAAAACGGGTCTTACTAAAAAGTTTGTATGTATAGTATTGGTTGTAATGTGTCATCTGTTTGTATGCTAGTAACTATAGACTGAATGTATATTGAATACTGTGCTTATATTCATATTTTTGAATTATTTTTTATAGCTTATCTCTATTATTCATAATCATATACAAGCGGGATAATGATCGTTAACTTGCTAAACGGCTATTGGTGATATATTGCAGCCAAACTCGGTGATAAAGATATTGTGATTGGCGGCGTAATTTTTTTATTTTTTGTTGTTCTAATTCGTGTAGTAATCGTGATTCAATCATTGCTTGACGTTCAATCTTTTGAATTTGCTCATAAATTGAATGTTCAGTACCATTTTTTATAGATGCTATTTTTTTTAGATGTAATTGGATTTCAGCAATGAAATGGCTGTTAGGTAATTTTATTAATAGCTTTATGTCACGATAACCAGAGGCTGTTGGTCGGCTAAATCGGTTTTTAACCCCGCAAACATCCGCATATTGTATTAAGTAATCGTAGGCTGATAGTAAGTCATTCATATTGGTAGCGACTATTGAACCACGCACGAGATCGGTTAATGCTTCCGGCTTGCCATCAAGTTCAGTCGTGATTTTTTGTTGGGCGCGAAATTGTGATTTTTGACCTGGCAGGATTGCGTGACAATCATTATGTAATGCGGTTTTTTGGAGCAACTGATTAAGTTCTATTTGTGCAAATTTAGCATGTTTATATAATTCCTCAAACTGTTGATGAGGCTGTTGAAGATTATCATAACGCCAGTCGTTAATAATATTAAGTCGGTTAGACATCGTACCATTAAGTACCATAGAACGTGTCTGATGGATAGGTATCTGAGAATATGAAACAGTAACCATTTTTACTCCTTAGCCGTCTTTAGCAAATGGCAGCTAAATCGGTATTTTTCGATGAACATCCTGTTCTGACGCTAAATATAATACTTTTTTAAATATTATCAATGATATTTTGCATCACAATGTTAACTTATTTGTTACATATTGTTTTTGTCATCAATATCGTGATTAAAGCGGTGTAAAATGCAGCATAGTAACGAGATTAATATCAAGATCAGGGATTATGAGTAAATAATTGATATGGTTGGTATCTGTGAGTTATCGTATAGTGTTTATTCAATAAGTTTGGTACTTAGAGAAATGTTTTTTAAGGAAAAAAAATGCAGGAAAATTTATTAATCGGTTTTGTCGTGGTTTGGTTAGGTTTAACGGTAGGCAGTGTGATGTTGTTTCAACGCGGTAATGATGTGGCTAAAAAACGTCGTTTGTGGCCAATTTATACTGTGTTTAGTAATGTTGTAATTGGGGGGTTTATTGTTTTTATGCAGCCACCGATGACATGGATGATTGCGATATTAATTTTATTGGTACCAGTTACATTCCTGACTATTCGATCAACAAAATTTTGTGATAGCTGTGGACAGGCAAGTCGTTCTCCTTTCTTTATGAAGCCACCACAAACGTGTAGTCATTGTAAAAAGCCACTATAACTTATTGGGTAGTATGATAAAAGCCACTGGAATGATGATATCAAACGGTGGTTTTCATGCTTCTGTTTTCAGGCTAAGTGGGAAGTGGTCAAAGTGAATACCCGTTGCACCTGAAGTCATAAATTGACGAATGTTTTGATGATCATTATTTTGAGGATGTTTAAGTACATCGTCGCGATAAAATGTGCCAAAACAGGCTAAGGTGTCAGTTTGTGATAGTTGATGTAGCGATGCAAATGCGAAGATTTTACATGATCCTTCGTTGGTTCCTGCTAGGTTGATAATTGTATTGTCATTAATACCATTAGTGAACCGCGTTGGTTGATAGTGATAATGGTTATTGATAATTGTAATGATGTCATGAAAATTAATGCAGTTTGGCGTATGCTTAATTTTTTGGATGATAGCGTTCATACTATTCCTTCGTATATAAAGGGTATTAAAAAGAAGGCCAGCATAATGCTAGCCTATAGAAATATAATGAATGTAACTTAGCGACGTTTATTCGCTAATGTTTTTAATTCATAGTCCAGTTCATCAGGGTAGATAACTAGACCTTCTTGTTCCGGAATAGGGAATACAACCAATGCCAGTTCGTCATCCTCTAAACCATGAGTCCAGCGGCTATGCCATTTATTCAATGAAATAGCTTCTGCTTTACATGTTTCCCATTCGCCTGTTGCCCATGCTTCTGCAAATTCTTTATTGGGCCATACAGGTACGCAATCTTCATCGTCAGTATTGAGCATAACGCATCCATGCTCATCGATGAGAATCCATATTTCACGGTTAGCAACCACTTCTTTTACTAAGTGTTTATAGCGTTTTTCAGCATCAAAACTCTGGATTGTTTCAATCATTGCAGCATCTAATGGGGTAGACATACTGTAGTCCTATTTATTACGTATTGTTATTTTAAGCAAGGATAAAACAAAATAGGGATAACGTCTTGTGTTATCCGTGCTTTTTTCTGTACTAATGTCATTTTAGTTTATTTGGTTGGTGTATAGATAGCCGTATTATGATGCATGTTTAAATGTATAAAAAAAACAATAAAATACAATATTTTCTTTTTTTGTTTTTTTTAAAGATAAATAAATCATATAATTATTTTGAGCATATATTTTTTTAATCCAATGAAATATAACAAGTATATAAGTATTTATATTCTTAATAATTTTAAGATAGTATGTTTTTATTGTTATTCTTAACCTTGATACAATGCAAAATACACTGATGTTACCTATATTTTTTAATATAAATCGATCATGGCTATTTTCTTAAAAGGTGACTCTAATGGTAGCTATAAATGATAAAAAAAAGAGTAATGGACGTCTTGTTGCCATTGGGTGCACGTATGAACCTTGGATTGCATTATTAGAACAAGCGGGTTGGAAAACACATTGTTGTTATGATTTACGAACCGCAGATGCAATATTAGAAGAATATAGTCCATGTGTTTGTATTGTTGACTTAAGTAATAATGATTTCAGCTTAAATAGTATTTCTCAACGAGCCAATAAAACTAAGCATGTAAAATGGATTGCGATAATTAAAAAGGAACAATTAAAAATTGATTCTATTTGCCAATTCATTAATAACTTCTGTGTTGATTTTTTCTCGACGCCAATACCATCAAGTCAATTATTAGACACAGCAGGGCATCAATTAGGGATGTTAGAAATTGAGTCGACATCTTGGGTTGATGCGAATCATCAATGTGAAATTGGATTATATGGGGAATCTAAATCGATTAAGCATCTCAGAGACATGGTAAAAAGAGTTGCTATTACAGATGTTAATGTATTACTCAGTGGCGAACAAGGTGTTGGTAAGGAACTGATTGCTAAAACCATCCATAATCTAAGTAAACGTCGTAATGATGATATAACCATTATTAATTGTTCTTCATTAACTGAGGGTGATGAACGTATCTCTTTTTTAGAACCTGTACATGATACTCGTTCTGGTCATGTTATTAAAAATGGAACAGTATTACTTAATGGTGTAGAAGAGCTTTCTAAACCGTTACAGCTAAAGTTGCTTAATTATTTGCAGCAACCCGAAAATGAAAGATTAAATGAACATGATTTTTTTGATGTGCGTATTATTACATCATCAAGTATTGATTTAGAATATGCAGTAAAAAATGAGACGTTTAATAAAGAGCTTTATTATCGTTTAAATGTCTTTCATGTTGTCGTGCCGACACTAAGAGAACGCGGTGCAGATATTATATTATTAGCTGAGTATTATTTACAAAAATACGCTAAGGAATATAACACGCTGGCAATGCATTATAATGAAGACGCTAAGCAGTTATTGTTACGATATAATTGGCCGGGTAATGTGCGTGAACTTATTAATCAAGTTAAGCGGGTTTCATTATTAAATGATAGTAATGAAGTTAGTCTCGATCATTTCGATTTACCCAAAAAAACCAATGCGAGACAGAGTTTACGTACGATAAAAGATGAGGCTGAAAAAGATGTTCTGGTAACTATGCTTGAAGCACACAAAGGTCAGGTTGCATCTGCAGCGAAAGATCTTGGTGTTTCACGTGCAACGATGTATCGGCTCTTGAATAAGCATAATATTATTCCAGATGTGCGTTATTGTAATGGCGGCTATGCAGCTGAATAGTTATGTGTCTTGAGTTAAATCAACCTTTAATGTAAATAATAATGGGCAATGATCACTCAGCGTAAATCGTGAGAGTTGTTGTTTATCATACTGAATTTGACGTTGGGCAAGGGCATTAATTGTATTGCTTGCGAAAAGATGATCAATCAGTTTCCGATAAGTGCGATAGCGGTTGGCTTTCGTTGCTACTCTTACCGTACAGTTGGCGTTAATCGAGGCTGATAGCTGGTTCATCGATGCAGGATCTTTGGTGATTGTATTGATAAAATAATCATTATCGACGATTCGATGGTTAAAATCCCCCACAATAATGAACGGTTGTGATAGTTGGTGTTGAGTATTAACCCATTGCTTAATTAATTTAAGTTGTTGGGCAAGGGTTTTACAGGCTTTACTTTTTTGTTTGGATAATTGCTTGGCAGTAAAGCAACCGGATTTAAGATGAAGATTGAGTAATACAACCGGTTGTTGATTGATGGTAATACGAATAATACTGCCATAACGTAATTTGTTTTTAAAAGGCATCGTAATACCTGTTGCTCTCGCAGGAGAGCTTAATTGTGATAGGTCTGTCATGTTGTCGACAATAATCTCACGCTTAACCGCAAATCCCGTATATTGATTGTTTGTTTTAAAACGGTCATGTGGGATTTTTTCGCGATCTGAAAGATAAATGTCATAGTGTTGTTGGTTGATCACACGGTATAAAGCTTCAATGCTATCAACTTCTTGAAATGCTAGAATATCGGGTGAATAAGTCATAAAAAGTTGTTGTAACGCCTGATAATCAGCATGAGATCGTACAATTGGCGATGTTGGTTTGATCGATAGCCATTGCATATTCCAACTCATCAAAGTAATAGATTGAGCGTAGTTATTACTTTTTGCGTAGCTATTATGTATTGGTACAAATATTAATAATAGTATCCAAAAATATAAATAAGGCATAGTCATTGTTGTCGTCATTATTATTGGCAGAACAATGACTATGCCTTGAATATTTTCAAACAGGCATTATTTATGATGTGCTAGGGCGATAGTGCCACCACCATTATAGTTGAGCGTAATAATAGCATGACACGTTTCATTTTTATGTGGCGCAGTATTGGTTTCGTCCTGATTCTTTAGCGCGATAAAGATTGTTATCAGCAACGTTAATTAATTGATTAGGTCGTTGATTTGCTTGCCAGGTGGCGATACCTTGGCTGACTGTGATGTATTGATTAATATTGGAACATGGATGAGGTGTTGCTAATGCTGCTAAGTTTTGTTGGATACGATTAGCAACCTTACATGCACCATTGATATCAGTATTGGGCAGTAATACGACAAACTCTTCACCACCATAACGAGAGACGGTGTCGTTATTTCTCAATAAGCTATTACTGATCGTTGCTGCAACTTCTTTTAAACAGATATCACCTTTAACATGGCCTAAAGAGTCATTAAAAAGCTTAAAATAGTCAATATCAATTAAAATGATCGACAGTGGGATCTGATGATGTTTAGCATTAATAATTTGTTTGTTAATAGAAAAATCAAAAAAACGGCGATTATTAATCTGTGTTAGTTGATCAGTAAAAGATAATTTTGATAGCTGGTTAAGTAAACGTTTATTGTCATGTTCTTGTTTAATACGGGTCGTAAACCATTTAAAAAGTAATTGTCGACCTGATTCAAGAATAATGATGGTAATGGTCAGTTTGGTAAAAGCAAAGAGTAGGTTAAAGCGAGGATCTTCAATGCTGTACCAAGTCGTAAAAATTAAGATAGGGATAGTCGCTAAATAGACGGCGACACGGTATGTATAAAATCCTAGTAGAACAACGAGAAATAAGAGATTCCCTACGATCTCAACAATAACATAGGCGTGACCTAAGTTATTCAGGTGAAGAATAGCGCTGCCCCATGTGATACCAAATAATAAAGCATAAATGGATGAGATTATTTTGTAATGTCGAAGAGTTTTATGATGAGAAAAGAAAAGCCATCCGGCACTAAAGAGTATTCCTTGCAGGAGAAACTGTACGGTAGTCAGTAGTAAATAGTTATGTTTTTTATCAATAAAATCAACCCAGATAACAATCGTGATCAAGGTTAATGTAATTAATGATATTTTAGATGCCCAGATAAAGCCAATACGTAGATTTTTATATGTTGTGTTATCTATACGTGTATCTAGTGACGACAAATCCATTCTGCCACATCCATAATTATTGAATAGAACAATAGTGTAAAGTATTGTGCGAAAGGCAAGAAATTTTTTTTAAATTTTCTTTGAATGTGACAATAAATTTATTGACAATGAGCTTTCTAAATACGGTTACATTCAAAATTTTGTGACGGGTCATAATCATCGTTCACAAGACAAACTGCTCGTTATAAAAATTGATCTCGATCAAGGTTTCTTTGCGCTAGATCGCGCCTAATACACCACATCTTGTTGCCGCTTATAAAAAGAACACTATATTTTGTGTTTAAGTGACAGTGTCATTTTTCTGTGATTTTAGGAGCCTTGTGTGAATCCTGTAGTAATAAAGCGTGATGGTTGCCGTGTATCTTTCGATGTTTTACGCATTAAAGAAGCCGTTATTGGGGCAGCAAATTCCATCAGCGATTCAGAGTGTCATACAATGGATGAGGCTTACGCTACGTCAGTAGCTGAAGCGGTATTAGCACAATTTGCTGATATTGAAAATGTTGATATTCACTCCATTCAAGAAGCTGTAGAAACACAGCTAATGGCAGGTCCACACAAGATTGTTGCTCGTGCTTATATTGAATATCGTCATGATCGTGATATTTCTCGTGAGAAGAAAAGTCGTTTAAATAATGAAATTCGTGGCTTAATAGAACAAAGCAATGCTTCATTATTAAATGAAAATGCTAACAAAGACAGTAAAGTGATCCCGACACAACGTGATTTATTGGCTGGTATTGTTGCTAAGCATTATGCAACCCAACATTTGTTACCGCGTGACATTGTTAAAGCACATGAAAGTGGTGAAATTCACTATCATGATTTAGATTACTCACCATTTTTCCCAATGTTCAACTGTATGTTGATTGATCTTAACGGCATGTTAACTCATGGCTTTAAGATGGGTAATGCTGAGATTGATACGCCTCGATCAATTTCAACGGCAACAGCGGTCACAGCGCAAATTATTGCGCAAGTTGCGAGCCATATTTATGGTGGTACTACGATTAACCGTATTGATGAAGTGTTAGCACCTTATGTTACCGTTAGTTATGCTAAGCATTTAGAAGTAGCAACAGAGTGGGGCATTGCAGATCCTATTGCTTTTGCACAAGCCCGTATTGAAAAAGAATGTTATGACGCATTCCAATCATTAGAATATGAAGTAAACACATTACATACTGCGAACGGTCAAACACCTTTTGTAACATTTGGCTTTGGTTTAGGCACATCGTGGGAATCGCGTTTAATTCAACAATCTATTCTTAAAAACCGTATTGCGGGTTTAGGTAAAAATCATAAAACAGCGGTATTCCCTAAGCTTGTTTTTGCAATTAAAGACGGCTTAAATCATAAACAAGATGATGCTAACTACGATATTAAGCAATTGGCATTAGAGTGTGCATCTAAGCGTATGTACCCTGATATTTTAAACTATGACAAATTAGTTGAAGTAACCGGTTCGTTTAAAACCCCGATGGGCTGTCGTAGCTTCCTTGGTCCTTATGAAGAAAACGGCGAACTTATTCATGAAGGTCGAAATAACCTTGGTGTCGTAAGTATTAACTTGCCACGTATTGCGCTAGAAGCAAAAGGTGATGAAGCCCGTTTCTTTGAGATCTTAGATGAGCGTTTAGCATTATCTCGTCGTGCGCTAGATACACGTATTACCCGTTTAAATGGCGTAAAAGCACGTGTGGCTCCTATCCTTTATATGGAAGGTGCATGTGGCGTGCGTCTTAAAGAAGATGATGATGTATCAGAAATTTTCAAACATGGTCGTGCTTCAATTTCACTAGGCTACATTGGTATTCATGAAACCGTGAATGCCTTGTACGGTAATGACACTCACGTTTATGATAGTGAAATGCTACGTGAAAAATCGGTTGCTATTGTTCAGCGTTTACGTGATGCAACGGATGCATGGAAAGAAGAGTCAGGTTATGGCTTCAGTCTTTACAGCACCCCAAGTGAAAATTTATGTAGCCGCTTCTGTGCCATTGATACCAAAGAATTTGGTGTTGTTGCTGGTGTAACTGATCGCGGTTTCTATACCAACAGCTTCCACTTGGATGTTGAGAAAAAAGTGAATCCATATGACAAGATTGACTTTGAAATGGCATACCCTGATATCGCGAATGGTGGCTTTATTTGCTATGGCGAATACCCAAATATTCAGCATAACCTTGAAGCATTAGAAAACGTGTGGGATTACAGTTATACCCGTGTGCCTTATTACGGTACTAATACACCGATTGATGAATGTTATGAGTGTGGCTTTACAGGTGAATTTGACTGTACTAGCAAAGGCTTTACTTGTCCTAAATGTGGTAACCATGAGCCATCAAAAGTATCTGTAACTCGTCGCGTATGTGGTTACTTAGGTAGCCCAGATGCACGTCCATTTAACTTTGGTAAGCAAGAAGAAGTTAAACGTCGCGTTAAGCATATGTAGCTGTTATCAATAGCATTATTTAGTTGTAAACAAGAAGTGCCTCAGGGCACTTCTTATGTTTTAAGTGTTGGTTGAATAGTCAACGCTAGCTGCAGTTAATCGAGATAGAGAATGAACTACCATAATTACTACCCTGTAGATATCGTTAATGGCCCTGGCACTCGCGTAACCTTATTTGTTTCGGGTTGTGTCCATCAGTGTAGAGGGTGTTATAACCAAAGCACATGGCGTTTAGATGCAGGTCATCCATTTACCCAAGAGATGGAAGATAAGATCATTAACGATCTTAACGATACCCGTATTAAACGGCGTGGGTTGTCATTATCAGGTGGTGATCCGCTACATCCTCAAAATGTTGCAGCGGTTTTGAAATTGGTGAAGCGAGTACGTCAAGAATGTGTTGGTAAAGATATTTGGTTATGGAGCGGGTATTTATTGTCAGATCTTACGCCAGAGCAACAGCAAATTGCGGATTTAATCGATGTCATGGTTGATGGTAAATATGAACAAGCCCAACGAAATCCTTCTTTGGTATGGAAAGGCAGTGAAAATCAGATTATTCATTATTTTAAAATGGATAAATAATAACTGAGTCATTTAGCCGTGACGAAAATTATATTTCACCGATATGTTTTAAGTCTGTTTTCTTGTACTGTCATTAAACTTATCCACTGTTTCTGTGCATAACTATGGGAAAACATCGTGAATACAGCAGTAGTTTACTTTGTTGATCTTAAACAATGCTTTATCAATTAAAAAAATATTCTTTGTATAGAGGAGATGTTTTTTATTGTTTATCGTTGATTTTTAGATGAAATTTCTTTGCTCTTTATTAAAAATTCATTATATTAATACGATGAAATATAATGAATTTTACAATGTAGATATCATTATTTATATTGGTTTAGCTTAGCGCTTAGTATAGAAGCAGAAAATATTATGCCAATGTTTAAAAGAATGTCCCATTTGTCTGCTAATAAGTATCTTGTTGCAGTTTCAAATGTTTTTTTAATGGCATTGCCATTGGTGTTAATTTCAACTTTTTGTGAACTGGTCGCGCTAATCTGTGATTATTTTAATTTTAGTGATTTTGGTAAAACGGTTCATTATGTAGGCGAAACAACGGGGATCATGATCCCTATCGTGGTCAATTTTTATTTAGCAACTTATTTATCAGCCGTAAAGCGTATTCCAAAGGGTACCGCGATTGCTACATCCTTAACGGTATTTTTTATTGTTTCTTATCAATGGAATTTAATTTCGCCCCTTATTCCTCTTCCTGTAAGTTTTCCCGTCTCATTGTTTACTGCGTATATTTCTTGTGAAATCATTGCTAAATTAAAAAACATTCGAATATTTAGAGTAAAGGCTAACCATTCTTTTATTGATATTTCAATGAGCATGTTAGCGGGTTCAATTGTTACTATTTCAATGGCTTTGTCTATAAGTTTTATGTTGCGAAAAATATTTGAACAGTTATCAGTAATGGTTTCTTGGTCTTTTATTCCTCGTTTAGACCCAACTTCATTTTTAGATGGACTTATTTATGAAGTGCTACGTGGCTTATTTTGGTCTATAGGAATTAATGGTCATAATATATTACAGATGTATAAATCTGAACTCTATGATATTACTATTATAAATATTACAGAATGGCATAATTTTGGTGTTGATTTAAATATCTTAAGTACTAATTTTTATGACTTTTTTACCGGTATTGGTGGTAGCGGTAATATGTTGAGTTTGGCTATCTGTATGATTTTTTTTGCTAAAAGTAAAGGTTATAAAATGTTAGCTAAATCGGCATTAGTACTTTGCTTATTTAATGTTAATGAACCCATTTTATATGGTATTCCAATTATTTTTAACCCGATTATGATTATCCCATTCTTATTAGTACCCGCTGTGAGTTTTGTTGTGGCTTATAGCGCTATTTATATAGGTATTGTGCCACCATTAAGTGAAATTCATAGTTGGTTAATGCCGCCTTTTATTAGTGGGTATTTGGCGACAGGAGGGGCAATTTCAGGGGCTTTATTACAATTATTATTAGTTGTAATAGGTATAACTATCTATTTACCCTTTTTTAAATTAATGGATAAACGCAGTTTGGGTATTGGTGTCTCTGATATATTTTCAAATCGTTTATTTACTAGTGATGAAATTGAGGTTAAAACGCGTTTAACCAGTTTTATTCCATCATTACATATTAATCTTAGTGCCCAACAACAAATTGAAAAATTACAGGCAGAAGGTGAATTTATTCTTTATTATCAGCCTCAAGTTGATATCAAAAATAATAAGATTAGTGGTTATGAAGCTTTGATTCGTTTTAGGAATCATCAAGGGAATATTTTACCACCAACATTTATTTCTGCGTTTAATCAACTAGGCTTAATGCCTGAATTAGATTTATGGGTATTAGATAAAGCGATAAAAGCGGCAGAAAAATTTATCGTCATTAACCCTGATTTTAAAGTGTCGATTAATATTTCACCTGATACTTTACTATCTAAAAACTTTGTTAGGATTGTAAAAGATCGTATTACGGATAGTTCATTGTCTTTTCGGCATATAGAACTTGAGTTTACGGAAGAGTTATTAATTCTAGATGAAGTGAAAGTGACTCAAGTAATGTTTGAATTACATGCTTTAGGGATTTCTGTCGCATTAGATGATTTTGGTACTGGGTATTCTTCATTGGCATATTTATCGCGATTTGAGTTTGATAAAGTTAAGATTGATCGTTCTTTAGTGTTGAATCTTGATTGTCAACGCGGTAAAGAGTTATTTCAAATAGCGGTACAGTTAGGGAAAATTACTCAAGCTGATATTGTTGTTGAGGGTGTTGAGCAACAATCAGAGCTAGATTTCATTGCCTCATTAGGTGTGCGTTACATTCAAGGCTTTTATTTTTATCAACCAATGTCTGAAGATGATTTATTACACGGTGGTTTATTAACGCAACAGTCGCATGAAGTTGTTGATTATTAATACACTGTGGAGTTAATCGTAATAGTAAAGACGGTTATGCTTCCATATTGAGCACTTATACGGTAAATTCGCTCTCCTTTTGTGCTCTATTGGGGACGTTATGTCACGTACTATTGTTTATACCTACAAAGAAGAAGAAAAGCGTTTAATTTTCTCTTTTGATATACACCGTAACATTCATGAAGCGGTAGCTGCTGCTGAAGGTATTGATTTAACGACATTTCTAAAGATGGAGCAACAAGTTGAAGCAGTATCTACGTGTAGTAAAGCTGGACGTGAATATCGAGATAGCTATTTCCGCAAGTTAGGCTTTGGTAAAATTGCACTTGCGAAGAAAGAAAACCGCGGTGTCGGTGAAAAATAAAATATTTATAAAAAGCTGACTTTGAGTCAGCTTTTTTATTACTGCTGATTTGTTAATCCAATTCGTTATATTTTTTCGCTGAGCCATAACACTTGTTAATCGGATATTTAGCGGCATTTTGTTGTAATTTATCTTGGCAAGCCTGCATTACATCAATATCACATTTATCTGCTAATCGTAGTAAATACATCATGACATCTGCAATTTCTTCTGCGGCATGATGTTTCTTTTCTAAAGGAAGTTGCTGGCTTTGTTCGGGTGTTAGCCATTGGAATATTTCTAGTAATTCACCAACTTCACCACTTAGGGCCATAGCAAGGTTTTTTGGCGTATGAAATTGGTCCCAATTACGCAGGCGTGCAAATTCAGCTAAGGTTTGCTGTAGTTGTTGAATGTCATTAGATGACGTTGTAGGTGGAATATTCGGTGCTGTCATAGCAGTTTCCTAAATAGAGGCAGGAAAAAATAGCGTAGCCTAACGAGGATGGATGATCATCTCGAGAGACTACACATTGATTAGTGATTGGGCATAATATTTTTTTTACGACGAAAGAGAGCAGGTAATGCTTCAACAGTACAAAATACTAACCCTAACCAAATTAAACCAAAACTAATGGCTTTAGTTTGATCAAAGACTTCACCAAATAAGAATACTGCCAATAAAAATTGTAAGCTTGGTTCAATATATTGCATTAAACCCACCATAGTAAGACTGGTACGATTAAGTGCTAAGGCAAAAAATATCAAGGGTGCAACTGTAACAGGCGCCGCACCAGCATAAAGTAAGAAGGTGGTTGTTCCTGATGTGAGGGCAACACTATCGCCACTAAAATATAGCCATATCATATAGATGAGAGCGAAAGGGGTTAATATGGCAGCTTCAATCGTTACCGAGGTAAGTGCATCATATTTGATGTATTTTTTTGTTAAGCCATAAACTGCAAAAAAACTGCCCATGATTAACGAGAGCCAAGGTAATTGACCGTATTGCCATACTTGATAACCAATGCCTAAAAGAGCGAGAATAACAGCTACAACTTGTGCTTTGGTGAGCTTTTCTTTTAAGAAAAACATACCTAATGCAATCGCAAATAGCGGGTTGATAAAATAACCTAAGCTTGCGGCCAATACTTCACCATGGGTGATCGCCCATGTAAATGCATACCAAGAGACACTCATGATTACGCCTGCAAAACCACACATTGCCAATGATTTCTTATCAGCAAGGATGTCTTTGATGGCAGGAATAGGTTGTCGAAGTAATATCATAACAATTAACATTACAGGTACAGAGAAAATAAGCCTTAATGCGAGTAATTCATTGGTATTTGCTTGAGGTAAATATTGGTAGTAAAGCGGTAATACTCCCCAAAGAATGAATGAAAATGCCGCAAGCATATTACCTGCACGACGTGATTGCATGTTAACACCTAAAATTAAAAAGTAGTTGTTGTCTCAAGATCATTTCAATATTGAGGCGTTGTTGTGATGAATGATCAAAGTGGCGCTCAGGCCTAAGATACCATCCTAGTGTAAAGTGATAACATTCGCCGTTATTTTGTCATTGAATTTCTATAAGTCAATATACGCTATGCAGAAAAGCTATTCATTGATACTGTGCATCTTCTATTGTTGTTATACAGTAAACATTTACTAAATAATAATGCTGCTAAGGTGTTTTTTTTGATAAAATATCTAAGTAGGGTAAAGGTTGATATATTTAACTGATAAAGCCATATTATGGCATTTAAATTGAGAGAAAATAATGACTAAATTAACTGCAGATATCCAAGCAAATAAAGCTTTGTTCGTAACAGAAACACAAGCAACGCGCGTTGTTTGGAGCCTTCGTAACGAAGAGGGTGATTGGTTATCTGTTGCCTCTTCTGAATTTGAAGACTCTGAAGTGATGCCATTTTGGTCAAATGAAGCCGATGCTAAAGTACAGTGTGCTGATGAGTGGGCAGAGTTCCAACCAAGTGAACTACCACTAGACATTTTTATTGAAGACTGGATGATCACTCTAGTAGAAGATGGTGTTTTAGTTGGTTTGAACTGGAATGAATCACTGGAAGGTGTTGAATTAGAACCTTCAGATGTGGCTAAGCTTTACCTATAATTGTTTTATGTAAAATAAAATTGACCCTGTGAATCATAATGAAATGTTTATTTCCTTATTTTCATAGGGTTTTTATTATTGAGCATAAAGCCAATGGCATACCAATGTGAAACATCTTCAATATTACTAATATAGAAATAAAAAGCCTCGTATTTAATCTGAAAAAGATACAGTAGAGAGTTAAATGATTTCATTATATTTATTGCTGTTATTGTATTAATTTTTCTTTCGCTTTCGTGTGTGTTTTTCATCATGCTGTAATCTATTATATCTG
>CAMQXY010000026.1 GCA_947039005.1 uncultured Photobacterium sp.
TTGTTTTCCTTCACTTACGTTACCTTTAACATCAAGTTCAATATTGTCGCTACCATTATAGATTTGAAAACGTAACCCTTTGGCGCGGGCAATCATGGTAATGCCGAGTTTCTTCGCGAGATCGTAGCCCATTTGAGTCGCACCAGAGCGAGATAGCAACACAGGAATACCCATTTGCGCGACTTTGATAACCATTTCAGAGGTTAAGCGACCTGTAGTATAGAAAACCTTATCTTCACCCGTTTGTTGTTGCAGCCACATTTCACCCGCAAGAGTATCAACGGCGTTATGTCGTCCTACATCTTCCACAAACGATAAAATCTCAGTGCCTTTACACACTGCGCAGCCATGTACCGCACCCGCAGCTTTATAAGTTTCATTATGATGGGTCAAGGCTTCAAGTAGCCCATATAACATCGATTGTTTAATTTGCGGCTGTGGCAGGGTAATCCCTTCGAGCTTTTTCATGACATTGCCATACATCGTGCCTTGCCCACAGCCAGAGGTAACGGTTTTCTTTTCTAATTGTTGAGCAAGGTTTTCTGTATTTTCATGGGTAATAACAACCGCAGCATTGGTTTGCCAATCAATCATCACTGATTCAATAGCACTTAGGTCATTAATAAAGCCTTGGTTTTTTAAATAACCTAATACTAATGCCGATGGACGCTCACCTAAGGTCATGAGTGTAACGACTTCAACCCAGTTAAGGTACACCGTTAAAGGATGCTCACAGGCAATCTCTTTGGTGTGGCGGTCACCATATTCATCAACAATTTCTACTGACATGGTTTGCTGCACTGTGGCTTTGGTTTTTATGATTTTAGGCAATGTCGCCATCTGCAATTCCTGCGTAATAAGGTTGGTGTGCGTTTAATTATTCGTATTGGAAACAGAAGTTAAGCAAAGATTGTTCCACTATTATCTAAATATCTAAATATCTAAAAGCTAAGCTAAACGCCAAATTAACTCATACGCAGTTAATGAATAAAAAGGACTAAAATCGCGTACTTTTCATGTGGTTTTTTGTTATTGGTCTAATATTTGCTTATATTCAATAACAAGCGAAATAACGCTTACCATCAAAACTTATTAAATAACAACATAAAGGCAGCATAAAACCTGTCAGTAGGAGTCTATGTGCCAAAACAAGCAGAACTTGAATTAAAGAAAAATGAACATGTTTGGCCTATTAATTTTCGCCTACAAGCCGAAGAACGCCAAGTGGGTCGTTGGACAACATACGCATGGACGATTGAAGATATTTGTCTGTATGAAGAAGATCTTACTTCTGATATGGATGTGGCAAACATAGGTTCTGGTAACTACATGATACCTTTGGAACTTTTTCGTGATGAACGCATGGAATATCGTTTTAATCTCAATTCACAAAGCCCACATTTATTCTTTATTTGTGCAGAAGAGAACGAGCAATTAAAACCTGTTTTAGTGACTGTAGCCCAAGGTGTTGCCGCACGTTATATGGATGGTGATTATGTTGTTTTACATATAGAGATCCCATTAGCAGTTCAAGCATGGATGGAAGCTTTCTTAGGTCGTCATGGTGAATTGTTTGAATTTAAACGTAAACGTGGCGGCGATAAGAAAAAAGGACGTTCAAGTGGCAACTAATTTTTTTGAACGTTGGTCAAGCCGTAAGTTAAGCCCTGTTGATAATACAGAACGCGCTACTACGGAAACGATGACTGAAGCTGATGAGTCACTGACTCTTAATTCTTTGGATACAACCGTAGAGGAAGCAACAAAGACCAGTGATAACGAACAAACATCAATTGTTTCCTCGGTATCACCAAACGTTATAGACGATGAGCCTGTTATTGAATTGACGATTGATGATGCTGATAACGTGACTTATGAATCGGGTGTCGCGTCATTTATGCAACAACAAGTGACTAAATCCGTTAAGAAAGCGGCATTACGGAAACTGTTTCACTCTGAAGAGTTTAATTATATCAGTGATATGGATGATAGCACTGAAGACTTTAGCAATATGGAGGGGTTAGCACCAGAGATTGCCTCCCAAATGCGGGGTTGGATAAATACCGTCACTGAAACAGCAACTGAGCAATTGAAAGAAGATGGAATATCAGCATTAACATCAACCTCATCATCAACGCTTGATGCGATGGATTCTGAACAAAACCCCCATTCTTCTGTAATCCATTCTTCTGTAACAGATACTGCCATAGAGGGGAATGATATAGAGAATGATGTATTGGTTAATCACTCTGACGTTATAACGCCAGATTCTGATGAAGATGCACTCCCTACAGCAGATTTATCGTTAACACCCATTATTCATCGTGACATTAAAAGTGATGAACAGAAATCGTAACGCGAAAAAATAAAAGCGTTTGAGAATTATTAGCATCATTTATAAAAACAGACTGGGACAAAAAGGGAAGACGACCAAAATCATAAACAGAGACAATTTGGCGCGTTAGTTCGCTACAGGTAAGACAAAATGTCTCATTGTTCAATAACGTAATATCCTCGTTATGATTTTAGTTCCTTTTAGGTCATTTTATTCCGTGAAAAGTTGGATCGGTTATTGCTCTATAGAGAGTAGAAGAAAAATTATTATCTTCCCACGACACTGATTAGCGGTAGTGAGCAAACAGGAATAACAATGTTAAAAAGTACATTAAATACATTCACTGATACTAATGGCGTAGCGCGCGCTGCTGCTATTACGGGAACAGTAGAACTTGCCAATCTTATTCCGCCAACAGTGACATATGAAAGTCGTGGTAATTTATTGATTATCGGTGCGGCAGAGCAATTACTTCAACTCGCGGATCAATTTTCAGCTTTAAACAGTGTGACGTTACTAGCGACAGATTCAAATACTTGTGAGACCAAAACAGCGCATACCTTGTATTACAGTCAATCGATTACCGTAAAAGGGTATCTAGGTGCATTTGATGTTCATTGTCGTATAGGGCATGACAATACAACCCTTGAAAATAATGCGCTTGATACAAACTTAGCGAAAATTGCCATTGGTCGTAACTGTTTTGATATTGTGCTTGATATGACAGCAACTGGGGTTATGAATGTAGAAATTCCAGCTGCGGGTTATTACGCGGTTAGTTTATCTTCGGAACATTCTGATAATCAGGCTGCTGAAAAACGTATTGCTGAAAAATTAGCGACGCTGGTGGATGATCTCCCTTCTATGATAGGGACATTTGATAAGCCTAAATACTTTCGTTTAAATCCTGACCTCTGTGCGCATTCATCTCGTGGTGTAAAGGGTTGTGATCGTTGTATTGATGCTTGTCCAGCAGGCGCATTACATTCTGATGGTATAGCAATTGCGATTGATCCTTATCTTTGTCAGGGAGTAGGAACATGTGCGACAGCATGCCCAACAGAAGCGATCAGTTATGCCTTACCTGATCCTCAAATCACTCAAAACTTTGTTCATAGTGTCTTAGCTCGTTATAAGCAAGAAGGTGGTCAAGCGCCAACATTATTACTTTATGGTGAGCGTGATACAGAAGCGGTTACAAAAGCACTCGCTGTACTTCCGACCTCTGTTATTACGATTGCATTAGAAGAACTGGCGACGGTTGGTATTGATACTTGGTTTAGTGCCTTAGCTTATGGTGCGCATCAAGTTCTATTGGCAACGAATACTCAATATATTCCTGCAACCATTGATGCTGTTTTAACTAACGAATTAACTATTGCGCAAAATTTCTTAACTGAATTGGGCTATGACGCTGATCGTATTTGTTTATTTGATTTTTCTGATAGCGCGAATTTTGAAGCTTATAAGTCTGCACTTATTACTCCGATTGAAACGGCACTAACAGGCACTAAGCGTGAAAAGTTATTTACTGTTTTAGAAACGCTTAATCAATCAAGTCCTTTGCAACCTGCACATTCTGTCGTTGCTGCTAATGCCCCTTATGGTTCTGTGACATGTAATACCGATGATTGTACGTTATGTATGAGTTGTGTCGCTGTTTGTCCAACCCGAGCTTTGCATGCTATTGGTGATCGTCCGGGATTATTATTTGTAGAACAAGATTGTATTCAATGTGGTATGTGTGAAACCGCCTGTCCTGAAAAAGTAATTACCCTTGAAGCGGGTTTTAATTGGGATTGGCAAGCACGTAAAGCCGATAAACTTGTTCATGAAGAACCTGCTGCATGTTGTATCAGTTGTGGAAAACCTTTTGCCCCAGCGTCTATGGTGAAAATGTTGACAGAGAAACTTCAAAGTCATTCACATTTTCAAGGAGAAGCAATTCGTCGTTTATCTATGTGTGAAGATTGTCGTGTTCGAGATATTTTCGAAAAGATGGAACAAGATCCACAAAGTCAGACAAGGGTATAAGGTCATTATATGGAAAACGCAGCTATGAATGCTCACACGAATCTTGCCGATCAAGACGATCTACTTCGAATTGAAATTTATAACATGTTGGCACATTTATATCGTCAAGCACCTGAAGAATCTGTACTTGAATTTCTTGCCAATCTTGATGTTGATACAGATAAAACATTTCAACGTCAAACGATGGCTTCAGCTTGGCCTTTACTAAAACTTGCGGCTCAGAAAACGACATTAGTTAGTGTTGAAGAAGAATATCAAGATGTGTTTATTGGCATTGGTCGTGGGGAAGTTATTCCATTTGGTTCATGGTATTTAACCGGTTCTTTAATGGAAATGCCTCTGGCTTATTTGCGTCAAGATTTAAAACAACTGGGATTTGAACGTGCTCAGTCTGTGATTGAACCGGAAGATCATATATCTGCATTACTAGAGGTTATGGCTATGCTGGTGGAAGGCGGGGATGAACAGCTTCAACAAACATTTTTTAATCGTCATCTTGCCCAATGGTGTGAGAAATTTTGTACCGATTTAAAAGCCGCTAAGAGTGCTGTGTTTTATACCGCTGTTGGTGAGTTAGCTTGGCAATTTTTGACGATAGAGAAAACCCGTTTCTTAGAATCCCAGTAAAAAGATACTCGCTATAATAAAAAATCGACACCTGTGAATCTGCGTGGCGATAGAGGAGCAAACGCAATGAGTGAGCAAAAAACAAATAATAGTCGTCGTCAATTACTAAAAAATATTGGTTTGACTGTAGCGGCTGGTGCTGTAGTTGCAGGGACGACAACTGCTGTTCAAGCATCGACAGCAGAGACTGAAAACAAAGAACCTAAAACAAAAAAAGGGTATCACGAAACCCAACATATTCGTGATTACTACAATACCCTATAAGCGGAGCCTTAAATGAAACTGACTAAACGTTCCGATAAAGTGAGCAAAGACGAAAACCAATTAGGTATTTCTCGCCGTTCTTTTATTCGTAATTCTTCTCTTGCTGCCGCTGGTGGTGTTGCAGGTGCAAGCCTCTTTGCGCCAAGTCTTATGCGTAAGGCGGAAGCTTTTCCAGAAGCCGATTACAGTGCCCCTAAAATAGTTAAACGTACAATTTGTTCTCACTGTTCTGTGGGTTGTGGCATTTATGCTGAAACTCAAGATGGTGTATGGACCCATCAGGAACCTGCTTTTGATCATCCTTTTAATGCTGGTGGGCATTGTGCAAAAGGGGCTGCGTTACGTGAGCATGGCCATGGTGCTAAGCGCGTAAAATATCCAATGAAGTTAGTTAACGGTAAGTGGAAAAAATTAAGTTGGGAACAAGCATTAGACGAAGTTAGTCAGCAAGTATTAAAAATCCGTCAAGAGTCAGGTCCAGATTCCGTTTACTTTTTAGGCTCGGCTAAGCACAACAACGAACAAGCGTATTTGTTCCGTAAAATGGTGTCGTTATGGGGATCGAATAATGTCGATCACCAAGCACGTATTTGTCACTCAACCACGGTTGCAGGTGTAGCAAACACGTGGGGTTACGGTGCAATGACCAACTCACTGAATGACATGCATAACTGTAAGTCAATTTTGTTTATTGGTTCTAACCCTGCAGAAGCTCATCCCGTGGCAATGCAGCATATCCTGATCGCTAAAGAAACCAACGGTTGTAAGATTGTGGTAGTTGATCCACGTCGTACTCGTACTGCTGCGAAAGCCGATCACTTTGTTTCATTACGTCCAGGTACTGACGTTGCCTTTGTTTGGGGTGTGCTATATCACATCTTTAATAATGGCTGGGAAGACAAAGAATTTATTCGTCAACGTGTTTACGGCATGGAAGAAGTGCGTGAACAAGTGGCGAAATGGAACCCGAAAGAAGTTGAGCGTGTAACAGGCGCACCAGAAGATCAAGTCTATCAAACGGCTAAAATACTGTCTGAAAACCGTCCAGGTTGTGTTGTGTGGTGTATGGGGGGTACGCAACATACTACAGGTAATAACAATACTCGTGCTTACTGTATTCTTGAATTAGCCCTTGGCAACATGGGTAAATCAGGCGGCGGTGCGAATATTTTCCGTGGTCACGATAACGTACAAGGTGCAACAGACTTTGGCGTATTGTCTGACAACTTACCGGGTTATTACGGATTATCAGAAGGAGCTTGGAAGCACTGGGCAGAAGTATGGGATATTGATTACTCATGGCTACAAGGGCGTTTTGATCAAAATACCTATAACGGTAAAAAGCCAATGAACAGCGCCGGTATTCCTGTATCTCGTTGGATTGATGGTGTTTTAGAAAACAAAGATAAGATCGAACAACGCGATAATATACGTGCGATGTTCTATTGGGGACATGCGGTTAACTCACAAACCCGTGGACCTGAGATGAAAACCGCGATGGAAAAGTTGGATATGATGGTGATCGTCGATCCATATCCTGGTGTTGCTGCGGTGATGAATGGACGCACTGATAACGTTTATCTTTTCCCTGCAACCACGCAGTTTGAAACTTATGGATCAGTAACCGCAACTAACCGCTCTGTTCAATGGCGAGATCAAGTGATTGAACCGTTGTTTGACGCAAAACCTGATCACGAAATCATGTACTTATTATCTAAACGGTTAGGTATTGCTGATCAATTATTCAAACACATCAAGGTTGAGAATAATAAGCCTAGCATTGAAGATATTACCCGTGAATACAATAAGGGTATGTGGACCATCGGTTATACAGGACAAAGCCCTGAGCGTTTGAAAGAACATCAGCAAAATTGGGGCACGTTTGATTTCACGACGCTAGAGGCGATTGGCGGACCGGTGAATGGTGAAACCTATGGTTTACCGTGGCCATGTTGGGGAACGCCAGAAATGAAGCACCCAGGCACTCATATTCTTTACGATACCTCAAAAACAGTTGCAGAAGGTGGCGGTAATTTCCGTGCCCGTTTCGGTGTTGAGCGTAATGGTGTGAGCCTGTTGGCTGATGACAGTTATTCATTGGGCTGTGAACTTGAAGATGGTTACCCAGAATTTACCGCTAAGATGCTCAAGCAATTAGGATGGTGGGATGACCTAACTGCAACTGAAAAAGTAGCGGCTGAAGGTAAAAACTGGAAAACAGATCTTTCTGGTGGCATTCAACGTGTCGCGATTAAACATGGCTGTATTCCATTTGGTAATGCAAAAGCTCGTACTATTGTATGGACATTCCCTGATGCAGTGCCTATTCACCGTGAGCCACTTTACACGCCACGTCGTGATTTATTGCCAGAATACCAAACATGGGATGACAGCAAGGCGATGTTCCGTTTGCCAACACTTTTCAAATCAATTCAAGAGAAAGACGTATCAAAAGAATACCCCATTATTCTAACGTCAGGTCGTTTGGTGGAATATGAAGGTGGTGGTGAAGAAACTCGTTCAAACCCATGGCTTGCTGAACTTCAAAAAGAAATGTTTGTTGAAATCAACCTCAAAGATGCAAACGATATTGGCATTAAAGATGGTGAAATGGTGTGGGTTGAAGGCGCAGAGAAAGGGCGCATTAAAGTGAAAGCGATGGTAACCCCTCGTGTTCGTGAAGGACTGGCTTTCTTACCGTTCCACTTTGGTGGTGAATTTGAGGGTGTAAGTCTACGTGACCGTTATCCTGAAGGTTGTGCGCCTTATGTTTCAGGTGAGGCAGCCAATACAGCAACCACGTATGGCTATGATCCTGTTACCCAAATGCAAGAAACCAAAGTTACATTGTGTAAAATCACTAAAGCGTAAGGAGTCATCTGATGGCACGTATGAAATTTCTTTGTGACTCTAAGCGTTGTATTGAGTGCAATGGTTGTGTAACAGCTTGTAAAAATGCCAACTCAGAAGCGGTGGGTTGGGGTATTCAACGCCGTCGTGTTGTGACCTTAAACGATGGTCTTCCTGGGGAAACCTCGATTTCTGTAGCATGTATGCACTGTAGTGATGCGCCTTGTATGGCGGTATGTCCTGCGGATTGTTTTAGCCAAACAGAAGATGGCATTGTGCAGCACGATAAAGATTTATGTATCGGTTGTGGCTATTGCTTGTTTGCTTGCCCGTTTGGTGCGCCACAATTTCCAAAGCAAGATGCGTTTGCAGAGCGTGGAAAAATGGATAAGTGTACTTATTGTTCTGGCGGTCCAAATACTGAACCAGGTTCTGAAAAAGAACGTCTTCTTTATGGTGCAAACCGTATTGCGGAAGGTAAGTTGCCAATGTGTGCTTCGATGTGTGCAACGAAATCACTACTAGCGGGTGATGCTGAAAAAATATCTGAAATTTTCAGTAAGCGTGTTGTTGCTCGTGGTGCAAAAGATGCAGGTTGGGCAAGTACTGACGATTTATCCTACGATGCAAGTAAGGTGAGTAAAGCTTAATCATCTTTAAATAGGCTTAAATAGTAACGTTTAAGTGTATCTATAGACTCGTTGTAATAGTTAGGTACAACGTTGTGATGGGTGTGCCAATTAATCTGCTTTTAAAAGTGGACAGGAGCTTTAATGACTAAGCGAATTCAACGCTGGTTAACTATCATGGTTACCGTATTAATGATGATACTTTCGGTATCCACTATGGCAAGTGGTAGTGATGCAACGACTACTGGTGAATCCGTAGTAAAGAAAGAAGTGATCGGCTTTGCTGGGGCTGATTATTGGCGAATGGTAAAAGATGGCGAAAAGGGTTACACCACATCAGGTTGGCCTGAGCACGATGTGTTAATTAGTGTGCCTGGACAAACATGGTATATCCTCAAAGAAAAGTGGATGTCGCCACTTGGTGCATTAGCGATATTTGGTAGCCTTGTGATGGTTACATTGGCTTATGTGGTGATTGGACCGCTAAAGCTAAGTAAGCCTAAAACTGGGCGTAAAATTAAACGCTGGAGCCGTATTGACCGAGCATTACATTGGAGCATGGCATTTACCTTTCTTACTTTAGGATTCAGTGGCTTAACACTCGTTTATGGTAAACATTTTATTAAGCCAATTGTGCCTACTGAAATTTGGGGCTGGATCATTCTAGCGGCCAAGCAATACCACAATTATATAGGACCTATTTTTGCCATTCTATTATTGGCGGTATTGGTTAAATGGTGGCGTAAAAGTACCTTTAATAAAGTCGATTTTGAGTGGTTTAAAAAGATGGGCGGTATGGTGGGTAAGCATAAAGGCTCTCATCCATCTGCTGGTTTCTCTAATGGTGGTGAAAAAGCTATTTTTTGGTTATTAATCATATTTGGTTTTTCGATTGCAGCCAGTGGTTTTGTGTTAGATTTCCCTATTTTCGATCAAACCCGTCGTGATATGGAGTTATCAAACTTGTTCCACATGTTATCGGCATTGATTTTAATCTGTGGCTTTATCTTCCATATTTATATTGGTTTATTTGGTATGGAAGCGGGTCTTGATGGCATGGTTACGGGAGAAGTTGATGAGACGTGGGCACGTGAGCACCACAACTTATGGTTTGATGAAGTAAAAGATCTCCCTGAAAATCAGCCGGGTTATAAGGCAGAAGATACTGCATCAATGAATACTAAATCGTCACCGAATAATTAAGTATTACTCATAGGACAGTAAGCCGATACCATGAAGGTGTCGGCTTTTTTATGATAAAAATACGGTAAATGTATATATAAAATAGAGAAAGACTTGTTAATACTAATGTCTAATAAAAAACACCGTTAATCCATATAAAATCAGTGGTATAAATAGAATATAAAGATTAACCATTATTATCACCATAGGGATGTTGTTATGTTATTTCCTTACAAAAATATTGTCGTGCTAACAGGGGCTGGCATTTCTGCAGAATCGGGGATCCGCACTTTTCGTGCTGCAGATGGATTATGGGAAGAACATCGAGTTGAAGATGTGGCAACCCCTGAAGGTTATCAACGCGATCCTGAATTGGTACAAGCGTTTTATAATGCCCGCCGAGTACAGATCGAAAATGGATCTGTTGCGCCTAATGCTGCCCATTACGCTTTGGCAAAGTTAGAAGCTGAATTAAACGGTACAGTAACCATTGTTACTCAGAATATCGACAATTTACACGAACGCGCGGGTAGTCATAATGTTATTCATATGCATGGTGAGTTATTAAAAGTACGTTGTTGTGAATCAGGTCAAACGTTAACATGGCAAGGTGATTTACATACAAGTGATCACTGCCATTGCTGCCAAATTTCAGCACCGTTACGACCTGATATTGTATGGTTTGGGGAAATGCCTATTGATATGGATAAGATCCATGATGCGATAGTGAAAGCAGATTTGTTTATTTCTATTGGCACCTCTGGGAATGTTTATCCTGCAGCAGGGTTTGTCCATGAAGCATCATTGCAAGGCGCTCATACGGTAGAGCTTAATTTAGAGCCAAGTAATGTTGAAAATGAGTTTGAAGAGAAGCGTTATGGTAAGGCATCTGAATTAGTACCTGCGTATGTTGAAGAATTACTAAAAGCACAACAATAGAGAAGTACTTTAAATTTTATTCGTACTAATAAAAAAACCGAGCTAAAAGCTCGGTTTTTTTGTATTTACTTAACACTAACTGCTGTGATTATTCGCCAGCTTTTAGTTTTTGGAAATACTCTTCGTAAACTTCAGTCATAGGACCAACGCTGTTTTGCCATTCACCGGCATCCATCACTGATTGTGGTGGGTAGATGCTTGGATCATTAACGAAACTAGCAGGTAATAGCTTCTTCGCGGCTTCAACTGGTGTTGGGTAACCAATTTGTAGTGCAATTTTTGCTGCAATATCAGGACGAAGTAAGAAGTTGATCATCTTATATGCATTATCAACATGCTTTGCATTGATTGGAATCGCTAGGTTATCCATCCAGAAGATTGCACCTTCTTTTGGCCATACGATATCAATTGGAGAACCTTCTTTACGTGCCATGTATGCAGAGCCATTCCATAGCATACCTAATGGCGTTTCACCCGCCATATAAGGGTTGGCAGGGAAGTCAGAGTTAAAGACTAATACGTTAGGCATTAGCTTTTTAAGCTCTTCGTAAGCAGCTTTAATTTGCTTAGGATCTTGTGTATTACCAGAGTAGCCTAATTTACGTAATGCAATCTGGAACACTTCACGTGCATCATCCATCATCATTAACTGACCCTGCCACTTAGGATCCCATAAATCAGCCCAGCTTGTGATTTTTGATTTATCGATCACATCAGTGTTAACACCGATACCCGTTGCACCCCAAATGTAAGGGATAGAGTAATCATTGTTAGGATCAAAAGGTTTATTTAAATAGTTTTTACCGATACCAGCAAAATTAGGGATTTTTGATTTATCGATTTTCTGAAGCATGCCTTCCTTACTCATTTTAGAAACGTAGTAAGTTGAAGGAACAATTAAATCGTAGCCTTTATCATAAGTTTTTAATTTAGCGTACATGGTCTCATTCGACTCGTAAGTCGAATAAATTACTTTAATACCGGTTTCTTTTGTGAACTGTTCTAATACATCGTTAGGGATGTATTCAGACCAGTTGTAAAAGTATAATTTATTACTATCTGAATCTGCCGCAGTAGCAATGTTTGAATACATTGACATTGCACAAACCGTACCGGCCATCATTAAAGACCATTTTTTCATTGTTGTTAGCTCCTAACTAAACAGGATATCGAGAATGTTCTCTAGCGGCTTAAACCGCCTCTCCTAATTTTGTGTCGTTTATAAAGTCAGCATAAAGCGTGTGCTTTTAAAACAAATATGAATTGGTAAACGTAGCTAGTATAGCAGATAAAATCAGACCTCCATCACAAATATGAACATTTTAAAGAGATATTTATTTACAGATCATTGATTAATAACAGGTAGTTAACCTTTACATAATATTGTTATACAAATCCATAAAAAGATAAATTAAGCAGAAAAGAGAATGTTGTTATTTATACTGAGCGAGTCGTAAATTAAAGATAAAAAAATGGCTAACTTTAAGTAAGTTAGCCATTTAATCGTCACTAAAAGTGTTTATGTTACTTTTTTTCTCGTGCGAGTAGTTGCGAACCAATCACCAAGAATAATGAAATGACCAGCATAATAGTTGCTAATGCGTTAACTTCTGGAGAAACACCCACTTTAACCATTGAGTAAATCTTTAAAGGTAGAATTTCATAACTAGGACCAGTAACGAATGAGCTCACAATTACGTCATCAAGTGATAATGTAAAGCTTAATAACCAACCTGCAGCAACAGCAGGCTTAGCAAGTGGTAGGATAATTTGTTTTAGAATTACCCACTCAGTTGCACCTAGGTCACGTGCAGCTTCAAGCATTTTTACATCAAAGCCTTTTAAGCGACTGTAAACAGTAACCACAACAAACGGTAGACAAAAAGTAATATGTGATAGTAATAACGTTAAGAAACCAAGATTAGCGCCAATTAATAGGAACAAAGCAAGTAACGAAATAGCCATTACAATATCAGGAGACATCATCACTAAAAATAGCATACCTGATACAAACTTCTTACCCTTGAAGTTATAACGGAACAAAGCAACTGCCGTTAAACTACCAATCAATGATGCAGCGGTTGCTGAAATTACTGCAATTGTAATTGAGTGACCAGCAGCCTGCATCAAGCTATCGTTATTGACTAGTTCTGTATACCATTTTGTCGTAAAGCCACCCCATTTCAGACCAAATTTACTGGCATTAAATGAGTTAACGATCAAAATGATAATAGGGGCATATAAAAAAGCATATACCAGTGACATAAAGCTGAATTTAAAGAAACGACCCATTATTCAAGCTCCACTTTCTTGTTCAGTAATTTTCCTGCTCGATAGTAGGCATATAACATAATTGCCATTGCTAACGTCAGTGCAATACTGGTTGCAGAGCCAAATGGCCAGTCACGTGCGTTGAGCACTTGGCTCTTAATCACGTTACCAATCAGCAAGTTTTTCGCACCGCCAAGCAAATCAGATACATAGAACATACCTAATGCTGGTAACAACACTAATAAACAACCAGCGATAATGCCAGGCATTGTTAGTGGAAAAATAACTCTAATAAATGTTTGGAACTTATTCGCACCTAGATCTCGAGCAGCTTCGATATAGTTCTTATCAAGCTTTTCAATAGCTGAATACAAAGGCAATACCATAAATGGTAGCAGAATATAAACTAAGCCGATCATTACTGCATATTCGGTGTACATGATACGAATGGGTTTATCGATAATATCTAAGTACATTAACGCATTATTTAGAATACCGCGTGTACCGAGCATTAGCTTTAAGCCATATGTACGGATTAACGAGTTAGTCCAAAACGGTACAATAACCAAAAACAGCATCAACGGACGCCATTTTTCTGGCATCTTGGCAATGGCATACGCAAAAGGGTAGCCAATCAACAAACACAACAAGGTTGCTGTAATCGCCATATTAAATGAATGCAAAAGTACTTTTGCATACATTGGGTCAAAAAGACGTTCATAGTTATCTAATGTGAACACCATTTTGATCAAGTTTGCATCATCACGGGTTAAAAAACTCGTGCCGATAATCATAAGGTTTGGTACAAATACAAACAGTAGTAACCAACTTACAACAATCGTTATGATGATGTTTTGGAGATTAAACTTCTTGTTCATCTGCTAATACCACTTCCCAACTTTCAACCCAAGTAATGGCAACTTTTTGATCAAGAGAGTGGTCTACGTCAGGATCATCTTCGTTGAAGAATTCACTAACCATTACCGACTTTCCTGAGTCTAGCTGTACCACAGAATCTAGCGTCATACCTTTATAAGTACGTTCTTTAACTTTACCTAAAATGCCCGTAGTAAGATCACCATTATGAATTTCTTCAATACGAATATCTTCTGGACGTAATAGCACTTTCACTTTGTCACCAATGGCAACATCAAGTTCACAGTGGATTAAAGAATGGCGACCTTCTACGTCAGCCATAATGCGCTTACTGTCTAAACGTTCTTTAACGATAGCGTCAAACACGTTGATTTCGCCGATAAAGTGAGCAACGAATAGGTTGGTTGGCTCTTCATAAATTTCACGAGGAGTGCCATCTTGTTCTACATAACCATCGCGCATTACGATAATACGGTCAGACATAGAAAGCGCTTCTTCCTGATCGTGAGTTACGAAAATAAAGGTAATACCGAGTTTCCGCTGGAGTTGCTTAAGTTCTAGCTGCATTTGTTTACGTAATTTGTAATCAAGTGCTGAAAGTGACTCATCAAGCAAAAGAACTTTTGGTTTGTTAACAACTGCTCGTGCAATCGCAACACGCTGTTGCTGACCACCTGACAATTGATGAGGTTTACGAGAGGCAAACTTATCAAGTTGCACCATACGCAATGCTTCCATAACACGAGGTTCAATATCACTCGCTGGAACTTTTTGCATGCGTAAACCAAACGCGACGTTCTCAAACACTGTCATATGTGGAAACAGTGCATAACTCTGAAACACCGTATTAACGAGACGTTGTTCAGCTGGAATGTCAGTAACATCTTTACTGTCAATGGTGATCTGACCGTTATCGGCAGTTTCAAAGCCAGCAATAAGACGAAGTACTGTGGTTTTTCCACAGCCTGATGGACCTAAAATGGTTAAAAATTCACCATCGTTTACGTCTAGGTCCAAACCTGTAATGATTTGCTTACCGTCAAAGCTTTTGCTAAGACCCTTCAGCTGAATTACAGGTTTCTTAGATGTTTTTGCAACGTTCAATTCTACGTTATCTCCACCTTGGGACTGATTGGTTAAGCCCCAATATTTTGGCTAAAATTAGGGGCGCATAATAGACCTGTAGTCTTTCAATTTAAAGCGTTTTCTCACTAAATTTATAGATTAACTGCTACTTAGTTCAATGATAGCACTCAGATTCATAGTCGTATGGTCGCTATTGCAAATAATACTGAAAAAATAAATTACGATTAAAGTAATAATAAAATGGTTTTATTTTTAAGCTCAAAAAATTATTACTTATGTTCAATAATAGTGGATGCTCTTTACAATAAAGTAAAAAAAGCGGCAGTTATCGCCTTACTGGTGATTTATTGTCTGTTTTTCATGCATTAACTGGGTTCTGAAATAAATTTTTACGTGAATAGTGTTTTTGTACCATGATGAGTAACGTACAATACACTTACCAAAATAATGATGATATGAGTATGAAAGAGACAACTAAAAAAAGTTTTCATGTGGGTGGTTCAATTGAAAAAGCAATGGTTGGCGATGTTGAGTTACAACCAATTGCCGTACTTCAAGAAGCATTTAAAATAACAGCAAAGAATTTCACTAAATTTTTACCTGCTATTGTTTGTTTGTTTATTGCACAAATAGCATTGTTATTACTAAGTCTAAAAATACAGTTAGGTAGTCCTAATGTGTTTTTTGATGCCTTTATTACAGGGAAGGGGTTTACCCCCGACATTTTAAAAGCAGGCTTTATAGCTAACTTTTGGTCTGATGTTTTGATTGCACCTTTGTATGTTGGTGTAAGTTTAATGGCACTTAATCATTCAGTCGGATTACCAACAAAACCAAATCAAATTGTGAAAGGATTTTCGTTTACATTAGTGTCGATTATTACGATGTTATTGATTTCATCCATCCAGGGAATAGGCAGCAGTATTTTCCCATTGGTGGGTTTATTTTTAACAATGGCATTAAGTATGGCCATTTTGCTTGTATGTGAAAAACGAATCACGCCGATTAAAGCGATTCAATATTCATTTATGGCAACTATCCGCAAAGTCATGCCAATGACAGCAATCTACTTGATAGTCATGATCTTCTTTTTTCTGTCGATTGTAACTGCAGGTATCGGTTTACTTTGGACGTTGCCTTTTTTCTTTAATGTAAAAGCAATTATCTATCGTAATATGTTTGGTATTACATTGCAGGTTACATCTGTACCTACCGCAGATGGTAATAAACCTGAGTCAAAGCCTGATGAAAATGTCAGTGAGCCGATTAACAATGATACTTTTAATGCGTAATTCTATTAATACAGATGGAAAAAGCTCCTTTAGATAAGGGGCTTTTTTTTATATGTAAAATCTAATGCACTATAACTTTATGTTTATATATAAAACCCCCGATCTCATAAACATTATTACACTAACTCCATTTCTTTCCACAAAAACAACACGTCACTTAAAAAGTGGGGAGTAATTTTAAAGAAAAAATTGCGCTGAGATGATATATCTCAATGTCATTTACTTACTCTTCCATAATAATATTCATGTCAGTATTTTTAATAAAAACTAGCGGTAGTAACAACTACTACGAGCTAAAGAAAGGTAAGTTAATGGATAAGTTAATAGAACGTTTTTTACGATATGTAAGTTTGGATACTCAATCTAACGGTGTAGTGTCTTCTTGTCCTAGTACGCCAGGGCAGCGTGTGTTAGCTGAAGTACTTCAGTCAGAAATGATTGAGCTTGGGCTCAGTGACATTTCTCTTGATAATAATGGTTATATTACAGCACGATTACCTGCAAACATGGAAGGTGATATTCCCGCGATTGGCTTTATTGCCCATATGGATACAGCACCTGATGCATCGGGTAAAAATGTTCGTCCGCAACTTGTTGAAAATTACCGTGGTGGTGATATTGCTTTAGGAATAGGGGATGAGGTGTTATCGCCATTCCAATATCCCGATCTTAATAAGTTACATGGTCACAATATTATTACGACTGATGGGACAACCTTACTTGGAGCTGATAATAAAGCAGGGATCGCTGAGATAATGACAGCTATCGCTTATCTTATTGCTAATCCTATAATCAAACATGGCGACATTTGTATTGGTTTTACGCCTGATGAAGAAATTGGTCGTGGTGCTAATCTGTTTGATGTTGAAAAATTTGGGGCGCAGTGGGCTTATACCATTGATGGTGGTCCAATCGGTGAATTGGAATATGAAAACTTTAATGCGACCTCTGCGGATGTTATTTGCCATGGGGTAAATGTTCATCCTGGTACTGCAAAAAACAAAATGGTTAATTCCATGAATATTGCAGCACAATTTCAATTAATGATGCCTGCAGATGAAACCCCTGAATGCACTGATGGCTATCAAGGTTTCTACCACCTTAAGTCAATGGAACCGTCTGTTGCTCGCACTGAACTTGGCTATATCATTCGTGATTTTGATCGTGATGGTCAAGAAAAACGTAAAGCATTTATGCAGCAAAAGGTTGATGAGCTAAACGATAAGTTAACTCAAGGTCGTGTAGAACTGATATTAACGGATTCATATTTTAATATGCGTGAAATGGTTGCTCCGTATCCACATATTATTGAAATTGCTCAACAAGCCATGCTTGATTGTGATGTTCAACCTGATATTAAGCCTATTCGTGGCGGTACTGATGGGGCGCGATTATCATTTATGGGTTTACCTTGTCCTAATATCTTTACTGGCGGTTACAACTTCCACGGTATTCATGAGTTTATTACCGTTGAAGGTATGGAGCTTGCTGTTAAAGTGATTGTAAAAGTTGCAGAGAATACAGCGAATCGATACGCCTAATTTGTCTTTGTTAACGCCATTAAAATAAAAAAGCCACTATCAGCGAACTCTTTCTCGTTGATAGTGGCTTTTTTTAATGTAAAAACAGTGTTTATTGTTTAAGCGTGATCGTTGCTTAGCATTTCATTTAAACGCTTTAAAATCGCATGGACAGCGTGGCCTTTAGTGATTTCACCGCCGTTTTCAACTTCAATTTCATGCTTATTATGTAAACCTGTTGCATCTTCTGCAATATGTAGCCAATCAGGATGCCAGTAGAATGATTGCCCGCCATCGGTGATCCAGTTATGTACACCACAATTTTCGCCATGGTAATTTAGATCTGCTGCTTTATAAGTCATTCTTAAATCCTTTAATGGTAATCGTTATATTTATTAGTAAAGAGTATAAAAAACAATGATGATGAAACTGTGATCTACTCGATGTTATTTTGTTAAAGATTACAACCAAGTAAAATAAATAATGTTTTTTTTGTGTATATCGAAAACTATTGTTGTTCGTTATTTAATAACGATCTATTAAATGCTTTTAAAAGTACTTAGGATTCAATGTTTCCCCAGTCGCTTGATCCACCAGCTTATCGATTGATAATTGTTGAGGCTTTATCCCAAATATTATTTGTAACCATTCAAAGATTGGCGTTAAGTTGCTTTAAGCGACTAAGTGTTCAACATTCATTTTTTATTGATGATCGCCCATACATTGCATCTATTACAGGAAGAATAAGAAAGGTAATAACTCATACACTCACGAAGTTATAGAAGTTGTTTGAGATGCGCCTTTAGATAAGCGTTTTGTACACTTTACCTATACGCTCTTATCTACAATTAAATAAGGTAGTAGATTAATAGGTAAAGTGTATGTATCAACTTACTTCAAATAACGTTTCATTAAATGCTGCTTAAAGTGCTCAGGATTAAGTGTTTCGCCCGTTGCTTGCTCCACCAGCTTGTCGGTTGATAACGTTGAGGCTTTATCCCAAATGTTATTATGCAACCATTCAAAAATTGGGGTTAAGTTACCTTGAGCGACTAACTGTTCAACATCTATTTCTTTATTAATTGTTGCCATGAATTGTGCAGCATACATTGCACCTAGAGTGTAGCTTGGGAAATAGCCAAAGCTACCGTCAGTCCAGTGAATATCTTGCATACAACCATCGGTGAAATTCCCTTGTGTTGACAGCCCAAGGTATTGAGACATTTTCTGATCCCAAATAGCTGGAATATCATCAACCTCAATATTGCCTTCAATTAAGTCACGTTCAATTTCATAACGTAAGATAACATGTGCAGGGTAGGTGACTTCATCGGCATCAACACGAATAAATCCGGGTTTAACTCGCGTATTTATAAGGCTAAGGTTCTCTGCTGACAGTGAATCTTCTTTTGAATCAAAAGCCTGTTGAACCATCGGGGCTAATAATCGACTAAATGACGAGCTTCGTGATAATTGCATTTCACAAAATAGGCTTTGTGATTCATGAATCCCCATTGAACGTGCTTCACCTACTGGCAAATCTCGCCATTGTTGAGGTAACCCTTGCTCATAACGCGCATGACCTGTTTCATGGATAACCCCCATAAGTGCTGATGTAAAATCATTTTCATCATAGCGAGTCGTAATACGCACATCTGTTGGTACACCACCACAAAATGGATGAGTACTGATATCAAGTCTGCCATGTTCAAAATCAAAGCCGAGTAATTTCATTGCTTCAAGACTTAATGCTTGTTGTTGTTCAATAGCAAATGGGGCAGAGAGTGGTATTGTTACCTCTGTCGCTTGTTTGGCTTCTACTTGCTGGATTAATTGAGGCAGCCATGATTTCACATCTGTAAAAATACCGTCTAATACTGCTGACGTCATACCTGGTTCATAAAGATCTAATAATGCATCATAGCGACTTAGCCCTGTCGCCTGTGCACGAATAGCTGCTTCTTGACGTGCTAATTCAACTACTGGTTTTAAATTAGCCTTAAAGCCTTCCCAATCATTCGTTTTACGTTGTGAACGCCAAGCATGTTCACATTGAGACCCCGTCAATGATTGTTGCTCTACAAGCTCAGCAGGTAAAATATTTTGCATCATCCACTGACGTTTAAGAGCCGCTAAGCTAACTCGTTGCTCAGGGGTAAGATCTTCTGTTTCAGCTTCCGTGAACCAATTTTCCAAATAAGAGGCTGTGGCAAGCTCATGTGAGATAACAGCAAGCTCTGCCATTGCCTCTGAGCGAGCTTGGGCACCACCATTCGGCATGATAGCAGCCTGATCCCAGCCACAAATGGCATTCAGATGCCCAAGTCGAGAAAGTTTTTTAGCATGACGTTCTAATTTATTGTAATAGTTCATACTTGTTCCTAATTAATAAACAGCAATAGAATAAATTTAACCTAACCTTTCGTTATTTAATAGCGATACCCCATCTGTAAAGTAATAAAAATGCGAACAAAGCAGAATTTATCAATTTAAAAATAAAATAAGCAGTAGTTAATTGCTAGTAATGATTTATATTTAACCCTATTAGCGTTATAAATGTAATCAGTGATAGCAATTGGTAAGACAATGTAACTAAGACCTGTTTTATTATATTTTTTCGATATACTAGTAACTAATCTAAATACCTATTAGGTCATTATCTGCAAGTCCTCAATAGCTATGTAGATTGATATTATCGTTTTTTAAAGGAATTTTGCCTCACATGGAAAAGACTACTCGGTTTTTCTCTCTTGTTGGTGCTACTGCGCTTTACTCTTTATCTTTTTCAGCGTCTGCATCCATGCCGACGGTTGTACCTGATGCACCAACGTTAAGTGCAAAAGGCTATGTATTGATGGATTACAATACAGGTAAGGTTCTAGTAGAAAAGGATGCAAACGAAAAATTAAACCCAGCTAGCTTAACTAAACTAATGACAAGCTATGTGGCTGGTCAAGAAATGAAGCAAGGCAATATTAATGAGAAAGATCTTGTTGTTATTAGCCGTAATGCTTGGGCAAAAAATTTCCCTGATTCATCAAAAATGTTCATTGAAGTGGGTAGCGAAGTACCATTGATGGATCTATTTCGTGGCTTGATTATTCAATCAGGTAACGATGCAAGTGTTGCAATTGCAGAGCATGTTGCTGGTTCTGAGCAATCATTCGTGAGTTTAATGAACTCATGGGCGAAGAAGCTAGGTATGAACAATTCTAACTTTGCTAATCCACACGGTTTGGATCATGGGGATTTATATACAACCCCTTATGACATAGCCTTACTGGGTCAGGCACTTATTCGTGATTTACCTGCTATTTATCCACTATACAGTGAAAAGTCATTTACCTATAACAACATTACACAGCGTAATCGTAATGGCTTGTTGTATGATCCAAGCATGAATGTCGATGGTATGAAAACAGGTTACACCAGTGGCGCCGGTTACAGTTTAACCAGCTCAGCGACTGAAGGTGACATGCGTTTAATTGCTGTTGTAATGGGTACAAAAAGTACCAAAACTCGAGAAATTGAAAGTAAGCAATTATTAAACTATGGCTTCCGTTTCTTTGAGACAGTAATACCACATAAAGCTGGCGATGAAATTATTACTGAGCACGTATGGTTTGGTGATAAAGATCAGGTTAAATTGGGTGTTGATAAAACAAGTTACGTGACAGTGTCACGGAATGATGCTAAAAAATTAACCGCTAGTGTTGAGCTAAATAGTGAACTTGAAGCACCTATCACGAAAGGGCAACAAGTTGGTGAAATTATTTACTCTGTTAATGATAAGCAAGTAGGCAAACAACCGCTTGTTGCATTAGAGCCAGTTGATGAAGGCAGCTTCTTTAGCCGCTTGATTGACCAAGTTAAGAAATTTGTGATGAGCTTTTTTAAGTAATTACATTGTCAGTTAGCTTAAATAAGCTCAGCCATTGCGTGCTGGGCTTTTTTATTGTGTATAGCTATTTCCAGTCAACAATAAAATACGTATAATTCATGCCCTATAAATTCTTATCCCGTAATTCTACTATCGATGTTGTCGGTAGTTCGAGAAGTAGTAATGAATCAGACAGATAACCGTAAAGAAACACTTGAATATAACAAACTGCAAAAACGTCTTCGCCGCAATATGGGTAACGCCATTATTGATTACAACATGATCGAAGAAGGTGATGTTGTTATGGCCTGTATTAGTGGTGGCAAAGATTCATTTGCGATGCTGGATATTCTGCTTAATTTAAAGAAAGCAGCGCCAATTAATTTTGACGTTGTCGCGGTTAATCTTGATCAAAAGCAACCGGGCTTTCCTGAGCATATTTTGCCAGAGTATTTTAAAAGCCTAAATATTCCTTACTACATTGTCGATAAAGATACTTATTCTGTTGTTAAGGAAAAAGTAGAAGAAGGTAAGACTACGTGTGGCTTATGCTCACGATTACGTCGTGGTACCTTGTATTCTTTTGCTGAAACGATTGGTGCGACTAAGATTGCACTAGGGCACCATTTAGACGATATCGTTGAAACATTATTCTTAAATATGTTCCACGGTTCACGCTTAAAAGCAATGCCGCCTAAATTACGTTCTGATGATGGTCGTAACGTTGTGATCCGTCCATTAACGTATTGTCGTGAAAAAGATCTGATCAAATACGCTGAATACAAACAGTTCCCAATTATTCCTTGTAACCTTTGTGGTTCACAAGAGAACCTACAACGTCAAAGTATTAAAGCAATGTTGATGGATTGGGATAAAAAAACACCAGGTCGTGTGGATGCTATTTTCAAATCTATTCAGAATATTAGCCCAAGCCAATTAGCAGATAAAAACTTGTTTGATTTTGTTAATCTGCCATTGGATCGTGAAGGCGATAGAGCTGAGTATGCTTTCACTGAAGCAACAGTTTCATCGACAAATATTGATGATAGTATGTTCATTGATGTTACTAACGTTTAATTATCGTTCGTAGCAAAAAAACAATAAAAAACGGCACCTTACTATCAAGTAGGTGCCGTTTTATTATAGAGGTCATCATACTATTTCACATTTAGAAACTGTTCTGAAAACGGTTGTTTGTTATTCGTAATTGCTTGATTATTATTGTCAATTAATTGATCTTTACTGGCTATCCAACCTTTGTTTCTTACTGTTCTTAGATGATATTCTTGTTTATCATCAGTAATAAAACTGCCTTCTTTTATCTCTCTTATTTGGGTTATTTTACCAATATCTTGCCGCTGAGAATTTTGTAACCCCCATATAGTAACGTCATTTTTTTCTCTTTGAATCGATGCAATTACAATTTGTTGGGTACCTTTATTGGGTAATGACAGTATTAGACTATCCCCAAGAACCAGTTGATTTAATAAAGCATCATCCATTTGCATTACAGTGGCATCATTCGCTAAAGAGAGTTGCTGCTCTAATTCAACTTCTTCCTTTAAATTTGGTCGATACACCCATAAGTCACTTCCTGTTAATAAATTAATATTGCTATTGATTGGTGGTGAATTGCCACTACTCATTACGGGTATTAACGGTTCATCATAATGCTGAGGTTGAGCAACGAATAGATGTTGTTCATCAGTAACTGGAGCATTTGTTATCTCTTTATCTCTTTTGCTTAACACATCAAAATTTTCAGGAATGGGGGCGACTTCATGCTTAATGTTACTTGAAGCAATAGTCGCTGGCTCATTATTCATAGCCTTTGATAAGGTGTGATGTCGGTGACTATTGGCATAATAACCACCTATACCAACACCAACCACCACTATAAGTATAAGATATCGATAATGTTTATACAAAAACTGATACATAGACTACTCCGTAATATTTAGATGAACATTAAGACGGAGATCTTGTTTGAATCTACGGTTATGTAATCCTCGAACAGTAACAGGGAAACTTCCTTTATATTCACCTATCTCTAAGTCTGGATTATCCTCAGTAATAAAACTGACTCGTAGTTCACCATAGACAGGACCTGTCTTACGACAATAAGCCGCGTTATTCATCATTGACCAACCACAACCAAGATAACGCTCACCACGTAAGATGACAGTCTGACTTATACCTGTTTGGCTATTTTTTACATCTACGACAAGCTGACTATAAATACCTGTACTTCGACTCCAACGAGGACGAATACTGCCTTTTTTATTCGGTGACAGATAGTATACGGTTCCACGCATCGAACTTTCATAGCGTTCACTAATAAATGGTGAGACCTCAGTAATAGTGCCATCAAAAGGAAGTGTTTCAGCGATAGTAATATCAGTATTAATTGTCACACTGTCATTATAATCACGGTTATACAGACTCTTAACATTAAACGTAAAATCACCGTTATAACGACCGATAGGTAAGTCAGGGTTGTCCTTTTGATTAAATTGTACTTTTAATTGACCAAGATTGGCTGCAGGGTAACACCAAGCACTGTTATTAACTTTCCCCCAACCACAATGCGTCTTACGTTGTCCTTGTAACCAAACAAGGTACGTCGTATCCGTTTGTTGATGAATGAGGTTAGTTGAAAACAAGGTGGTTTTATGAGGATAACGCCATATATAGCGAGTAGGACCATTGATGATATTATTACCTTTCACATAATAAACAGAACCTCTTAGATCTTTCTCTAATGGATCTGTCTCAAGTATGTTTTTTTCGGTCAATACAAAAACGGGTTCTTCTTCGATTTCAGTTGGAATGTCATCCACTGTTTTTAGCATTGGAACAATACTTTTTAGCCACTGACTATTTAAAGCAATTGGAGCATGACCTGAATAACCATATTGCCATCCAAACCACCATGATGAAATACCAACGGCAACATCAGCACCTTTACGTTGCTGCCAAATTGCAGAACCACTATCACCAGGAGAGGCAAATGCCCATGCTGGTGTATTTTCAATTGCTTGGTTAATCAGGCAGTCTTTATATACAAAGCGTAATTGCCCCGTACCATTACGTTTATCTAGCCAACCTAATTGACCCAATGAACGCGATCCAAAAATACCAAAACCGGTTAAATCAATAGAATCTAACAGAAGGTCTTTATTAAAATGGTTATCTATATACGGTTGTTTAATAACATCGCCATTATTATCTAACGGATCGCTGACTTTAGGGATTTTTGCAACAGCAATATCAGAGCTACAGCCGGTATAGTGATTAAAGTAGTTTATTGATTGACCTGAGCTAATAACAGTTCCATCCTGTAATTTAAAACTCACGTATTGACCTTGGTGTTGATTATTTTCGTAACCTTGAAGACAATGTGCAGCTGTTAATATATAACTATATTGTTGATCACTTCCAAGCCAAGTGCCTGAACAATAACCTCGTCCAATCACTAATCCAACATAATTGTATTTTTGTTTATTTGCTTGTGTATGTAATGAATCACTAACAGTGTTTACTAAGGCAGGATCTAAACTGCCTCCTAACTCAATATATTTACTGTCATTGATACCAATAGAATACCCATTAAAAGAGAGTAAACATATAAATAGCGCTACTATTTTATAAATCTTACACATAATGAACTGTTTAATTACGGACTAATAGCTTCAGTGTAGTGCAATATTCTTAATCTGATTGTTTATTGGTTTTTAATAATAAAAAAAGCCATACCACTTTTTTTTATTTATTGATATTATTAGAAAAATAGATGTATTAGGATTAATAATGATTAAACCATCAATAATCATACTCATTGGACTTTCTTTTATAGCCGTTGGGTGCAGTTCACATCAAGCTCAACAAATGGGTATTCAAGGCAGTAGTGTTAACAGTTATGCACGACACATGTCTAATAGTCAGCTTTGTGAAACCTATCTTGGTGAGCGAGCAACGAATCAAACACGCGTATCGCTAGCAGCTGAATGGAAATATCGAAAACTCAGCCATGCCTATTGCTCAGAACAAGAAAATGAGTGGTATCTAACTAAGTTTACAAAATGGCTTATTAATGAAAAAACGCCTGAGCCTAAATAATAAAACGCCTCAATTAATGAGGCGTTTTATATTTCAGCTACGACTTATTATTAATCAATAGAATTTGGCGCTAATGGACTAATATAACCATCTGGTTTTAATGCTAGTAAATCACAATTTAAACTATCGATGGTATTCTCAGCCGTATTACCAATAAATACAGCAGATAATCCAGTACGTCCAGTGGTACCAAGAATCACAAGTTCGGCATTAATTTCGTCAGCAACCTGTGGAATTACGTCTTCAGCTAAACCTTCGATAACATAGGTTTGTTCTTCATCAATAGTATACTTTTGACGTAAGGCTTTCATTGTCATTAAGTGATGACCACGAACAGCATCAGTGTATGACGCGGGGTCAAACTCAGGCAGTTCAATAGTAATATTGACGGGTGTAGCAGGGTAGGCATTAACTAAATTAACATTTGCATGAGTGATTGATGAGAAAGCAATAGCTTCCTTTACGATCTTATCATTAAGATCTTCATGGGTATCATCTTCAGCGGATAAATTCACACATGCTAGAACATTACCATTTGTTGGCCAGTTTTCACCCTTTACTAATAAGACAGGAACAGGGCATTTGCGTAATAAATGCCAATCTGTTGGTGTAAAGATAACAGAACCTAATTTAGCATGTTCATGCGTTGCTTTTATTAGTAAATCAATATCCTGGCTAAACACATCAGCAATAATAGATTCGTAAGGACGGTTATGCCATACGACTTTGATTTCGATGTTAATGCCTTTCTCTGTATGAGGTTGTATTATCTCTTTCAACCATTCTTCACGCTGCATAACGACACCACGACGCATTGCGTCACGTTCGTCTGAAGAAAGCATTGATGTCATCTCATACGAAAAATCGTAAATAGCGAGGAAAACAATAATTTTCACATCATCGCAAGTCTTTGCTAAGTGAATGGCACGAGATATTGCAGGTTGTTGTTCTCGTTCAGGATCAGCGACAACAAGGATATTTTTATATTTTTGCATAATAATGCCTCCCTACGGCAGAATCTCTTTTCTCAATGAGCAAGAACAAAGAGAACACATTTACCGTTACATTTCTCTGATGCACTTTTAAATCAAGTGATTAAAAAATTAACATAACATTCACTGTACTCTAAACCAACCGCTATGGGGAGTGCTTTAAGCAATAAAATGTAAAAATGAGATAAAGATTGATAAAGGAAAGGCGCAGATATAAAAACAGGTACTCAAAAGTACCTGCTTATAAATTGATTAGATAGAAGATTATACTACTATAAATTATTACTCTTACTCACACCGGCAAGTTTTGCTAATTCATCATGATCTAAGATTGTAATATATTTACCTTTTACACTTAACATTTCAGATTTTTGGAAACGACCTAATAAACGACTTATTGTTTCAACAGTTAAGCCTAAGTAGTTACCAATATCACCACGAGTCATTGTTAAGCGGAATTCTCGAGGTGAAAAACCACGTTGAGAAAAACGTAATGATAAGTTGTAAAGGAATGCAGCTAAGCGTTCTTCTGCATTTTTCTTCGACAACAATAAAATCATTTCTTGATCACCTTTAATTTCGCTGCTCATCAATCTCATGATTTGCTGACGAAGTTTAGGTACTTTACCAGATAACTCATCAAGAATTTCAAATGGTATTTCACATACCATTGATGTTTCTAATGATTGTGCAAAACTAGGATGCTGCATTTCATTAATAGCATCGAAACCAACCAAATCACCCGCTAAATGGAATGCCGTGATCTGTTCATCACCTTGCTCGGTGATCGTGTAACTTTTAATGGTACCTGAACGAATGGCATACAGTGATTTAAGTTCATCACCGGCTTTAAATAGCTCTTGTCCTTTCTGGATCGGCTTTTTACGCTCGATAATTTGATCCAGTTGATCTAATTCAAATTCATTCAAAGTAAATGGGATACATAGCTGGCTAATGCTGCAGTCTTGACAGTGAATAGCACATCCGCCAGATTGAATGCGTTTTGTAGTAAATTTGTCTGAAATCATATGCCTATCTAACCAATTTGATGTAGGTCAATATTTTAACATATTATGAAGCAATATTACGAGTATTAAAAACCTTACTATATTCGATCGGTTGCAATGTAATCAATTATGGTGCAATAAATAATCCGTTCGTCAGTTTAAAGTGGCTGTCGTTCAGTGGCTATTTTGATGTATTTAACTCTGATTCAATGATTACTATGACCGATAATATGTCTACCACAAAGAAAATATCGCCATCATATATCCATAGTATGACCTGATATTGTAATTATTTTTAATGTTGAATAGACTAGATTTCAACGTAATTCATCTAAAAATACGATAAGGACTTATGATGTTAACGGTGAAAATATTTAGTTCTACGTCTAATATATATAGAATTAGACCACTATTTACAACATAGCCAGCAAATACAACCTCTACAATGAAAGTAATAATTAGTTATAAATCAATTGGTTATACTATTTATCTAGAGTTTACACTTGAACTGCATGTTGAGTAACGATTAGTATCATTATCATATAATTACTTATTTTATCTAGGTTATGTCTAAGATTTATATCGTATTTTCATTGTTATGGTAGTAGCAACATCCCTATATAATGATCTTAATCCGTATAATACAGTTACAAAATTAGGTTCAATCATGACTAAAAATTGATGATAGAGAGTGATGGTTTAGATGATTATTAAGGATTTATATACCATTATAAAATAAGACATTATCACCTTGACGACATAAATCCTCAAATGAATTACAGTATATAGCTCATAAAAAGAACGTATATTTTATGCAAAAAAGAAGAATGTCATAGTATTAACATGTAAAGAATTGCTATTTATCTTAATAATTTTAAATAATATTATATGCCAACAATTAAAATAGAGTTACAGCTTGTCAATATAAATAGTTATATATTAATATTTGCATGTATTTATGATGGGTTTGCTCTATTTTTGTTAGATAGTAACCATACTTGATAGTCTTTAGGGCACTTAATGTTTGCAACATAGGTAAGTGAGGTTGGTTGTTATTTACATAATGATTACATTAACAATGGTCGTTATTTTTAAATAATAACGACCTTAGGCTGATAAATATTCATTAAAAACAAATGTCACAGTGTCACTTTTAGTGTTTATTAGTGTACTGTAAGCTGTAATATTCTCACAAAAAAGAGGGTACTATTATCGATATGTCTTTTACTTCCTTCAAGCATTGGCGATAACGTTCAGTATCATGATAATCATTTTGAACAGTTTATAGTGTTATACTATTTAGTATAGACATCAGCATAGTAAAAAATATTAGTTCCTTATAAAATAATAACTAACATAAAACGTAAACTATTATTTATGCATGATATATTTTTTTATCGTATAAATTATAATCTCACTATTATATGATTTATTTAATATTAAATAAGTTACTTGTTTAAAAGTGTTATGAAGGAATAGAACTGAAATGGCAGCACAAAAGCTAACCAAAGGGCGATTAATTCAAATTATTATATTAATGATTATTTTAATCACTGCATTTATTTGGCGTACCGTGACATATCAAGCAAAGCCAATCGTTAAAATAGAAACAAAAATATGTAATTTAAATTTGGGTAATTGCTTATTTAATATTAATAATAAGCAGGTAACAGTGACATTATCACCGCCAAGACCACAAGCTAACACACCAATTAGGCTACAGATTAATAATATTGATGCTCATCCTAGTGCTATAGTAAGCGGTATTACTATGAATAAGAGAATTGCGCCTATTATTTTTACACAAAATAAAAATGCTTGGCAAGGTGAGTTTACTGTCCCTCAATATACACATGACAATATGATCTGGGGTATAGATATTAAGATAAATGACAAGACTTATTCTTCAGAATTTACAGTAACTAAATAAGATAAAGACTGTTATTTTATACTGAATATTCCACCTAACACTGAGTATTATTTATTCTGTGTTAGGGTTTTTCATCTTACTATTAATAATATAATTTTATTCTCTACTACATTCCAATTGAACCCATACTAAAAATTCAATGTCACTGCATTCCCCAATGCGAACTACTATAGATAATAAGAGATTCTTAATTCTCGTTTGACATATTTATCTAACTAAGCCGAATATGATTTACTTTAATCTCTGGTTATAAGCTAATAGGCAATTTTATCTTTAGTTACGAGTGATTAGTTATAATTGTAACTGCCGTATTGATACATATCGGCGTTCGATAATGTCGAAAATATGAAAGTGTTTAATCGTGTAGTTATCTCCACATTATAAATAAGTCTGTTTATTTTATTAACGATCATATTATTTCTATTTATTAGAACCATTGGGTAAAAATATATTTTTATCTATCTGTAACCAAGATTAACATCTTGGAACAATTGAAAAGTAAAATAACACCCCTTGAATCTATTAATTAGACTATGATAGGAGATAACAGGTTAATTCTTAATAAGAAGATAAAAATAATAATTTAAATGATTTGTTTACTGATCATATCTATGAAAATGATTATCATAAGGAAAAATATAAAAAGATATGGCTATGGATATTGCAACAAGCTTTTCGGTATTAAATAATTCTCATGATGCGATTATTGATGCTATCAATAAACTAGATGCTAAAATTGCACCACCATCATTATTATTATTGTATTTTTCAGAAGATTACGACTCCGACATTTTACAATTAGAATTAACTAAACGCTATCCAAATACACCTTTCCTTGCATGTTCATCTTGTCAGGGGTTTATGACGGAAGATGGTTATATTAATGGACAAGGAATTGCTCTTTGGGCAATTAATGATATTGCCGGAGCTTATGGAACATCTATTATTTCATCTAATAGTTCTATTTTCAATATTGCACGTCAAGCAATACTAAAAGCCATTAATAATAGCGGTCGGCTTGGTGAATCACCAACGTTAATATTACTTCATGCAACACCTGGTAATGAAGAAGAAGTGATTAGAGGTATAGAAGATGTTGTAGGTAAAAATATTGCAATCATTGGTGGTAGTGCTGCAGATAATAATGTTCAGGGTAAATGGAAAATATTCAATCAAGAACAACAAACACAGCAGGGTATAGGTATTGCTGTTTTCTATCCAAATTGTGAGGTTAGTTTTTCTTTTCACTCTGGATATGCCGCAACCTCATATTCAGCTATTGCGACAAAAGTACAAGGTAGAGAACTCATTGAATTAGATCATCAACCCGCGGCAGAGGTTTATCAAAAATGGATAAAGCAAAGATTTGAAACAAACAGTAGTATTATAAATGAAAGTAGTTTAAATCCACTAGGACGTCTAGTTGGAGAAATACATGATTTACCATTTTTTAAATTAGCACATCCTTTAATGGTGACTAAAACGAATGGCTTAAAAATGTTTGCCTCTATTATTGAAGGCGAACGCTTATATTTTATGACAGGTACTGATGAGCGTTTAATAACTCGAGCAGGACGTGTTATTACTGCAACAAATGGCATTAAATTAAATCCCATTGGAGGCATAACAATCTATTGTGCAGGCTGCATGCTTAAAGTTCAACAGCGGATGAGTGAGGTTGCATTGTATGTAAATGTTGCTATGCATAATAAACCTTTTGTTTGCCCGTTTACTTTTGGTGAACAAGGTCAATTTATTACGGGTGAAAATGCTCATGGTAATTTAATGATTTCAGCAGTTGTTTTTCATAGGGACTAATAATGATGATTGGTTTTGACTCGGAAAAATTACAAGAAACATTATTAGATCTTCAGCGTAGCCAAGAAAGAGAAAATCAATTACGGATAGAAAATGCAGCAATTCTAGAAGGGGTTTCTGCAATGGCTGGCGCAAATAATAAGCGTCAAGTTTTCAATAGTTTATTAGAAGTACTTCGAAAGTTTATTGCATTTGATAATGCGATAGTTCTAACTCGTGACGATGAGGCATCTGATTTAAAAGTGTTAATGAGTACTGTTATGGTACTTGATTTTAGTCATTGGCAAGTCGGTAGTACATTTAGTCGCTGTATAAATGGTGAGTGCATTGCTTTATATTCACCAAAAGATATTGAAGAATTTAAAAATAAAAGTACAGATTTATTAAATATATGCCATTCAAGCTTAATTACCGGAGTAAAAATAAGCTCAGGTGACGCTATGATAATTCTAATGAGTAGTGAAAAAGGACATTTCACCTCTAGTTGTCGGCGGGTTCTTAATCGGTTTAGACCACTACTTGAGCGAGCAATTATTGACATTGATTATAGAGAGAGATTACAGTCATTAGTTACCGCACGAACACAAGAGTTAACCCATAGCCAACAACGATTTAAAGATTTCGCACGCACTGTTGGTGATTGGTTCTGGGAAATAGATACTGATTATAACTTTAGTTATATTTCATCATCACAGATAGCTAATCATTTAATCGATAAAGATAACATCCTAGAATTTTTCGATGGCCATGATGATTTTAAACAAAAATTTCAATTACAATTAGAGCAAAACAAGTCTTTTGAAGATCTTGAATGGAAACTTTTTATTGATGACAAAGATCAATGGCTAAGTTTTAGTGGTACACCTTATTATAATAAACATGGATTGTTACTTGGTTATCGTGGAACAGTTAAAAATATTACGGTAAGGAAAAAGCGATTATTTGACTTACAACAAGCTCGCCAACAAGCTGAATCTGCAAATAAAGCAAAATCACAGTTTATAGCGATGATGAGTCACGAAATTCGAACGCCATTAAATGCAGTATTAGGATTAATGGATCTATTATCTTCATCGGGATTAGAGAATGAACAGCAACAATGGTTAGGACAAATGGAGCAATCAGCACATTTACTCTTAACTATAATTAACGATATTCTTGATTTATCCCGCATTGAATCTGGTAGCTTTGAATTATTTAATAGTAATATCAATTTTTCTGACAGTATCACTTTAGTACAAAATCAACTCCAACCAGAAGCGGATAAAAAAGGGATATTTTTACAATGTTCGATTGATAAATCTATTCCTGAATTTATCCATGCAGATAAAAATCGCATTATCCAAATCATGTTTAACCTAATTGGGAATGCTATTAAATTTACCGATATTGGCACTGTAAAAATAGTTGCTCTTAAATTAGATAACTGTATTGAAGTTTCTGTTTTTGATACTGGCATAGGTATTGCTGAAGATGCTCAGGATAATATTTTTAATCCATTTCATCAAGCAGATGGCAGTATTACCCGTAAATATGGCGGAACAGGCTTAGGCTTGACGATTAGTCAATTATTGATAAATAAAATGCAGGGAAGTATCTCACTTAATAGTGAACTAGGTGTTGGAAGTTGTTTTAAAGTCACATTCCCGATCAACCCAGCAATTATTCAAATACCAGAGCCAACAAAAGAAAAAAAATCACGATTCAAATGTTCTCTTGATATATTACTAGCTGAAGATAGCCCTACGAACCAACTTGTCGCTAAATTAATGTTGGAACGACGAGGGCATAAAGTTACGATAACTAATAACGGACAAGAAGCGATATTAAAACTGTTACAGCGTCACGATTTGTTTGATTTGGTGTTTATGGACATCTCAATGCCAGTTTTAGATGGCTTAAAGGCAACCAAATACATTAGAAAGCTCAACATTCACACACCAATTGTTGCATTAACGGCAAATGTTATGCACAGCGATCAATCTCTTTATCATCAAGCTGGTATGGATGGCTTTTTAGCCAAACCAATACGACCTGAAGAGTTAGATTTAATACTAGATAAACATCAAAAACTAAAGAAAACAATACTCAAAGTTATCAATCAACAATCATAATATATTAGTACTTAATTTATAACAAAAACGGACAAGCCGCCAAAGTTTGTCCGTTTTTATTTATAAGTATTAACACCTAGTTAGATACTCAGTAAAAGACATCTATATGGAAATGTTTAAATTAGATCGTAATGAACAATATTTTATGAAGATCTACAATATGGGTAAAAATAAACATTCAACATATAAGCATAAGGTAAGGGTAGATACGAAGTCATGGTTCAAGGTATATAGTCTTAATATATCACCTCCTGATATC